>JAKOVT010000488.1 GCA_029781935.1 Actinomycetes bacterium | reverse complement strand
CGGTGGCCCTCGGCGGTGCTGCCCTGGTCGGCCGGCTGCTCGGGGTCGGGCGCGACGCGCGCACGCTCATCGGCGTCGGCACCGGGATCTGCGGTGCCTCGGCGATCGCGGCGGTCACGGCCGTCGTGGAGGTGGCCGAGGTCGACGTCGCCTACGCGATCGGCACGATCTTCCTGTTCAACGTGGTCGCCGTCCTGTCCTACCCGACGATCGGTCATCTGCTCGGCCTCTCCCAGCACTCCTTCGGGCTGTGGTCCGGGACGGCGATCAACGACACGTCGTCGGTGGTGGCGGCCGCGTACACCTACGGCCTGACGGCGGGTGCGTACGGCGTCGTCGTCAAGCTCACACGCAGCCTGATGATCATCCCCATCTGCCTGGCGCTCAGCGTGCTGGACAGCCGGCGCACCGAGCGGGACGGCCGTCGGGGCCGGGTGCCGTGGCGACGGGTGGTGCCGCTGTTCCTCGTCGGGTTCCTGCTCGCCAGCGCGCTGCAGACGCTCGGCGCCATCCCTGCCGGATGGCACCCTGCGCTGACGGTCGTCGGCGTCTTCCTCATCACCGTCGCGCTCTCGGGGATCGGCCTGTCCACCCGTCTGTCGAGCCTGGTGAGCGCAGGGCACCGGCCACTCGTCCTCGGAGCGGTGCTGTGGCTGTCGGTGGGCGTGACGAGCCTGCTCCTGCAGGCGGCCACCGGAACGCTATGAGTCGAGCGCATCGCCGCCGCCCTCCTTGACGACCCGCGCCCGCCGCCCTACGACCCTCGATGAGAACGGGTTAGAACGGGTCGCGTCCGGGGAGGCGTCGTGGCCATGGCGGCGGTCAGCGCGTCTGTGAGCGCATGGCGCGTGCGGCTCAGGAGCGGAGGCAGCCGACGAGATCCTGCCCACGTCGCCCGACAAACGAGATTCAGCCGCGCGACGCTAGGTGGCCTCGGAGCCGGAGGTGTCGCCGGTGATCGGTGCCGCGGTCGACGGGGTGCCGCGGACGTCGGCGTACGGGACGCCGCCGATGCCCCAGTCCATGCCCGACACCTCGTAGATGGCGATCCGTACGCGGTCGAGGGGGACGTCGAGAGCGCGCACGGCGGCCTGCGACAGCTCGGAGATGAGCGCGCGCTTCTGCTCGTCGGTGCGGCCCTCGACCATCGTCACCTGGATCAGCGGCATGTCTCCTCCTACCGGAACGGGATCTCGACGGTGCCGAGGTGCGCGAACCGCGCGACCACGGTGTCGCCCGGGGCGACGGTGACGGCCTCGGTCATGCCGCCGGCCATCACGACGTGGCCTGCCTGCAGGCCCTGCCCTCGCTCGGCCAGCTTGCGCACGAGCCACGCGACCGCGGCTGCGGGGTGCCCCATCACCGACGCACCGGCGGCGGTGTGCACGAGCTCGCCGTTCTTCTCCAGCACGCAGCCGGTGAGCCGCAGGTCGAGGCCGTACGGGTCGACCGCGGTGCCACCGAGCACGAAGCCCGCCGACGACGCGTTGTCGGCCGTGACGTCGTTGAACGTGAACTTGTAGCCGGTGTAGCGCGAGTCGAGGACGTCGATCGCGCCGAAGCAGGCCTCGGTCGCGGCCAGCACCTGCGCGGCCGTCACCGTCTTCCCCTCGAGGTCGCGCCCGAGCAGGAACGCGATCTCCGGCTCCACCCGGGGCTGGATGTAGTCGGAGCACACGACGGGCACCGCGACGTCGATCTGCATGTCGGACGTGAGCCAGCCGTAGAGCGGTCGGTCCACGCTCATCTGCTGCTGCTTGGCCTTGCTGGTGAGCCCGAGCTTGGCGCCGACGATCGGGAAGCCCGCGTCGACACGCGCCTGGACCACGGCCTGCTGGACGTCGAGCGCCGTCGCCTCGTCGAGGTCCATCGTGTCGGAGAGCGGCGCGAGGCCCTGGCGCACCTTGACGGCGTCGAGCAGCTTGTCGGCGAACTCGCTGACGGCGGTCACACCGTCACCTCGGCCTCGGCGTGCTTCTTCGCCAGCTCGAGGGCGACGTCGATGATCATGTCCTCCTGGCCGCCGACGACCTTGCGCCTGCCCAGCTCGAGCAGGATGTCGGCCTGCGATACGCCGTACCGCTCCGCAGCACGCTGCGCGTGGAGCAGGAACGAGCCGTAGACGCCGGCGTACCCGAGGATCAGGCCCGCGCGGTCGATCACCTGCTGACGCGTCATGAGCGGACGGGTGATGTCCTCGGCCACGTCCATCAGCTTGAGCGGGTCCACGCCGCTGACGATGCCGTTCTTCTCGCACACCGCGGCGAGGATCTCCGTCGGGCAGTTGCCCGCACCGGCGCCGAGGCCGGCGCTCGTTCCGTCGAGGTTGCGCGCGCCCTCCTCGTAGGCGGCGATGGAGTTGGCCACGGCGAGCGAGAGGTTCTGGTGCGCGTGGACGCCGAGCGGGACGTCGATGCCGCCGACGATCTCCGCCACGCGGGCTCGCACGCCGTTCGTGGTGAGCGCGCCGGCGGAGTCGGCGAAGTAGACCGTGTCGGCGCCGTAGGACTCCATCAGCCGCGCCTGCTCGAGCAGGCCCTCGGGGGAGTTCATGTGGGCCATCATCAGGAAGCCGATGGCCTCCATGCCGAGGTCCTTGGCCATCTTGATGTGCTGCTCGGTGATGTCGGCCTCGGTGCAGTGCACCGCGATGCGGGCGACACCCACGCCGAGGTCGCGCACGCGCTTGAGGTCGTCGACGGTGCCGATGCCGGGGAGAAGCAGGCAGGCGATCTTCGCGTTCGTCGTCGAGTTCACGGCCGCCTCGACGAGCTTCATCTCGTCGACGGCGCTGAAGCCGTAGTTGAACGAGGAGCCGCCGAGGCCGTCGCCGTGGGCCACCTCGATGACCTGGACGCCGGCGCCGTCGAGACCCTTCACGATCGCCTCGACCTGCTCCACCGTGTACTGGTGGGAGATCGCGTGCGACCCGTCGCGCAGGGTCGAGTCGATGAGACGGAAGTCGGGCGCAGCCGCGGTCGTCTCGGGAGTCGCGGTCATGCGGACACCTCCAGGTGCTCGGCGAAGGCCTCACCGACGCGCAGCGCGGCGGCGGTCATGATGTCGAGGTTGCCGGCGTACGTCGGCAGGTAGTCGCCCGCGCCCTCGACCTCGAGGAGGACGACGGCACGGTGCGGCACGACGCCGCCGGGCGTGTTGAAAGGCCCCTCCTCGATGACGGGGCGGTTCTTGAGCCGGTAGCCGGGCACGAACTGGGCCACGGCCTTCTCCATCTCGTAGATGGAGTCGATGACGGCGTCGTGGTCGCTGCCCTCGGGCAGACCCGCGAAGACCGTGTTGCGCATGAGGATGGGGGGCTCGGCCGGGTTGAGGATGATGATGGCCTTGCCGATCGTGGCGCCGCCGATCTCCTCGAGCGCCTTGGCGGTGGTGCGGGTGAACTCGTCGATGTTCTGGCGCGTTCCGGGGCCGGCCGACTTCGACGACACGGTCGACACCATCTCGGCGTACGGCAGGTGGTCGATGACGCGTCGCACCGCGTAGACCATCGGCGTGGTCGCCTGCCCGCCGCAGGTGACCATGTTGACGTTGCGCTTGTCGAGGTGCTCGGTGAGGTTCACCGACGGGATCACCTTGGGGCCGATGGCCGCGGGGGTGAGGTCGACGCCGATGATGCCGAGCTGCGACAGCACCTCGTCGTGCTTCTTGTGCACGTACGCCGACGTCGCGTCGAAGACCAGCTTGACGGCGTCGGGGTTCTCCGACACCCAGTCGATGCCGGTGTGCGGGGCCTCGTAGCCGCGCGCCGCGGCGCGCGCGAGGCCGTCGCTCTTGGGGTCGATGCCGATGACGGCGACGAGGTCGAGCAGGTCGGACCGCTCGAGCTTGTACATGAGGTCGGTCCCGATGTTGCCGGAGCCGATGATGGCGACGGGGAGTCCCACGGTGGTCCCTTCAGACGATCCGGACGGAGACCGGACCGAGCCGGTCGAACTCGGCGCGGTAGGTCTCGCCCACCGCGATGGGCACTGCGGCGTGCAGCGCGCCGGTCATGACGATCGAGCCGGCCTTGAGCGAGTCGCCGAGGCCGTGCAGGGTGCGGACCAGGAAGGCGACCGCCTCGGCGGGGTTGCCCAGTGCGGCGGCGCCGGCACCGGTCGCGATGACCTCGCCGTCGCGGGTGAACACCATGCCGGTCGTGCGCAGGTCGAGGTCGTCGAGCGGCACGACCCGCCCGGACACGATGATCGAGCCGCTGCTCGCCATGTCGGCCACGGTGTCGGCCAGCTTGATCCTCCAGTCGGCGACCCGGCTGTCGACGAGCTCGATGGAGGCGACCGCGCCCTCGGTCGCGCGCAGGACGTCGAGCGCGGTGCAGTCCGGGCCCTCGAGATCGGCGCCGAGGACGAGCGCGATCTCGGCCTCGAGCCGCGGTGCGATGTAGTCGGAGATCGCGACCGCCGCGCCGTCGGTGATGACGTGCGAGGCCATCACGGGCGCGAAGTCGGGGGTGGGGACGCCGAGCATCTCCTGCATCGGCTTGCTCGTGAGACCGAGCTTGTACCCGATGATGCGGTCGCCGGCGTCGAGGTAGCGGCGGACGACGCCCTGCTGGACGGCGTACCCGTCGGCCAGGGTCAGGTCGGGGTCGGCCTCGGTCAGCGGGGGGATCGGCACCCGCGAGAGGCGGGCGTCGTAGAGAGCGGCGGCGAGCGAGTCGGCGCGCTCCGGCGTGAGGGTCATCGGGATCCTTCCTGGACAGGCGCGGTCGGGGACCAGCCCGCGCGACGGCGGACGGCGGGCACCCGGGCGCCGAGGTCGTGCACCGTGGCCGAGAGCCGGTAGCGCCCCGACTCCGGGTCCTGGTCGAGCAGCTGCTCGACGGTGAGGGTGTGCAGCAGCCGGTGCGTCGTGCTCTTGCCCAGCCCGAGGCGGCGCGCGAGATCGCTGACGCCGAGATCGTGCCGGTCCTTGCCGAACTCCTTGAGCACCCGCGCCGCGTTGCTCACGCTGGCGAGCACCTGCGTGTCGCCGGCAGGGCGCAGCTCGCGCGCGCTCATCGCGCACCTCGCCGAACCGCCGCGGTCGTCACGTCGGGGACGCTAGACCCCTGCTTCCCGCATGCAGGCACGTCGGACCGCGGTGCGGAACATCGAGCGCGGACCCGGTGCGAACGTTCCTGGATCTGGAACGAATCGGATCCCGCGCGGTGGGATGGTGACGTCGTGACCGTCGTGGAACCTGCGGCCGTGGCCGCGCTGCTCGATGCCGCCCATCTCGAACGCCGGACGCTCGACGCCGCCTCCGTCGACGTCGGAGACCTGGCGTCGGCGTACGCCGTCCAGCGCGAGCTCACGTCGCTCCGTCTCTCGCGAGGGGACGAGGTGGTCGGGTGGAAGCTCGGCTACACGACCCGTGCGATGCGGGATCAGATGGGGATCGACGCGCCGAACCTAGGCCCGCTGCTGGCGTCGATGCGCGTCGAGGGAGACGCCACGGTGAGCGGGATCCATCCACGCATCGAACCCGAGATCGCGTTCGTCATGGGCGACGACCCCGGACCGGACCCGACACCGGACGACGTGAGGAGGTGCGTCGCCGAGGTACGGCTGGCGCTCGAGATCGTCGACTCCGTGTGGTGGGGGTACCGGTTCGACCTCGAGCACAACACGGCCGACGGCTCGTCGGCGCACGGCTTCGTCCTCGGTTCGTCGCTGGACCCGGCGCTGCAGCGTTGGGAGGTCGAGCTGCAGGTCCACGACCCGGTCCCCGGCGATCTCGCCCGGAGGCACGTGGACCCCCAGGACTGGATCACCCGGCAGTCGGCGGTGGGGGTGGTGGTAGATGCTCTGGCCTCCACGGCGTGGCTGTGCGGAGAGCTCGCCGGGCGGGGACTGGCGCTCCGACCCGGCGACGTCGTGCTCACGGGGGGCCTCACTCCTGCTCCCTATCTGCGCGCGGGCGGCGCGGCGGTCGCCGTCGTCCGCGGCGGCGACGCTCGCGCCGAGGTCAGGCGTCCGTGACGCCGCCCGGTGCGCAGTGACCCGATCGTGTGACGCGCCACGCAGCGCTCGTCCGGACCTCACGGGCGTCGTTGTGGTCGGATGTGCTCCGTGACCCTGCGCATCGCCGTGGTCGGGGCCGGCCCCTCCGGCCTGTACGCCGCAGACGCGCTCGCCTCCGCGGGCGCCTGCGTCGACGTCCTCGACCGTCTCCCCGTCCCCTTCGGTCTCGTGCGCTACGGCGTGGCGCCCGACCACTTCTCCATCCGCTCGGTGCGCGAGACGCTCGCGCACGTGCTCGAGCGGCCCGAGGTCCGGCTGCTGGCCGGCATCGAGGTCGGCGACGTCGACGCCGGTGCTGCGGTCTCGGTTGCCGAGCTGCTCGCGGCGTACGACGGAGTCGTCCTCACCTACGGCGCCGCGCGCGACCGGCACCTCGACGTGCCGGGCGAGGAGCTCGCGGGAAGCATCGCGGCGACCGACCTGGTCGCCTGGTACTGCGGGCACCCCGACGCCGACCGCGAGGCGATCGAGCCGCTGGTGTCGTCGGCGCGGTCCGTGGTCGTGGTGGGCGTGGGCAACGTCGCGGTCGACGTGACCCGGGTCCTCACCGCCCCCTGGGACCGGCTGGCGGCCACCGACATGCCGCAGCACGTGCTCGAGGTGCTGCGCGACTCGTCGATCAACGACGTGCATGTGCTGGGTCGTCGCGGACCGGCCCAGGCCACCTGGACGACGAAGGAGCTGCGCGAGCTCGGTGAGCTCGACGGTGTCGACGTCGTGCTCGACGATCTGCACGACCTCGACCTCGAGCCCATCAGCGCGGCGCTCGTGGAGAGCGACCGCGTCGTCGCTCGCAACGTCGAGGTGCTCCGCTCGTGGTCCGAGCACGCGCTCGACGGCGGCCACAAGCACATCCACCTGCACTTCCACTCGCGTCCCGCCGAGCTCAAGGGCACCGGGCGCGTCGAGCGCGTCGTCGTCGAGCGCACGACCGTCGACGACCAGGGGTCGGCGCACGGCACCGGCGAGACCTACGAGGTCGGCGCGCAGCTCGTCGTGCGCTCGGTCGGCTACCGCGGCGTGGCGCTTCCCGGCGTCCCGTTCGACGCGCGTCGCAACGTGATCCCCAACGTCGACGGGCGCGTGGTCGACGAGTCGGGGGTGCCGATCGCCGGCCTGTACGTCGCGGGATGGATCAAGCGCGGCCCGACCGGCATCATCGGCACGAACAAGAAGGATGCGGGCGCGACCGTGGCCTCGCTCCTCGCGGACCTCGAGGGTGCGCCCGGCACCGATGGCGACGGCATCGTGCCGCTGCTGGCGGAGCGCGGCGTCGTACCGATCGACCTCGACGGCTGGAGCCGCATCGACGCCGCCGAGCGCGCGCTCGGCGCCTCCCGCGGCCGCGCGCGCACGACGATCCACGAGACCGAGTCCCTGGTCGCCGCCGCCCGTCCCTGACCGACCGGCCGCCCGGCCCGGGGCACGCCTGGTGGTCAGTAGTCGCGGGGGCTGAGCCGTCCGGTGTGGACGTCGTAGACGGCGCCGGCGACGACGAGGTCGCGGGGGAGCAGCGGGTAGCTGCGGATGCGACGCACGTCGTAGGCCAGCGCCTCCTCCTGGTCGGAGACGGTGCGGAACTCGACGGAGTAGGTGTCGACCCCGTTCTCGTCGAGGATCTGGCGGTGGATCTCGTCCTCGGTGGCGCTGGCCATCTTGCAGTGGGTGTGCGGCATCACGAGGATCCGGTTCACGTCGAGCAGGTAGGTCGCGAGCACGAGCGTGCGCAGCACGTCGTCGGTGACTCGCGCTCCGGCGTTGCGCAGGATCTTGACGTCGCCCTGGTCCATCCCGAGCAGCTGCAGCGGCTCGATCCGGCTGTCCATGCAGGTGACGAGCGCCAGGCCCTTGCGCGCGCGACCGGAGAGGCCGGTGCCCGGGAAGTCGGCGGCGTACGCCGCGTTGCCCTCCAGGACGTCGGCGAACGTCGTGG
>JAKOVT010000481.1 GCA_029781935.1 Actinomycetes bacterium | reverse complement strand
TCGACCGTGCGCGACCTGCTCGTGTCGGTGTCGCCGCCGCGGGTGCAGGCGGCCGCCGGGGCGCTCGAGAAGGCCGAGCTGGCCATGATGGACAGCGACGACGAGGCCACGCAGATGGCCTACGCCCACGCCATCGCCGACTGGTCGGACGCCGGGGGCTACGACGCCGAGGTGCTCTGGGACGTCTGCACGGTGGCCGCGCTCGGGATCCCGTTCGACAAGGCGCAGTACCGCGAGACGCGCACGCTGTCCGGCGGCGAGCAGAAGCGCCTGGTGCTCGAGGCGCTCCTGCGCGGCCCGGACGAGGTGCTGCTGCTCGACGAGCCGGACAACTACCTCGACGTGCCGGGCAAGGAGTGGCTCGAGCAGCGCCTCGCCGAGTCGCCCAAGACGGTCCTCTACGTCTCCCACGACCGCGAGCTGCTGGCCCGCACGGCGACCCAGGTGGTGACCGTCGAGCTCGGTGCCGCGGGCAACACGACCTGGACGCACGGCGGTGGGTTCGCGACGTACCACCAGGCGAGGGCCGACCGCTTCGCCCGGCTCGAGGAGCTTCGGCGCCGCTGGGACGAGGAGCACCAGAAGCTCAAGGACCTCGTGCAGATGTACAAGGTCAAGGCGGCGTACAACGACGGCCTTGCGTCGCGCTACCAGGCGGCCAAGACCCGTCTCGCCAAGTTCGAGGAGGCCGGTCCGCCGCAGGAGGTGGCGCGCGAGCAGTCGGTGCGCATGCGGCTCACCGGCGGGCGCACCGGGAAGCGAGCGGTGGTCTGCGAGGGACTCGAGCTCACCGGCCTGATGAAGCCGTTCGACCTCGAGGTCTGGTTCGGGGAGCGGCTCGCGGTGCTCGGCGCCAACGGCTCGGGCAAGTCGCACTTCCTGCGGCTTCTCGCAGCGGGCGGCAGCGACCCCGACGTCGAGCACCGGCCGGTGGGCGACGTACCGATCTCGCCCGTCGCGTACACAGGCGTGGCGCGCCTCGGAGCGCGGGTGCGCCCGGGCTGGTTCGCGCAGACCCACGAGCACCCCGAGCTCGTGGGCCGGACCCTGCTGGAGATCCTCCACCGGGGCGACGCCCACCGCGACGGCATGGGGCGCGAGCAGGCGGCCCGCAAGCTCGACCGCTACGAGCTCGCCCACGCCTC
>JAKOVT010000480.1 GCA_029781935.1 Actinomycetes bacterium | reverse complement strand
CACCCACAGCAGCGCGTGGTCGAGGCGGGGCGCGCCGACTCCGACCATGTGACGCGGGAACGCGTCGGGGTTGTGGGTGCCGACCTCGAGGCCCCACGCGGTCATGTGCGAGTAGAACTCGACCTGGTGGCCGCTCGCGAGGGTGACGCGGATGCCGTCGCCGACCTCGGGGTTCTCACCGGCGGCCATCCGCTCGACGGGGTAGCCGAACGCGACTGCCTTGGCCTCGATGTCGGCGACGTCCTCGGGCTTCTCGCACTTGAAGCCGCACTTGACGTAGCCGACGCCGCCCTCCTCGAGGACGACGGAGTGGTGGTCCCACTCGTCCCAGCCCTTGTAGTAGACCTTCCCGTCCTGCTCGAGGGTCTGGTAGAGCCCGAGGGTGCTGCCGTAGTGCTGCTTGGCCTCCTCGAGATCGGTGACCTTGACGTGCATGTAGCCCATCCGCATGACGGCCATGAGCGGGTCCCTTTCTCCGGGCGTTCGTACTTCGGTTCGCCAAACCTAAGGACGATGTGCCCGCTGTCACGGGACGGTTCCGCAGAGGGGAACGGCCGCTCCGGGGACCGAGCGCACGTCAGAGCAGGGCGACGCCGTCGAGCACCGTCACGCAGCTGCCGCCGATCCAGACGTCGTCGCCGAGGCGCTCGACGCGGATCCGGCCGCGCCGGCCCATCGCGGTGCCCTGCGCCGCGAGGTAGCGATCGGGGAGATGGCCGGAGGCGATCAGCCACTGGCCGACGGCGGCGTTGAACGACCCGGTGACCGGGTCCTCCGTGAGCCCGCTGGTGCCGGGGAAGAAGGTGCGGATCTCGACGTCGACCGCCGCGCCGGTCGGGTGCAGCCCGGCGACACCGACGTCCATGCCGTTCAGGCGCGTGGGGTCAGGGGCGAGGTCGAGGACGAGCTGCGCGGTGGAGAGCAGCAGCCCCCGCCAGCCGGGTCCGTTGTCGCACCAGGCGTGGGCGACCACGTCGTCGGCTGAGACGCCCAGGAAGGCGATCGTCTCCGCGAGCTCGGCGTCGGACAGCGGGCCGCTGCGCTGCAGCGGGGGAGCGGCGAACGACAGCACCTCGCCCTCGCGCCGGATCCGCACCAGCCCCGCGCCGCACTCCTGAACGATCTCGTCGCCCTTCGGCGCACCGCCCGACTCCAGCCACGCGTGCGCCGACCCCAGGGTCGGGTGACCTGCGAACGGCAGCTCGCGGCCGGGGCAGAAGATCCGCACGGCGTAGTCGGCGTCGGGGTGCGTCGGCGGCCCGACGAACGTCGCCTCCGAGAGGTTGGTCCACTCGGTGAACGCCAGCATCCGCTCGGCGGTGACGCCGTCGGGATCGAGCACCACCGCCACCGGGTTGCCGAGCAGGGCCTCGTCGGTGAACACGTCGACCTGACGGAACGGGCGGGGCTGCGTCATGGGGTGAGCATGGCAGCAGCAGAAGCGGCGTCGGCGTCGTGGGAGCCGGTGCCGTCAGCGGGAGTCACCTGCACGAAGGTGTCGTGGAAGTACGCCGAGCCGCGGTCGTCGTCGCCCACGCGGGGGTTGGTGAGGGCGTTGACGGCTCGACCCTCCGGGGTCGAGCGGTTCCACCAGCCGAACGGGATCGCCACCAGGCCGGGCTGGAGGTCGTCGGTGACCTCGACCGCCAGCGTCAGCGAGCCGCGGTCGTTGTGGACCCGCACGAGATCGCCCGTGACGACGCCGCGCTCACGGGCGTCGAGGGGGTGGATCTGCAGCGACGGTCGACCGCTGCTCGGCCAGTGCGCGGGGAACGCGGCGTAGTTCGCGTTGAGGAACTTCGGGTGCTGCTTGCGCGAGATCAGCGACAGCGGGAAGTCCGTCCTGCCGTGCCACTCCGAGCCGCGCGACGGGTCGAGCGCACCGAGGCGCATGGCCCGCGTCGGTACGCCGGCGATCTCGTCGACGTGCGGTCGCAGCCCGTCGGGCACCGCGAGGCGGGCCCAGCCCTGGGTGGCCAGCAGCTCGTAGTCGATCCCGTCGAGGAAGGGGTGGCCGCTGTCGAGCAGATCGCGCACGACCTGCTCGTCGCTGCGCTGGATCGTCGGGTCGTCGATGCCGAGCGCGGTCGCGAGCCGTCGAGCGATCTCGGTGTTCGGCAGCGCCTCTCCGCGAGGCGCGATCGCCGGCTGGTTGAGGGCGAGATAGAGGTGGCCCCAGGAGTGCACGAGGTCGAGCTGCTCGATCTGGGTGGTGGCGGGGAGCACGATGTCGGCGTACCGCGCGGTGTCGGTGACGAACTGCTCGACGACGACCGTGAAGAGGTCCTCGCGCTCGAGTCCCGCGACCACCCGGTTCTGGTCGGGGACGATGGTGGCGGGGTTGGAGTTGTGCACGAACAGCATCTCGATGTGCGGGTCGTCGCCGCGCGGTTCGGTGAGCACCTGGCCCAGTCGGGCCATGTTCACGGTGCGTCGTCGTGGTCGCTGCGTCGGCAGCGCGAGGGCCGAGAACGCCCACTGCTGCGTCGATCGGGCCAGCCCGCCGCCCGCCTCGCGCCACGAGCCGAGCACCGCGGGCAGCATGGTGACCGCGCGCTGGATCTCGGCACCGTTCTCGCGGTGCTCGGGTCCGATGAGCATCCGCACCCCGGTCGGGGTGTGCGTCGCCATCCGGTGCGCGAGCCACGTGATCCGTTCGGCGTCGACGCCGGTCTCGACCGCCGTGCGCTCGGGCGTCCAGCCCGCGGCCGACGTGCGCAGCTCGTCCCAACCCGTCGTGCGCTCCGCCAGCCAGTCGTGGTCGAGCAGGCCGTCGCGATCGAGGACGTGCACCAGACCGAGGACGAGAGCGACGTCGGTGCCCGGTCGCGGTTGCACGAAGACGTCCGCCTCGCGAGCGGTGTCGGTGCGCACCGGGTCGACGACCACGATCGTCGCGCCGTTCGCGCGCGCCTCCTCGACCACCGGCCAGAAGTGGCGGTTGGTGATGCGCGTGTTGGTGCCCCACAGGACGAGCGTGCGCGAGCGCCGCAACGACTCGGGGTCGACGCCGAACGGCCGTCCGAGCACGCGTGCGGCCCCGAGCCACGACGTCGTCCCGCAGAGCTCCCGGTGGACGTCGCTGGCCCCGAGCGCGTCGAACAGCGCGTCGATGACCACCCCCATCTGCACGAGGCCCTGGGTGCCCGCGAACGAGTACTGCAGGATCGACTCGGCGCGCCCGACGTCGCGCAGCGCGCTCATCCGGGCGGCGATCTCCGCGACGGCGACGTCCCAGCCGATCGGCTCGAACTCGCCCGCCCCCTTGCGCCCGGTGCGCCGCAGCGGCGTCAGCACGCGGTCGGGGTGGCGCACCCGGTCGAGGTAGCGGTTCACCTTCGGGCACAGGGTGCCGCGCGTCACCGGGTGCGACGCGCTGCCGCGCAGCCGCACCGCCTCGCCGTCGACGACCGTCACCTCCCACGCGCAGGTGTCGGGGCAGTCGTGGTGGCAGGCGCCGAGCACCGTCAGAGCACCCGGTGGGGCGTCGGGGGAGCGGAGAGGGGAGGCCACGGGACGAGGCTAACCGGCACCTCGCGTCGTAACGGAGAGTGATCACGCTGTCCCGATGGGTCAGCGGCTGAGCACGGAGGCTGCTCCGAACGGGTGCACGGATTGGCGCTGGGAGCGAGTGGTCGTCTTGAGTATCCGGAACTGTCCGCGAGCCAGGAGGTGACCGTGTCCGACGTCCGACGCCCCAGCAGAGCCCGTCGGTGGGCGCTGATCGCCGCCCCGGCGACGGCGCTCGCCCTGCTCGTGAGCTCGCCGCCGGCCCCGGCCTCGGCCATGGTCCCGTCGTCGACCTCCGCGGGCCCGTACACCTACCTGGCCCGCCAGCCGCTCAACGTGCGCGCCGCGGTGCGCTGGTACCCCTGCACCACGCACACCTACAAGATCTACGTCGGCACCTCGACCTACGCGCAGCGGCTGCTGCTGCGCAACACGGTCGC
>JAKOVT010000464.1 GCA_029781935.1 Actinomycetes bacterium | reverse complement strand
GCTCGAGGAGGGCGAGGTCTTCGGCGATGCCCATGCGGGTCTTCTCGTCGCAGTGGTCTACGTTGCCGGCCAGGAACGCGGCGACGTTCTGGACCGCGACGGCCTCTCCGACATTCATGGCGTCTCCTGTGGGTGTGCGGCGGCGTAGGCGTCGGCGATGTCGCGCCGGACGGTGCCGCGGGGGTTGACGTCGAGTCCTTGTGCGCGGGCCCAGTCGCGGATCTGTGACTGGCTGGCGCCGTGGGTGAGGCGGGGTCCGGTCGGGTAGTTCCCGGGGCGCTTGGTCGGCATGTCGGGCGCGGGTAGCGCTGGTGCCTTGCCGTCGATGGCGTGGAGCAGCTCGGTGAACGCGCTGAAGAAGGCGAGCCACGCGGCCTGCACGTCCGGGCGATCCGACACCGGTGGCAGTGGACCTGGCGCCGGTGCAGCAACGACCGCGGTCACCGTCGGGCGCACGCGTCGATCCTCGAAGCGGAAGGTGTCGAGGTTGAAGGTGAACCCGTTGCTCGCGGCGAGGCCGCTGATGTCGTCGGAGTCCCAGCCGGTGATGTCCTCTATGTCGGGCAGTTCGAGCCCGCGCTCGATCAACGTGAGCACGTCCTTCTCCCGGATCGGTCCTGTGCTGACGGGCTGCGTGTCCCCGTCGAGAGCGAGGGAGGCCTCGGCCTCGCTCTGGATCGAGGTCCGCACGATGCCGACGGGTACCGGCTTCGGCTGCGGTGCGCGCCGGAACCGCTTCGACGCAGCGTCGAGCGCGTAGCCGTTGCGGAGCGCGACGGCCTTGATCTCGTCGGGCGTCCAGCCGGTCTCGACCTCGATGTTCTGGATGTGCATGGCGTTGGCGACCATGCGGACGACGGTCGACTCGGGACCACGCGGCGTCGTCATCGTCACGACCCACCTCGTGTCATCGCTCGGAGGAAGCCGACGACGAAGTCACGGTCCAGCGGAGCGTGGCCGCGGTCCCGTCGCACCAGAGCACCTGACTCGTCCGTGTCGTAGCCGGGGCGGCTCGGCTTGGGCGTGAGGCGCTTCGCGGCGCGGGGCGTGTGCAACGGATCGCGGAGTCCGGGGCGGACGACGACGAGGCCCCAGCGGTCGGGGAGCTCGTCGAGCTTGACGACGTCGGGCGTCGCGGCGATCCAGAAGAAGTCGGCGTGACGGAGCGCCTCCGCGGTCTTCTGAGGCTGCTTGAGCTCGCGGAGCCAGTCCGACCGGGCGACCTTGATCTCGAAGATGTGCACCGCGAGGTGGCCGCTGGTCCACGTGTCGATTGCGACGTAGTCGAACGTGCGGGTTGCGTCGAAGCCGGCGGCGTTGCGGACCTGCGGAGCGGTGATGTAGCGCCGCCCGGTCTGCATGATCTTGGCGTAGCGGCCTTCAAGTGCGGCGATGACGTCGCGCTCGCGGATGGCCGCATCGACGGCGCCAACAGTCTCGGCGATCACCGCGACCACCTCGCGGGCGTCCATGCGAGCAGGCACTCGGCGGCGCGCTTGGCGCGCCAGAGCAGCTCGCCGACGAGGACCAGGCGGACGGGCACGTCGCGGCTCATGACGCACCTGCCAGCGGTACGTCCACGACGACGACGTCGCAGTAGTCGTAGATGACGTCGGTGTCGGCCTGCTCGCGGGT
This sequence comes from Actinomycetes bacterium, assembly GCA_029781935.1. Classification (GTDB taxonomy): domain Bacteria; phylum Actinomycetota; class Actinomycetes; order S36-B12; family CAIYMF01; genus Longivirga. The sequence continues at coordinate 50 of JAKOVT010000464.1, read as the reverse complement.
GAGCATGTTCTCGATGAACTCGGTCGACACGGACATTCCGACGAGGTCGG
>JAKOVT010000498.1 GCA_029781935.1 Actinomycetes bacterium | reverse complement strand
CGGCGGGGGCCGCCGGGGCGGGCTCGGTGCTGCCGTCGCTGCGCAGGCCCTCGGTCTCGGCCTTGAAGATCCGCAGGGAGCGCCCCACGCCGCGCGCGACGTCGGGCAGGCGCTTGGCGCCGAACAGCAGGATGACCACGACCATGACGAGCCAGAACATCGGCTCGCGGAGAATCCCACCCATGGACCAGACCTCGAATCAGCGGCGGACGCCCGGGTGGCCCGGGCGGCAGGTACCCAGGGTAACCCGGCTGCTGGGCTCAGCGACCGAGGGTGAGCCCCATGTCCTCGGCGATCGCGTCGTGCGTCTCGAGGTAGAGGACGAGGTCGAGCAGGTCGTCGTAGCCGATGGGTCCGCCCTGGTGGGCCTCGCGGGCCTCGGCGGGGACCGGCACCCGGTCGATCCGGACGCCGGCGGAGGTCAGCAGGCGCACGACCTCCTCGTCGGCGGGCTTCTCGACGTCGACGTGGCACGTCGGGCAGCCGAAGGCGTAGGAGCGGCGGGAGTCGGTGTCCTGGATCGCCTCGACGACGCGGACCCGGACCTGACGCGGGGTCAGATCGACGTCACCGCACATCGGACAGGTTGCCTTGATGGTGGCCATCGTGACCCTCCTCCTCCCGGGCTGTCCCGGTGCCTTCCTCGCTGACGAGAGGGGCATCGGCACGACCCCGGCGGGAACTTGAGCCCGAACGGGGGAATCTCCTCGACGGTCCGTGGCCCCGGCACGCCGGATCGGTGGCTCGTCGGCGGGCGCTGGAGGTGCGCACCGCCCTGGCGGGGCGCTGCGAGCCGGTCAGACGTCGTACGCCGCGAGCGCGGCCCGGGCCTCGCTCTGGACCCGCTCCACGAGATCGGGGCGGTCCAGGACCGTCACGGAGCCGCCCTGGCGCAGCAGCAGCCGGATCAGCCAGCGCTCGTCGGCCACGGGCATGACGACCTCGCGGCGGCCCTCGCCGACGTCGGTGACGGAGTCGACCGGGTTCTCCTCCGCGATCCAGGCGGCCTCGGGGGCCAGCCCGAGGCGCACGGGGGCTCCCTCGGGGCGCAGCACGCCCGTGCCGAGGTCGACGGGGACGGCGTCCTCGGGCACCTCGGCCGCCACGTCGAGGACCACGGCGGCCTCGATCCGGTCGAGGCGGAAGGTGCGCACGGCCTCGGCGCGCCGGCACCACGCCTCGAGGTAGGTCCGGCCGTCCAGGGTCAGGACGCGCATGGGGTCGACGTCGCGCTCGGTGCGCTCGTCGAGCGACCCGACGTAGCGCAGGTGCAGCCGGCGGCCCTCGGCGAGCCCTCGGGACACGGCAGCCGCCACCGAGGCGTCGCCCGTGCCCACCACCGCGACCGCGACGCCGTCGGCGGCGGCGAGCGCAGCACCGGCTGCCGATTCGAGCTTCGCGGTCGCCCCGGCGAGGGCGGCGCGGTCGTGCGGGCCGGGCACCTGGGCGAGCACGCGCAGGCCCACCAGCAGCGAGGCGGCCTCGTCGGGCGAGAGGCGCAGCGGGCGGTCGAGGGTCTGGGGGTCGACCACGGTGATGCGGCGGTCCTCGTCCCAGAACTGGATGTCGACGAGGTCGTCGTGCTGGTGGCCCGGCCGACCGGAGCACACGAGCAGCCAGAGGTCCTTCTCGAGCTGCTCCGGGGTGACGCCGAAGTGGGCGGCGGCGGCGTCGATCGTGACGCCCTGGTGGGCGCTGAGCCACGGGACGAGCGCGAGCAGGCGCGAGAGGCGACCCGCGGCTGTCGAGTCGGGACGGACGGCGCGGCTCATGCGACCTCCTCCCCCGCGGCCTGGCGCAGCCGGCGCACGACGGCGTCGCGCAGCCCGACCGGCCCGAGGACCACGACGTCGGCGCCCATGCCGACGAGCTGGGCGGCCAGCCCCTCGTCGTCGGAGTAGGGGATCTCGAGCACCTCGGCGCCGTCCTCCTGCGACACCGCCGTGGCGCGGCGGCGCAGGCTGTGCGCCCGACCCGGGGCGACCCGCACGCGGGCCACCTGCGTGGGCGTCGACGGCGACGAGGCGGCGATCATCGCGACCACGTCGACGTCGGAGGGCACGGCGTACGCGTCGGCCGGCCCGTCGAGCGCGACCTGCCCCGTGACGCGCGACAGGCGGAACACCCGCGCGGCGTCGCGCCCGACGTCGTGGCCCACGAGGTACCAGTGGCCCCGCCGCGACGCCACGCCCCATGGCTGGACCACGCGCGGCTCGGCACCGGCGTCGCCCGGCTTGCGGTAGTCGAAGCGGACCGTGCGCCGCGACCGCACCGCCTCCAGGAGCACCGGGAACGACGGCTCCGCCGTCGAGATGCGGGTCTCGACGCCGACGGGGCCGTCGACCACGGTGCCGGGGCCGAGCGCCTCGAGCTTCTGCAGGGCTCGCTGGGCGGCGGGGCCGAGGCTGGCCATCTCCCAGACGCGGGCGGCCAGGCCGAGCACCGCGATCTCGTCGGCGGTGAACGCCACCTCCGGGAGCGCGTAGTCGGCGGCGGCCACGCGGTAGCCCTCGATGCCGCCGACGCCGTCGGAGCCCTCGACCGTCTCGACCGGCACCCCCATGCCGCGCAGCTCGTCCTTGTCGCGCTCGAACATCCGCTCGAAGGCCTCGTCGGACGGGCTCTCGCGGTAGGCGTCGATCGCGTCGCGCAGCACGTGCTTGGGCACCGGACGCGCCGAGGACATGAGGGCGAACAGCAGGTTGAGCAGGCGCTCGGTGCGGTCGGACTGGCTCACTCGGGCGGCCTCAGGGCGTGGAGACGAGGTCGATGACGAAGATCAGCGTCTTGCCCGAGAGGCGGTGGCCGCCGCCCGCGGGGCCGTAGGCCAGCTCCGGGGGGATGGTGAGCTTGCGGCGTCCGCCGACCTTCATGCCGGGGATGCCCTCCTGCCAGCCGGCGATGAGGCCGCGCAGCGGGAACTGGATCGTCTCGCCGCGGTCCCAGGACGAGTCGAACTGCTCGCCGGTGGTGTACTCCACGCCGACGTAGTGGACGGTCACGGTGCCGCCCGGCACCGCCTCGGCGCCGTCGCCGACGACGATGTCCTCGATGACCAGCTCCGTGGGCGCAGGGCCCTCGGGGAAGTCGATCTCGGGCTTCTCGCTCACAGTGCCTCCCGGGTGTCCGGCGCCGTCGCGGCGCCCGGTCCTGTCTACACCCTGGCAGACCCCGGCCGGTCACCGGCACCACGTCCGCGAAGCCCGCGGGGCGCGCGTGCGTCGAGGACCGGTCGGATCGCGCCGCGCTGGTGTCGAGGGGCTACGTCACCGACACCAGGTCGACGACGAACACGAGGTTCTCGCCAGCGGCGATGCCCGAACCCTGTGGCGGGTTCTCGCCGTAGGCCTGGGCCGCCGGGATCACGATGAGGCGGCGGCCGCCGACCTTCATGCCCGAGACGCCGTCGCGGAAGCCGGAGATGACCTGGCCCAGGACCAGCTGGGCGGTCTGCCCGTTCTTCCACGAGGAGTCGAAGACCGTGCCGGCCTTGCTGCCGACGCCGACGTAGTTGATCTCCACCGTGGAGCTCGGCTTGGCCTCGTCGCCCGTGCCGACGGTGATGTCCTGGTAGGTGACCTTCGCGACCTTGCCGGTCTCGGCGGAGACCTTGACCGTCGGCTCCTTGCCGGCCTCGCCGGTGACGGTGACGCCGCCGGTGCCCTCGACCCGGGGGCCGACGGTGGCCTCGGGCGTCGGCTCGAGGTCGACGACGAAGACGAGCACCTCGTTCGCCTGGATGTCCGAGCTCGGCGGGTTGGCGCCGTAGGCCATCGCGCCCGGGATGACGAGGAGGCGGCGCCCGCCGACCTTCATGCCGGGGATGCCGTCCTGCCAGCCCTGGATGACCTGTCCGAGCGAGAACTGGGCCGCCTTGCCGCGCGACCACGAGGAGTCGAACTCCTTGCCCGAGGCGGCACCGATGCCGACGTACTGCGCCGTCACGGTCGCGCCCGGCTTCACCGCCTCGCCGGTGCCGACGACGAGGTCGGACACGGTGAGCTCGGTGGTGTTCTTCGTGTCGGCGCCGATCGTGACGGTGGGCTTCGTGCCGAGGTCGCCCGTGACGGTGACGCCGGCCGTGCCGTTCACGATCGAGGCGCTCGAGGACGCCGAGGGCGACGACGAGGAGTCGGTGGCGGACGACGACCCGCACGCGGTGAGCGCGAGGGCGGCGGACAGGACGAGGGCGGCAGCAGCCACCGGGCGGGAGATCACGTTCAGCGACCCTAACGGGGTGTCGGGACGGGCTCGGTCACCAGGGGTGACGTCCCTGCGCCCAGCCGCGTTCCCGACGAGACCCATCTCTCACCCGCCGCACAGGGACCCCCACTCCCCGATCAATGTGCCCCCGGGTGCGCTAGAAGCACCGGATCCGCCCCCGACGCCTCGCTGGACCTGGGACATGGGGCGCATGCGGTGCTTCTAGCGCACCGTGGGGCACATTGATCGTGGGGGGGGGAGGTCCGGCGGGGTGGCGCGCGGTGGGGTGTCACATGCTGGCGATGAGCTTCTCGACGCGCTCGTCGACGGCGCGGAAGGGGTCCTTGCACAGGACCGTGCGCTGGGCCTGGTCGTTGAGCTTGAGGTGCACCCAGTCGACGGTGAAGTCGCGGCGGCGCTCCTGCGCCCGCTTGATGAAGTCACCCCGGAGGCGGGCACGCGTGGTCTGCGGCGGCACGCTCTTGGCCTCGAAGACGTCGAGGTCGCGGGTCACGCGCGCGACGGCGCCGCGGGACTCGAGGAGGTAGTACAGCCCACGGCTGCGCGTGATGTCGTGGTAGGCGAGGTCGAGCTGGGCGATGCGCGGGCTGGACAGCTCGAGCCCGTGCTTGGCCATGTAGCGCTCGAGCAGCCGCAGCTTGATCACCCAGTCGATCTCGCGCTCGACGAGCGACAGGTCGCCGGTGTCGACCGCGGTGACGGTGCGGGTCCAGAGGTCGAGCACGCGCGAGTGCACCGGGTCCTCCAGGAGGCCGCGGCGCTGGGCGAAGTCGCGGGCCCGCTCGAGGTACTCGGTCTGGATCTGCAGCGCCGAGAGCTCGCGGCCGTTGGCCAGGCGTACCGTGCGCCGACCCGTGGGGTCGTGACTGATCTCGCGGATCGCCCGGATCGGGTTCTCCAGCGTCATGTCGCGCAGCACGCTGCCGTGCTCGAGCATCCGCAGCACGAGGTCGGTCGACCCGACCTTGAGCAGCGTGGTCGTCTCGCTCATGTTCGAGTCGCCGACGATGACGTGCAGCCGGCGGTAGCGCTCGGCGTCGGCGTGCGGCTCGTCGCGCGTGTTGATGATCGGGCGCGACCGGGTGGTGGCGCTCGAGACGCCCTCCCAGATGTGCTCGGCGCGCTGGCTGACGCAGTAGACCGCGCCCCGCGGCGTCTGGAGGACCTTGCCCGCGCCGGTGATGATCTGGCGCGACACGAGGAACGGGATCAGCGTGTCGGCGAGGCGCTGGAACTCGCCGTGGCGTCCGACGAGGTAGTTCTCGTGGCAGCCGTAGCTGTTCCCCGCGGAGTCGGTGTTGTTCTTGAACAGGTAGACGTCGCCGGCGATGCCCTCCTCCTGCAGCCGCTTCTCGGCGTCGACGAGCAGGCCTTCGAGGATCCGCTCCCCCGCCTTGTCGTGCGTGACGAGCTGCACGATCGAGTCGCACTCGGGAGTCGCGTACTCGGGGTGGCTCCCGACGTCGAGGTAGAGCCGGGCGCCGTTGCGCAGGAAGACGTTGCTCGACCGGCCCCAGGAGACGACGCGGCGGAACAGGTAGCGCGCGACCTCGTCAGGAGAGAGCCGACGCTGCCCCCGGAACGTGCAGGTGACGCCGTACTCGGTCTCGATCCCGAAGATCCGCCGGTCCACGTCCCCACCCTAGGCACGGCCCGTCGCTTCCCGCAGCGCGCCGCGCGCACGGGGTCAGTCCTGCGCCCCCGCGGGCTCGTCGTCGGAGTCGTCCTCGACCCCGAGCATGTCGGCGAGCGCCTGGCCCTGGATCCGCTTGAACTTCCGCCGGGGCCGGGCGCGGTCGAGGACCGCCACCTCGAGCTGCGACGGCGTGAGCACGTGAGCACCCTCGCCGTTGCCGTTCTCCGGCGCGCTCCCGAGCAGCTCGACGGCCAGGCGCAGGGCGTCGGCGACGTCCATCCCCTCGGTCCAGCGCTCCTTGAGCCCTGCGGTGATGTGCTCGGCCGAGCCGCCCATCGCGACGAAGCCGTGCTCGTCTCCGACGGAGCCGTCGAAGGTCAGCCGGTAGAGCTGGTCGTCGTGCGGGGTGTCGCCCACCTCGGCCACGACGATCTCCACCTCGTAGGGCTTCTGCGTCTCGGTGAAGATCGTGCCGAGGGTCTGGGCGTAGGCGTTGGCCAGGCTGCGACCGGTGACGTCGCGGCGGTCGTAGGAGTAGCCGCGGAGGTCGGCCAGGCGCACCCCGGCCACGCGCAGGTTCTCGAACTCGTTGTACTTGCCGACGGCGGCGAAGGCGATGCGGTCGTAGATCTCGGAGATCTTGTGCAGCGCGCGCGACCGGTTCTCGGCCACGAACAGCAGGCCGCCGGCGTACTGCAGCACGACGACGCTCCGACCGCGGGCGATGCCCTTGCGCGCGTAGTCGGCCTTGTCCTTGATGACCTGCTCGGGCGAGACGTAGAACGGCATGCTCATCGGGGCGCTCCTCAGGCCGTCACGTTCGCACGGGGACCGTCGGG
>JAKOVT010000453.1 GCA_029781935.1 Actinomycetes bacterium | reverse complement strand
CGCGATCAGACGTCGAGGACCTGGCGGCCGTTGTACTCGCCGTCGGCGTCGACGCGGTGGGGCACCACGAACTCGACGCGGCCGCCCCGCACGACCTTGTTGATCTGGGGCAGCTTGGCCTTCCACTGCGAACGGCGGTGGCGGGTGTTGCTGCGGCTGGTCTTCCGCTTCGGGACGGCCATGGCCTAGCCCTCTTCCTTCTCGTCGGTCGGTGCATCTGCATCGGCGCCGAGCAGCCCGCCCAGGGCGGCCCATCTCGGGTCGAACACGTCGTGGTGGTGCTCCGGGTCGTCGGCGAGCCGTGCCCCGCACTGGGAGCACAGGCCCGGGCAGTCGTCCCGGCACACCGGTGCGAGCGGCAGGTCGAGCACCACCGCGTCGCGCAGCAGGGGTTCGAGGTCGACGTGGTCGTCGACGACGTACCTCTGCTCGTCGTCCTCCTCGGCGTCGCTCGCGACGATCCGACCGCGCGCATCGGTCTCGGGGTAGACGTAGAGCTCCTGCAGGTCGACCTCCAGCTCGTCGGAGATCGGGTCCAGGCAGCGGCTGCACTCACCCTCGAGCCGTACGCGTGCCGTTCCCGACACGAGCACTCCCTCGATCACCGACTCGAGCCGCACGTCGCACTCGATCCCGGATCCCGCGGGGACGCCGATCGACATGATCCCGATGCCCGCCGGAGCCGGCGCCGTGAAGGACACCTCCCGCATCGACCCCGCTCGGCGTCCCAGCTCCCGGGTGTCGAGCACGAGAGGGGAACGGGGGTCGATCGTGGTCAGGAGACTGCCTTCCGGGGCCGGGCACGGTGGAGCACGGCCTCATGTCAGGCCGACACGCCAGGGTAGCCGAGCACCCGGCGTCCGCCCAAACCGGACGTCGGCGCCCCGTCTGCAGCGGTGTCAGCCGGGCAGCGGGGGCTCGACCTGGTCGCCGAGCTCGTCGTAGGCGTGCCGGCCGCGGATCTTGTCGCGCCCCTTCTGCACGGCGGTGAGGGTCTTGTGCAGGGCCACCTCGAAGTTGGCCAGCTTCGCGTCGACGTAGTCGTCGGTCTCGCGACGCATCCGCTCGGCCTCGGCGTCGGCGGCCGCGCGGACCTCCTCGGCCTCGGCCTCGGCGGCGAGGAAGATCTCGTGCTCCCCCACCAGCCGGCGGGCCTCCTCGCGGGCGGCGGCGATGATGCGCTGCCCCTCGACCTCGGCGGCGGCGAGGATCTCGTCGCGGCCGGCCAGGACGTCGTCGGCGGTGGCGAGCGACGAGGGGAGCATCGACCGCGCCTCGTCCAGCAGGTCGAGCACCTGCGCGCGGTTCACCACGCACGAGGCCGACATCGGCATCGCGCGGGCGCCCTCGACCAGGGCCGAGAGCTCGTCGAGCTTGTCGTGGACGTCCACGGTGGATCCTTCCGGTGGCTCCCTCAGGAGCCGGCGCGTCGTTCCTCGATGCGGTCGGCGAGACGGCCGAGGACGGAGTCGGGAACGAGACCCGACACGTCACCACCGTACGTCGCCACCTCCTTGACCAGGCTCGAGGACAGGTAGCCGTAGAGCGGGTTCGTACTCACGAACATCGTCTCCACGCTGGTCAGCCGGTGGTTCATCTGCGCCATCTGCAGCTCGTAGTCGACGTCGCCGAACCCGCGCAAGCCCTTGACGATCACCGGGATCCCCCGGTCGCGGCAGTAGTCGACGAGGAGCCCGTGGAACGAGTCGACCTCGATGTTGGGGTAGGGGGCCGCGACCTCGCGCAGCATCTCGATGCGCTCCTCGACCGTGAACAGGCTGCTCTTCGTCTTGTTGATGAGCACCGCGACGGTGACCTTGTCGAAGACGGCGGCGGCGCGGACGAACACGTCGAGATGCCCGTTCGTGACCGGGTCGAACGACCCGGGGCACACGCACTGCGGCAACGGAGCCTCCCTGGCGGGACGAGCGGAAGATCGAGCGCTGGCGGTCAGGCGTCGCGACCGTACCAAAGCGCCGAGCGCACGAGCGTGTCGCCGTACGCCCTGTCGCGGTCCACCTCGTAGCCGTCCGGCCAGAGGAACCCCGAACCCCGCTTCGACCGCTCCACGAGCACGAGAGCGCCGTCGGCGAGCCAGCCGTGGCCGGCCAGGCCGGCCAGCACCGACTCGACCTCGGGGTCGGCGTGGTCGTAGGGCGGGTCGACGTAGACCAGGTCGTAGGGCGCGAGCGCCTGGACCGGCGGGGCGGCCGACACCAGGCGCACGACGTCCTGCCCGAGGGGTACGGCGCCGCGCAGCGCGACGGTGGCGGCGTTGGCCCGCACGACCTCGAGCGCCCGGCGGTCGCGCTCGACCAGCAGCACGTGCGCCGCGCCCCGCGACAGCGCCTCGAGACCGACCGCTCCCGAACCCGCGTACAGGTCGGCGACGTGCGCGCCCGCGAGCGACCCGAGCCGCGACTCGATGGCGCTGAACAGCGCCTCGCGCACCCGGTCGGCGGTCGGCCGCGTCGTGTCGGCGGGCACCTTCAGCCGCCGCCCCCGCGCCGCCCCCGAGATGATCCGCGTCACGAGACCACACCCCACCACTGGAGGACCTCGACGATGCGGGCGATGTCGTGGCGACCCTCGGCGACCCCGATCACGAGGTCGTACGCCTCGTCGTCGTCGACGTCGAGGCGGACGCCGTTCAGCGCCAGAAGCAGGACGAGCGCCAACCAGCCGAGCCGCTTGTTGCCGTCGACGAGCGCCTGGTTGCGCACCAGCGACTCGAGCAGGGCGGCCGCCTTGGTGGCCAGGTCGGGATAGGCGTCCTCGCCGAAGACCGACGTCCCCGGCCGTACCGCCGCCGACTGGAGCAGCCCGAGGTCGCGGATCCGGGGCTCGCCCCGTCCGATGCGGGTCGCGATCGCCACCAGGTCCTCGACGGTCAGCAGCCGGTGCTCGTCGCTCACCGCGAGAGGCGGTCGAGGAGCGCGGCGTAGCGCTCCTCCGCCCAGTCGAG
>JAKOVT010000449.1 GCA_029781935.1 Actinomycetes bacterium | reverse complement strand
GTCGGGGATCCCGTTCGCCCAGGGCCTGGTGAAGAACGCCTACGTCGGCCGCACGTTCATCCAGCCGTCCCAGACCATCCGCCAGCTCGGCATCCGGCTCAAGCTCAACCCGCTGCGCGAGATCGTCGGCGGCAAGCGGCTCGTCGTCGTCGACGACTCCATCGTGCGCGGCAACACCCAGCGCGCCATCGTGCGGATGCTGCGCGAGGCCGGCGCCCTCGAGGTGCACGTACGGATCTCGAGCCCGCCGGTGAAGTGGCCGTGCTTCTACGGCATCGACTTCGCGACGCGGGCCGAGCTGGTCGCCAACGGCCTCACGGTCGAGGAGATCTGCAACAGCATCGGTGCCGACTCCCTCGGCTACGTGTCGCTCGACGGTCTCGTCGCCTCCACCGGCGTCGCGATGGACCGCCTGTGCCGAGCCTGCTTCGACGGCACCTACCCGATCGAGCTGCCCGAGCCCGAGCTGCTCGGCAAGCACCTCCTCGAGGGCATCGAGTCGCGCGTCGAGGCCGACACCGTCATCGACGTCGACGGCCTCCCGACCCTGCTCGGCGGTGGCGGCGCCGCCGACGCGCTGTCGCGCCCGTGACGGACGAGACCGTGCAGGGCGAGGTCGTGCGCCGCTCCACGAGCGCCCCTGCCACGTACGCCGCCGCAGGGGTCGACGTCGAAGCGGGCGAGCACGCCGTCGCCCTGATGAAGTCGTCGATCGCACGGGCCCAGCGGCCCGAGGTCGTCGGCGACTTCGGCGGGTTCGCCGGGCTCTTCGACGTCTCGATCCTCAAGCGCTTCGAGCGCCCGCTGCTCGCGACCTCCACCGACGGCGTCGGCACGAAGGTGGTCGTCGCCCAGCGGATGGACAAGCACGACACCATCGGCATCGACCTCGTCGCGATGGTGGTCGACGACCTCGTGGTGTGCGGCGCCGAGCCGCTGTTCATGACCGACTACATCGCCACGGGCAAGGTCGTGCCCGAGCGCATCTCCGCGATCGTGAGCGGTATCGCCGAGGGCTGCCGCCAGGCCGGCTGCGCACTTGTCGGCGGCGAGACGGCGGAGCACCCGGGTCTGCTCGCCCCCGACGAGTACGACGTCGCCGGTGCCGGCACCGGCGTGGTCGACGCCGTCGACCTGCTCGGGCCGGACCGCGTGGAGGTCGGCGACGTCGCGATCGCCATGCGCGCCAGCGGTCTGCACTCCAACGGCTACTCGCTCGCCCGCCACGTGCTGCTCACCACCGGTCAGCTGCGCCTCGACCAGCACGTCGACGTCCTCGGCCGCACGCTCGGCGAGGAGATGCTCGAGCCGACGCGCATCTACTCCCTCGACGTCCTCGACCTCGCCCGCGCCGCCGACGTCGACGCGCACGCGTTCAGCCATGTCACCGGCGGTGGGCTCGCGGCCAACCTCGCGCGCGTGCTGCCGCCGCACGTCCACGTCGACGTCGACCGCTCCACGTGGACGCCGCACCCCGTGTTCGGTCTGGTGGGCGAGATGGGCCGCGTGCCGCTGCCCGAGCTGGAGAAGACCTTCAACATGGGCGTCGGCATGATCGCCCTGGTGGCACCGGGTTCCGTCGACACGGCTCTCGCGCGGCTGGCCGCTCGCGGAGTCGACGCGTGGGTGCTCGGGGTCGCCCGGGAGCGCCTCGACGGCGAAGCCGGCGATGCCGCCGCCAAGGGCGGCAACGGCGGCTCGGTGTCGCTGCGCGGCACGCACGGGCGCTGACCGGACCGCCGGACTGCGGCATCGCGAGGAGCCCGTGACCGCCTGGTACCAGAACGATCGCGACATCGCCTGGACGTGCGCACCGCCGTCGGGCGACGCGCTCGCGTTCCACCGTGGGCTCGACGGATACCTGCCGACCCCGCTCGTCGACCTCCCGGCTCTCGCCGTAGAGCTCGGGGTCGGGCAGGTCCTGGCCAAGGACGAGTCGTCGCGCCTCGGCCTCCCGGCGTTCAAGGCGCTCGGTGCGTCGTGGGCCGTGCACCGGGCGCTGCGCGATCGCACCGACGACGAGCCGGTCACCGTCGTGACCGCGACCGACGGCAACCACGGTCGCGCCGTCGCGCGCTTCGCCCGCCTGCTCGGCCATCGCGCGAGCATCGTCGTACCGCCGGGCGTCACGTCCACCGCGGTCGACGCGATCCGCGGCGAGGGTGCCGAGGTGACAGCGGTCGAGGGCTCGTACGACGACGCCGTCGCCGCAGCCGCACGCCTGGCCGATGACATCGGCGGCGTGCTCGTGCAGGACACCGCGTGGGACGGCTACGAGGAGATCCCGCGGTGGATCGTGGAGGGCTACGCGACGCTGTTCGCCGAGGCCGACGAGCAGCTGCGCGAGCGTGGTCTCGGCGTGCCCGACCTCGTGCTCGTGCCCACCGGTGTCGGCTCGCTGCTGCAGGCGGCGCTCTCGCACTACCGCGGCACGGGTGCGCGCACCCGCGTGGTGTCGGTGGAGCCCGAGGCCGCGGCCTGCATCGCGCCGAGCCTCGCGGCCGGGCGCCCGGTCACGGTCCCGACGGGGACGACCGTGATGGCAGGGCTGAACTGCGGAACTCCGTCGAGCCTGGCGTGGCCGTTCGTCGAGCACGGGCTCGACGCGGCGGTCGCGGTCTCCGAGGAGGCCGACGTACGGGCGGCGCACGACCTCGCCGCGCTGGGCGTGCGCGCCGGTCCCTGCGGCGCCGCACCGCTGGCCGCGGCACGTCTCGCCCTCACCGGCGAGGGCTCGACCGAGCGGCGCACGCACCTGGGCGTGGGCCCCGAGAGCCTGGTCCTGCTCGTGGTCACGGAGGGCTCGCAAGCCAACCCCGTCCCCGCCCTCCCTGCATGAAGGTGCCCCCAGATGCGATAGACGCTCGTCAGGTTCCCCACCCGGAGCGCCACGGCGGCTGAGCGCGACGGCCCGGGATCGTCCGCCGAGGCCGCACCGGTGCTGACGCCTGCTCGACCGACCACTGCGAGGCGGCCAGACGTCCCATCGACGGGGGAAGCCTGCTCGCCCCTATCGCGCGCGGGGGCACCTTCATGCGGGGGAAGGCGGGTCGGGACGTGCGACGGGCGCCCGACCCCGCGTGGGGTGGGCGCCCGTCGTGAGCGTGGCGGAGGACCGCAGGAGGACCTAGTCCTCGTCGTCGTCCTCGTCGTCGAGGTACTTCGCGTAGGGGTCGTCCTCGTCGTCGTCGTCATCGACCTCGGCGGGGGCCGGCGGGTGGTAGCCACCGCCGGCGAGCTCCGCCTGGAGCTTGTTCAGGTCGGTGTTGCCGCTCGAGTACTTCAGCTCCCGAGCGACCTTGGTCTGCTTGGCCTTGGCCCGGCCGCGCCCCATGGCTCGACCCCCTCACAGGCCCTCACGGCCCTGATCCGACCTACATGACAGACCACCGGGGCCTTGATCCGCCGGTGGCGCGAGACGCCATCATAATCGGCCCACGACACGCCCGGGGGCCGGGTTCGCCCCGAGCGGACGATCGGCGCGCCGCGTCGGCCCTCGACGGGTCGCCGCCGGAGCCGACCCGGCCGGTCGACGGCGGCGCGCAGCACGACGGCGGTGGCCGAGCGGTTCCGGTCCGCGGCGGCCCGGACCGCTCCCAGCGCGGCGGGGCCGGTGTCGGAGCAGGTCAGGCGACGGGTGGGGCGAACGAGGGGCGGGGCTCGGCGGCCGCGATGCGGTCCTCGGCGAGGCGCTCGGCGGCGGCCAGCGGGGTGACCTGCTCGGCGTCCGCGCGGCGCAGGACCTCGAGCAGGGTCGCGCCGATGGCGCGGGCGCGCTCCCGCGCCCCGGCGTCGTCGTAGGTGCCGCGACCGGCGTACTCCGCGCCTACCGCGATCACCCCGCCGGCGTTCACCAGGAAGTCGGGCGCGTACACCACGCCGCGGTCGGCCAGCACCCGCGCGAGGGACTCGTCGGCCAGCTGGTTGTTCGCGCCCCCGCAGATCGCTGCCGCCTGCAGCGCAGGCACGCCCTCGGCGGTGATCAGACCGCCGAGGGCGCAGGGCGAGAGGACGTCGACGTCGGCGACCACGACGTCGTCCGGCGACCCGGCCACCTCGACCTCGGGGTACGCCGCACGCAGCCGTGCGACTGCGGCGGGGTCGACGTCGGCCGCGAGCACCCGGCCGCCCTCGGCGAGCACGTGGCCGGCGAGCCGCCCGCCGACCTTGCCGACTCCCACGATCCCCACCCGGCGGCCGGCCAGCGACGGCGCGCCCCACAGGTGCTCGGCCACGGCGCGGAGCGCGTGGTGGACGCCGACCGCGGTGAGGTCCCCGGAGTCGCCCGCGCCGCCGTGCTCGGGCGAGCGACCGGTGGTCCACGGGTTCACGGTCGCGATCACGTCCATGTCGGCGACGTACGTGCCGACGTCGCACGCGGTGACGTAGCGGCCCTGCAGGGTGGCGACGAGGCGGCCGTACGCGAGCAGCTGCTCGGGCGTCTTGTCGGTACGCGGGTCGCCCACGATCACGGCCTTGCCGCCGCCGTGGGGCAGCCCGGCCAGCGCGTTCTTGTACGTCATCGCGCGGGCGAGGTGCAGCACGTCGGCGAGCGCCGCCTCCTCGTCGGCGTACGGCACGAACCGCGTGCCGCCCAGCGCCGGGCCGAGCGCGGTGGAGTGGATCGCGACGATCGCGCGGAGCCCGACCGTCGGGTCGTTGCCGACCAGCACCTGCTCGTAGTCGGCCAGGGCGTCGAGTGTGCTCACGCCCCGCACCCTAGGCCGCCGGTGCGCCGGAGGCCCCCCGCGCACCACCGCCACGATCTCCCTCTCCGATCCGGAGATGCCCTCGCATCCCACGAGATGCGAGGCATCCGGGCGAGGGCCGGCGGTTACGCCGGGAGCTCGGACAGGTGCGGCGGCTCGGCCCCGGCGCGCGAGCAGGTGATGCCGGCGACGACCACCGCCCGCTCGGTGGCCCGGCGCAGCGCGTCGAGGTCTCCGAGCGCCCCGCGGCCGAGACCCTGGGACATCCAGGCGGCGAGGAAGCCGCCGCCGAAGGAGTCGCCGGCGCCGACGGTGTCGACGACGGCGACCCGCGGGACGTCGACCACGAACGAGCCGTCGGCCGTGAGCACGTGCACGGCGCGCCCGCCGTCGGTGAACAGGACCACCCGCGGCCCGAGCTCCAGCAGCGCCAGCGCGGCCTCGACCGGTCCGAGGCCGGGAGCGAGGTAGTCGAGGTCGTCGCCGGAGACCTTGACGACGTCGGCCCGGGCAAGCACCCGGTGCAGGCGCGCCACGTAGGCGTCGCGGTCCCTCACCACGCGGGGTCGGCAGTTCGGGTCCACGAACACGAGGACGTCGTCGCCGACGTCGCGCACCAGCCTCTCGAGGCTGGTGGCCATCGGCTCGAGCAGCAGCCCGAGGGTGCCGACGTGCAGCACCCGCGTCGACGCGTCGACCGCGCCGTGGGCGTCGGCGTCGGTCACGGCGGGAGCGGCGGTGTTGTCGACGTAGAACTGGTAGCTCGCCGCTCCGTGCTCGTCGAGCTCGGCGAGGGCCAGCGTGGTCGGCAGCGGCAGCAGGTCGGGCATCCCGAGGCGCACGCCGTCGGCGACCAGGCGGTCGCGCAGCAGGTGCCCGAAGCGGTCGTCGGCCAGGCCGCCGAGGAAGAAGGTCTCGACCCCGAGGCGCCCGAGGGTGCGGGCGGCGTTGAACGGACCACCGCCCGCGGCCGCCGTGATCGTGCCGTCGGGCCGCAGGATCAGGTCGATGAGGGCCTCACCGGCGACGACCACGCTCATGGACTCAGGGCTCCTCAGCAGCTCGGGACGGCAGCCCGAGCGTAGTGAGTGCGGGGTCCGGGGCGGACGCCGAGTCCCGCAGCCGGCCCGCGATGGGCGCCGCGTGCGGGCGGGGGTCAGGCCTCGGTGTCGCGCGGGGCCGGGATCGTCTCGCCGAGCAGGGCACGCACCTCGGCCGCGCGATAGCGGCGGTGGCCGCCGAGCGTCCGGATCGACGTGAGCTTGCCCGCCTTCGCCCAGCGGGTGACCGTCTTGGGGTCGACGCGGAACAGGGCCGCGACCTCGGCAGGCGTCAGCAGCTCGTCGGCGTCCGGGAGTCGTCCCGCCATGTCGTCCCCCTCGTGGACGGTCTGGACCCGGGGCCCGCGATGGGCGGGCTTGTCCGTTTTGCTGCCCTTTGGTCCGGTGAGTGTGCCACGCCCCGCCGACAGAGTCCCGGGCCGTTTTGCATTCGTGATACACGCCCGCAGCAGCCGAGGCTCCCACGCTCCCATGAGCACCCCGTGGAGCGCCGACCGAGGACGGGCGGGTCAGGCCTGCTGCGCCTGGCTCATCTGGCCGAGCACCTGCAGCAGCCCGGCGAGCTGCGCGCTCATCTGCTCGTGGTCGTGGTCGGAGACGTCGTCGCCGTGCGAGTGGCCTCCGACGTAGGAGGACAGGGCCGCCCCCATGCCGGCGTGCTCGATGACCAGCGCGCAGAGCGCCTCGGCGTCGTCGCCGGCCAGGTCGGGCTTGGCCAGGCACAGCGACACCGCGCCGTGAGCGGCGGCCCACAGGGTCGTGGCCACGGTCTGGGCGTCGGTTCCGGGGGCGAAGACGCCGACGTCGATGCAGCGCCGTACGGCGCCTATCAGGTTGCCGTAGGTCTGCCCGACGACGATGTCCTCGTACATCAGCGCCGTCTTCCCGAGGTCGTGGCGCCCCGGCATCGTCATCATCGCGAGGCGGTACTGCTCGGGGTTGGCCAGCGCGAACCGGACGTAGGCGACCCCCCGCAGGCGCAGACCCTCGAACGGGTCCTGGGTCTGCGCGCCCGCCGCCTCCATGAGCGAGTCGAGGTCGGCGAAGACCGCCTCGCAGACGGCGTCGAGCAGGGCGGCCTTGTCGGCGAAGTGCAGGTAGATCGACGGGGTCGAGACCCCCACCCGCTCGGCGACCGAGCGGACGGTGAGGGCGTCGGCATCCTGGGTCTCGGCGAGCAGCTCGCGCGCCGCCGCGAGGATCTCCTCGCGCAGCCGCTCGCCCTCGCCGCGCTTGGCGCGACGACGAGGGCGAGCGGGCGCGGTCATGGCCGTCAGCCTACGGCCACGGGGTCGGCGTCGGGCAGGTCGACGACGTCGTCGGACTCGCGCAGGCCGAACCGGTCGTAGAGGCGGCGCAGCGGTGCGGGCGCCCACCAGTTCGCGTCGCCGGCCACCCGCATGAACGCCGGCACGAGCAGCCCACGCACGAGGGTGGCGTCGACCAGCACGGCCAGCGCCACGCCGATGCCGAGCATCTTGATGATCGTGACGCCGCTGGTGGCGAAGGCGATGAAGACGATGGCCATGAGCGCGGCGGCGGAGGTGACGAGGCGGCCGGTGCGCTGCAGGCCCATCTGCACCGCGTGCGTGTTGTCGCCCGTGCGGTCGTACTCCTCCTTGATGCGGCTGAGCAGGAAGACCTCGTAGTCCATCGAGAGACCGAAGGCGATGCAGAACATGAGGATCGGCATCGACGTGTCGAGCTCACCGGTGACGGTGAAGTCGCCGAGCCACTGCGAGAGGTGGCCCTCCTGGAAGATCCAGACCATCGCGCCGAACGTGGCCGAGAGGCTCAGCATGTTGAGCACCAGCGCCTTCAGCGGCAGGACGACCGAGCCGGTGAACAGGAACAGCAGGACGAACGTCGCGATCGCGATGATGCCGATCGCCCACGGGAGCCGCGAGCCCATCGCGTCCTGCGAGTCCGCGAACACCGCGGCGTCGCCACCGACGTAGGTCGTGCCGAGGGGCGACGGCACGGCGCGCAGGTCCTGCACCAGCTGCTTGCCCTCGCCGGAGTAGGGCTCGACGTCGACCACGACCGACAGCCACGTGCCGGGGCCGTCAGCCGCGACGAAGCGGGTGCTCGCAGGCCCCGCCGGCGCGACCTGGGCGCCGTCGGCGTACGAGCCGGTGCTCGCGTCGACGCGCGTGACGCCGTCGAGCCTCGACAGCGACTCGGCGTACGCCGCGACCTCCGCCGCCGACGCCGTGCTGTCGGCGGCGACGACCGACAGCGGGTCGGACTCGCGGGCGTCGAACTCCGTGCGCAGCAGCTGGCCGGCCTGCGCGGCCTGGGCGGTCTTGGGCAGCACGCGGTCGTCGGTCTGGCCGAACGACACCCGGAAGAACGGCAGGCCGAGGGCGAACAGCAGCGCCACGCCCCCGATGAGGATCGGCCACGGCCGCTTCATGACGAACGCCGACAGCCGGTACCAGAACCCGTGGTCGGCGACCTCGGTCGCGCCGCGCAGCACGCGGAACCGGTTGACCCGCGTGCCGAGCACGGCGAGCAGAGCGGGCAGGACCAGCACGGCGGCGAGCACGGCGAACGTGACCGTGGCGATGCCGGCGTAGGCGAACGAGCGCAGGAAGAACTGCGGGAAGACCAGCAGCGCCGACAGCGCGATCGCGACCGTGATGCCGGAGTACACGACCGTGCGGCCGGCGGAGGCGACCGTGCGCACCACGGCCTCGTGCGGCTCGTCGCCGCGCCCGAGCTGCTCGCGGAAGCGGGTGACCATGAAGAGCGCGTAGTCGATGCCGAGGCCGATGCCGAGGGCGGTGACGAGGTTGATGGCGAAGATGCTCACGTCGGTCACCTGCGTGGTGACCCAGAGCGCGAAGAACGAGCCGAGCACCGCGACCGCGCCGATCACGGCCGGCAGGCCGGAGGCGACGAGGGTGCCGAACACCAGCAGCAGCAGGAGCATCGTGATCGGGATCGCGATGCTCTCCGCGCGAGCGAGATCCTTCTCGATCGTGTGGCCGACCTCGTGGAACACCACGGGTGCGCCGGACACGTGCACCTCGAGCACGCCGTCGGGGGTGGGCCCGGCGAGCTCCTCGGCCAGGGCGCCTGCGCGGGTCTGCGCGGCGTCGCCGCTCTCGACCAGGCGGGCCGTGACCAGCGCGAGGCTGCCGTCGGTGCTGCGCATCGCCGGTGCCCGCGTGGCCCAGTACGACGACACGTCGCGCACACCGGGCTCCTGCGCGAGCCGCTGCGCCAGCGCGTCCGCAGCAGTGGCGACCGCCGGGCTGTCGACGGAGGCGCCCTCGGCCGAGCCGACGACGAGGACGACGTCGGACGGACCGGCGTCGAACCGGTCGGCGAGCGCGGCCGCGGCCTTGGCCGAGTCGGAGCCGGGGTCGTCGAAGCCGCCCGACGACAGGCGCGAGACGACGCCGCCGCCGAGGACGGCGGACACCACGACGAACAGCAGGGCGAGCACCAGGATCGGCACCCGTCGGCGGACGGCGAAGGCACCCAGCCGGGCGAACCCGCGGGGCCGCGTCGCGGCGGTGATGGAGGTGGGCATGACGGGCGCTCCCTGCGGCCGGGCGACCGCGGGCGCGGTCGACTGAACGCGGGTACGTTAGCCGTGATAAGTGAACGACGTCAAGATAACGGCGTCACGGCCCGTTCGCGGCCTGCTCCCAGGCGGCCACGACGCGCTTCGGGGCGGTGCGCCGCCACGCCTCGACGACGATCTCGCGCAGCTGGTCGCGGTCGACCCGGGCCAGGTCGACGCGGACCCAGCCGTGCCGACCGACGTAGGCGGGCACGGTGAACGTGGTGGGGTCCTGCTCGAGCAGCGCCGCCTGCTCGCCGGGCGCGGCCTTGAAGGTCGCCGACCGCGACTCCTCGTCGAGCGTCCCGAACATGCGGTCGCGCACCCGGAAGGTCGGGTGGCCCCACGTCTCGCGCTCCTCGAACTCGGGCAGCTGCGCCAGCCAGCGGCGCAGCGTC
>JAKOVT010000435.1 GCA_029781935.1 Actinomycetes bacterium | reverse complement strand
GGGCATCGCGATCGCGACGGCGGTGCTCGCGGCCACCGCGCTGTTCGGTGCGTTCCGCGACACCGTCGTGGAGGCGACGAAGTCGGCCATCGCGGCCGGCGGTGTCGTCGTGCCGGCTCCGAACGACCAGGCGCAGTACGGCGCGGTGCTCGACGTCGCCGACCCGCGCAACCTCGTCGGCCTCATCATCGGCGCGGCGGTGGTGTTCATGTTCTCCGGCCTGGCCATCAACGCGGTGTCCCGCGCAGCCGGCGCGGTGATCTTCGAGGTGCGCCGCCAGTTCCGCGACCACCCCGGCATCATGGACGGCACCGACAAGCCGGAGTACGGCAAGGTCGTCGACATCGTCACCCGCGACTCGCTCCGCGAGCTCATCACCCCGGGTCTCATGGCGGTGCTCATGCCGGTCGCGGTCGGCTTCGGTCTCGGCATCGGCGCCCTGGGCGCCTACCTCGCCGGCACCATCGCGACCGGTGTCCTCATGGCGGTCTTCCTCGCGAACTCGGGCGGCGCCTGGGACAACGCGAAGAAGTTCGTGGAGGACGGCAACTTCGGCGGCAAGGGCTCCGACGCCCACGCGGCGACGGTCATCGGCGACACGGTCGGCGACCCGTTCAAGGACACCGCCGGCCCGGCGATCAACCCGCTCATCAAGGTGATGAACCTCGTGGCGCTGCTCGTCGCACCGGCGATCGTGGCGTTCTACCTCGCGGGCAACCAGGTCTACGCCTGGGGCATCGCGCTCATCGCGTTCCTCATCGTCGTCGGCGCCATCGTCGTCGCGAAGATGCGGCCGATCGCGGTCGGCGACGACCCCGAGCTCGAGCACATCCTCGAGGACATCGACGCCTCCCACCACCCCGAGCTGCACCCCGAGCTCGCCGGTGAGGAGACCGTCGAGGGCGGCACCCAGCCGTAGTCGACCTCGGCAAGCAGTAGTCGCACCGCACGCACGCGAGGGCCCCGGGACAGCGTCCCGGGGCCCTCGCGCGTCCCGCCCCCCCTCCTCCGCGCGACGTCACTGCTCGAACGCACGGAGAACCGGCGTTTTCCCGTGCGTTCGGGCAGTGACGTGGTGGGGGTGCGGGGCGTGACATGGTGGGGTGCGGGGCGTGGCGGGCGCGGGTTCGCCATGATTCGGGCATGGACGTCGACCGCGCCGCTGCTGCGAGGCTCCGCGAGGTCTTCCTCGACGCCGGGTTCACCGCCGACGGCCTGCTCGCGCTGCTCGGGGCCTCGGCGTACGCCGCCCTCGGCCGCGGCGAGCCCGTTCCTGCCCGTCGCGCCCTCGAGGGGCGGCACGGGACCGACATCGAGCTCGTGCGGCTGTTCGTGCTCGGCGACGGCGTACCGCTCGCCGACGCGCAGCAGCACCTGCCGCTGGCCGACCTCGACGCGCTCGGCCTCGTGACCGGGGCGGGCGAGGTCCGTGCCGCGGTCGACGTACGTCCCTACGGCGAGAGCGACACCGACTGGTACGTCGTGTCCGACCACGGCCCCGATTCGGCGGGCCGCGACGTCGCGGAGGTCGCGGCCGACCACGTCCTCGGGGTCGGCGGCGCCTCGCTGACCCTCGCGCGGCTGACCCCGCGCGACGCCGTCGACCGCGCGCTCGATCTCGGTACCGGCTGCGGCGTGCAGGCGCTCCACCTCGGGCGGCACGCGCGCACGGTGGTCGCGACCGACCGCAACCGACGCGCGCTGCGGCTGGCGGCGGTGACCGCTGCGCTCTCGGGGCAGGAGTGGGACCTGCGCGAGGGGTCGCTGCTCGAGCCGGTGGCGGGCGAGCAGTTCGACCTCGTCGTGAGCAACCCGCCGTTCGTGATCTCGCCCGGGCACCGCTACACCTACCGCGACGCCGGACTGCCCGCCGACGACCTCGGCCGCGTGCTGCTCCAGCAGCTGCCCGCGCGCCTCGTCGACGGCGGGACGGCCGTCGTCCTCGCGAACTGGCTGCACGTGCGCGGCGCCGACTGGCGCGAGCGCGTCGCCGGCTGGGTCGAGAGCAGCGGCTGCGACGTGTGGGTCGCGCAGCGCGAGGTGCAGGACCCTGCCGAGTACGTCGGACTCTGGCTGCGCGACGCGGGCGGAGCCGACGACACCGCCGAGCACGAACGCCGCTACGCGGAGTGGCTCGACGAGCTGCACGACATGGACGCCGAGGGCATCGGCTTCGGCTGGGTCGTGCTGCACAAGGGCGGGACGTACGGCGCTACCGGTCCCCGGATCGAGGACGTGGCGAGCGCGCCGCGCCAGCCCCGTGGTGACGAGGTGGCGGCGCTCGTGCGCGCCCGCGCGGGCTGGGCGGCGTACGACGCCTTCGCGCTCGTCGGTGCGCGGCCCAGCCGCGCGACGGGGCTGCGCATCGTGGAGGAGGACCGCGCCGACGAGCACGGGCGGCTCGACCCGATGCCGCCGCGGATCGGCCTCGTCGACGGGTGGCGGCCGGAGGTGGTGCTCGACGCCGTGACGGCGCACCTCGTCCGCAGCTTCGACGGCGCCACGACGCTGTCGGAGGCCGTCGGCTCGGCGTCGGCCGTCTACGACCTCGACCCCGACGACGTCCTCCCCGCCGCCCTCGTCGCCGTCCGCGCCCTCGTCGAGGACGCCCTCCTCACCCTCGACCCGACCCCACCCTCCGCATGAGGGTGCCCCGGAGCGCGGGTGCGCGTCGGCCTCGAGCGGCCGGCTCCCCGACCACGCCGCCCCGGAGCGCGCGGACGGCTCAGCGCTGCGGGCCGCCCATGGTCGCGTCGCACCCGAGGGCCGGGCTCACCAGGTGGTAGGTGAAGGCGCCGTCGGCGACCCTGACGGTGAGGGTGTCACCGGGGAACATGCCGGCGGTGCTGGCCGTCACGGAATCGGCGGTCTGCGAGGTGATGTCGAACGGCATCGTCCAGACCGCGTGCAGCCGCCCGTCCATGCGGATGAGCACGTGCACGAGGGCGGTGCCGTCGTCGTGGGCCACCACGGTCCAGGTGCCCGTGACGCTGCTCGGCGCGGGCATCACGGGGCAGGCGCTCAGGTCCGCCCCGGTGAACGAGCCGTGGAAGGTGTCGGTGTACGGCGGTGCCGAGGCGCCGAGGAGGGCGACGACGACGAGCGGGGACGCGGTCAGCGCGAGCGTGCGGATGGTCTTCATGGTTCCTCCCCCACAGGACGGCGGGTTGCCGTCACGTCCACCGTGGTCCCGGCGCGGGGGGCGCCGCATCCGTGGAACCGCGGGGTTCCCGGGCCCGGCGTGGGGCCGGTCCCGCGTCCCGGATCCTGGACCCCGCTCGGGGAGGTCGGCCGCAGGGCCTCTGACCTGCGGCGATACGGCGCGAACGGCAGCGATCGACACGCCGCCGGGGGCGGCTGCGTTTGACAGGGGACCCCCGGGGATGGAGACACTCCGCCCGGTCGGGATGATCGACGGGCGGGGGAGGACCCTCCCCGGAGCGCGAGCGGACGAGGAGTCAGGTGCCCCCCAAGGCGAAGGCGACGGCGGCGAGCCAGCCGACCCGCACCCTCGTGATCGTGGAGTCGCCCGCGAAGGCGAAGACGATCCAGGGCTACCTCGGCGCGGGCTACGAGGTCGAGGCCTCGGTCGGCCACATCCGCGACCTGCCCAAGCGCGCCGCCGACATCCCCGCCAAGTACAAGGGCGAGGCGTGGTCGCGGCTCGGGGTCGACGTCGACCGCGGCTACCGGGCGCTGTACGTCGTCGACGCCGACAAGAGGACCAAGGTCGCCGAGCTGAAGAAGAAGCTCGCCGACGCCGACCAGCTCCTCCTCGCGACCGACGAGGACCGCGAGGGCGAGGCCATCGCGTGGCACCTGCTCGAGGTGCTCAACCCGAAGGTGCCGGTCAAGCGGATGGTCTTCCACGAGATCACCCGCGACGCGATCCAGCGCGCCGTCGACGACACCCGCGACCTCGACCAGAGCCTGGTCGACGCCCAGGAGACCCGCCGCATCCTCGACCGGCTCTACGGCTACGAGGTCAGCCCGGTCCTGTGGAAGAAGGTCATGACCGGCCTGTCCGCGGGCCGCGTGCAGTCGGTCGCGACGCGCCTCGTCGTCGACCGCGAGCGGGAGCGCATCGCGTTCCGCTCGGCGTCGTACTGGGACATCGAGGGCCTGTTCGACCCGGGCTCGTTCACGGCGAAGCTGGTCGCCGTCGACGGCGCCCGCGTGGCGACGGGCAAGGACTTCTCCGACGCCGGCGTGCTCACCCGCGCCGACGCCGCGCACCTCACCGAGGAAGCCGCGACCTCGCTCGCCGCGGCGCTCGACGGTGCGGCGTTCACCGTGCGCTCTGTCGAGGACAAGCCTTACAAGCGTTCTCCCGCTGCGCCGTTCATGACCTCGACGCTGCAGCAGGAGGCCAGCCGCAAGCTGCGCTGGGGCGCGCAGCGCACGATGCGCGTGGCGCAGGGCCTCTACGAGCGCGGCTACATCACCTACATGCGCACCGATTCCACGACGCTGTCGGAGTCGGCGATGAACGCTGCGCGCACGCAGGCCGCGCAGCTGTACGGCAGCGACCACGTGAGCGAGGTGCCGCGCCGCTACGACCGCAAGGTGAAGAACGCGCAGGAGGCGCACGAGGCCGTGCGCCCCGCGGGCGACGTCTTCCGTACTCCGGCGCAGGTGGCGGGCGAGCTGAACGGCGACGACTTCCTCCTCTACGACCTGATCTGGAAGCGCACCGTGGCCTCGCAGATGGCCGACGCC
>JAKOVT010000410.1 GCA_029781935.1 Actinomycetes bacterium | reverse complement strand
CATCACGGCGGTGGTGCTCCCGCCGCTCACGCACGAGTCGATCGCGGGCGACATCCGCGCCGCGGCGCTGTGGGTGTCGAACTGGCACTTCGCCGCCGGCGCCACGCAGTACATGAGCGACACCCAGGCCAGCCCGGTGCTGCACTACTGGTCGCTCTCGCTCGAGGAGCAGTTCTACGTCGTCTGGCCCCTGCTCATCGTTCTCGTGGTCCGTACCTTGCCGCGGTGGGGCGAGATGGGCCGGCGCCGCCTCGCTACCGTGCTCGCCGCTGTCCTCGGTGGGTCGCTCATGCTCTCGCTGCTGCTCACGTCCGCGGCCGGGCCGTGGGCGTACTTCGGGCTGCAGACCCGCGCGTGGGAGCTCGCCGCCGGAGCGGCTCTGGCCCTCGCCGCGCACCGCTTCTCCGAGCTCACGCTCCCCGCGGCATCGATGCTCGGCTGGGTGGGCCTCGGCCTGATCGTCTACGCCGCGCTGTTCTACTCCCGCGCCACGCCGTACCCCGGTGTCGCGGCGGTCGTGCCGGTCCTGGGTGCCGCGCTCGTGCTCGTCTCCGGCGCGCGCACGCGCGGCATCGGGCCGGCGGCACCGCTGTCGTCGCCCGCCGCCGTCTACGTCGGGCGGATCTCCTACGGCTGGTACCTCTGGCACTGGCCGCTCCTCGTCGCGGCGGCGGCCCTCGCACCGGTTGCGGTCGACGACCCCGACGCCGGCACCGGGGGCGCACCGTGGACCTACGTCGTCGCCGCGGTCGTCCTCTCGTTCGGCCTCGCGGCGCTCACCCACCGGCTCCTCGAGGACCCGGTACGCCGGTCGCGCACGCTGATCGCGTCCAAGCGCCAGACCTTCGTGATCGGCGCCGCGCTCACCGTCACGTCCGTGCTCGGAGCGGGGCTCGTGGTCGGCGACGAGTCGCAGCGCCCCGACGTCCCGGTCGCCGTCACGGCTCCCGCCGCGTCCCCCGGCACCGCAGCCTCCGACGACGGCAGCGCCAGCCCGTCGGCGTCGCCGAGCAAGGCCGTGGCCGTCACGCTCGCCATGACCCCCGCGCAGGCCCGGGCCGACGACTGGCCCACCACCGACTGCTTCGCCGGCTTCGTCGCCACGGCGGCGCCGACCTGGTGCGAGTTCGGCGACAAGCAGGGCACGAAGACCGTCGCCCTGGTGGGCGACTCCCACGCCGCGCAGTGGCTCCCCGCCCTCGACGCCGCAGGCAAGGCACGCGGCTGGAAGGTGTGGTTCTGGGCCAAGAGCGCGTGCCCGATGACCGAGGTCGACGTCTGGCTGCCCTCGTACCGGTCGCGGTACGACGCCTGCTCGTCGTGGCGCCAGAACGTGATCGGCCGGCTCGCCGCGCTGCCGCAGCTCGACCTCGTGGTCGTCGCGCGGAGCAAGGGCTACCAGCAGGACCTCGTGATGGGACCCGACGGTCGGATCGCGGACCGCGCCGACGTCCCCGGCCTCTGGCAGGCCGGAGCCACGAAGCTGCTCGACGACCTCGGTCGCGTGGCCGACCGCGTGGTGCTCGTGCGCGACACCCCGTGGGCCGCGGGCGACGTGCCCGACTGCCTGTCCGCGCACCTGACGACGCCCTCCGCGTGCGCCTTCCCGCGCGACGCCCGCTCGCACCTCGACGCCACGCTCGCCGCCGCCGAGAAGGCCGCGGTCGCGAAGTCGGCTGCCGACGGGCCGTCGATCCGCACCGTCGACCCGACGAAGCTGGTCTGCCCGCACAGCACCTGCTCGGTCGTCACGCCGCAGGGCGTGATCGTCTACCGCGACGGCCACCATCTGACGCGCACCTTCAGCGCCGGCCTGGCCAAGGCCTTCGCGAACCTCCTCGCCCCCTCCCTGCGCTGACCCCGCCCCGGCCCCGCGCAGCCCGAGCCCCTCGGTATCTCTGGAGCGGTCTCACTCGGCCAACTGCCAGGCAGAGGCCCCCTGGCGGGCACTTAGCCGAGTGAGACCTCGGGGTCAGCGGCGGAGATCAGGGGCGGAGGGGCTGCTCCGACAGGACGCGGTCGAGGGTGGTCAGGAGGCGGTCGGCGTCGGCGCTCGACCAGACGATCGGGGGCTTGATCTTGAGCACGTTGTGGAACGGGCCGTCGATCGAGACCAGCACGCCGAGGTCCTTGCACCGCTCGACGACGTACGACGCCTCGGCGTCGGCGGGCTCGAGGGTGTCGCGATCGCGCACGAGCTCGATCCCGAGGTAGAGCCCGAGACCGCGGGCGTCGCCGATCAGCTCGTGCCGGGTCGCCAGCTCGATCGCGCCCGCGAGGATCTGGCGCCCGACGCGCTCGGCGTTGGCAGGCAGGTCCTCGCCCTCGATGACGTCGAGCACCGCGTTGCCGATCGCGGCCGAGACCGGGTTGCCGCCGAAGGTGTTGAAGTACTCCATCCCGTTCGCGAACGCGGCCGCGATCGCCGGCGTCGTGACGGCACCGGCGAGCGGGTGGCCGTCGCCCGCCGGTTTGCCGAACGTGACGACGTCGGGCACCAGGCCCTGGGTCGCGAAGCCCCAGAACGCCGGGCCCACGCGCCCGAACCCGACCTGCACCTCGTCGGCGATCACGAGCCCGCCGCGAGCGCGCACCGCCTCGGCTCCCGCCACGAGGTAGCCGTCGGGCAGGACGACCTGGCCGCCGCACCCGATCATCGACTCGACGATCCAGCCCGCGAGGTTCCCCGTCCCGGCCTCGGCGGCGGCGCGCGCGACGTCCTCGGCGTAGGCCGCACCCACGGCCGGGTCGTAGCCCCGGTGCTCCCCTCGGTACGGGTCGGGCATCGCCGCGACGTGGACCCAGGACGGCGCGCCCCGGCCGCCGCGGCCCGCGTGCTTGTAGGGGCTGACGTCGATGAGCGTCTGGCTGTGCCCGTGGTAGCCGTGCTCGACGCACACCATGTCCTGCGCCCCGGTCGCGGCGCGCACGAGGCGGATCGCGAGCTCGTTCGCCTCGCTGCCCGAGTTCACGAAGAAGCACACCGAGAGCGGGTCGGGCAGCGTGGCCGTGATGCGCTCGGCGTAGCGCAGCACCTCGTCGTGAAGGTAGCGGGTGTTGGTGTTGAGCACCTGCATCTGCCGCTGGCCCGCGCGCACGACGTGCGGGTGCGCATGGCCCACGTGCGCGACGTTGTTCACCGAGTCGAGATAGGTCCGTCCGAGGTCGTCGTAGAGGTGGGCGCCGACCCCGCGCACGATCCGCAGCGGCGCGGCGTACGACACCGACAGGTTGGGCCCGAGCAGTCGGGCGCGGTCGGCTGCGGTGTCGTCGATCGAGCGCTCGGGAACCGCCGCGACGGAGGCCGGGAGTCCCAGCAGCAGAGCCGGATCCGGCGACAGCCCGAGCCAGGTGCTGCGCTGCGACGGCTTCGCGACCCCGGGGTAGTCGACGCCGAGGTCGAGCAGGTCGAGGATCACCTGGACGTGGACGTGCGGCGCCCAGTCGCCGTTGTGCGGAGGCGGCCCGATCCAGCCGAGCACGTCGCCCGCCGCGAGCTGCTGCCCTTCGCGCACGTGGTCGAGCGTCTCCACCGACAGGTGGCCGTAGAGGCTGTAGAACACGACGCCGTCGTCGGTCGTGTGCTCGAGCACCACGACGGGGCCGTAGTCCAGCCGCGCCGCGTTATCGTGGACCGCGTGCACCCGCGCCGGCAGCGGCGCGTGCAGCGGCGTACCGGCTGCCGTCCAGACATCGGTGCCGAGGTGCACCGTGCGCGCCTCGTCGGCGATGTCCGCCGGCGCGAACTCCGGCGCGGTGTAGAGCAGCCGCGCCTCGCCGTACCCGCCCACCCCGAT
>JAKOVT010000496.1 GCA_029781935.1 Actinomycetes bacterium | reverse complement strand
GTCTCCCCCGGCGTCGCCGCTGGAGCACGCAGCCAGGGTGATGCACAGCGCCAGCGGCGCGACCGCGGTCACGGCGAGGCGCCGGGTGCGGGTGGTCGTACGCGTCATGGTGTGCCTTTCGTGAGCCGCGTGTCCGGGCTCGTGTCCGGGTTGGGTGCGGCGAGTCAAACAGGTATTTCTGCTGAGGAACAACAAAAGTTTCGACATGGTCGGCATACACGCGACGGATACCTGCAGGACACCGCTGCGAAACGCCCGATCGGCACCAGGGCCCTGACCAGGTGTTATGTCGGGAGATCGCCCGATGACGGGACTCCCCGCCCTCTGATGCATGGGCGCCCTCAGGCGCGGCGCTCCTCGCGGCTGAGAGGCTCGCAGGCGCGGAGGAAGGCCCCGCGCAGCCACTGAAGCGCCGGGTCGGCAGTCCGGGAGGGGTCCCACCAGATCGCCTCCACCAACGGCGTCGACGCCGACTCGGGGATCTCGAGGACTGCGAGGTCGTCCATCGCCGCGAACCTGCGCGCGAGTCGATACGGAACGACGGCGACGAGATCGGTGCCGACGACGAGCATCGGGAGCGACAGGAACCCGGTGACGCTGGCAACGACCTTGCGTCGGACATCGAGCTGCTCGAGCAGCCGGTCTGCCGGGGTGACGACGCCCTCTCCGAAGGTCCCGACCACATGCGGCATCGAGGACAGCAGGGACAGGACGTCGCCCTCGCCCGTGCCCGTGACGTGGCGACGGTTCACGACGGCGACGAAGTGGTCGCGCAGGACGACGTCGTGCGGACCGTCCAGCGCGAAACCGACGGGAGCGACCAGGAGGTCGGCCGTGGTGACGGCCGCTGCGAGCTGGACGCGTGGCGGCGGCGCGAACTGGACCGAGATACCTGGAGCCTCGCGCGTCAGGAGCCGGCGCAGCGGCTCGATCACCATGCAGGTGGCGTAGTCGGAGGCGTAGACCGAGAACCTGCGGTCCGACGTCGACGCCTCGTACTGGGCACGCACGTCGAAGGTGCGCTCGACGTGCAGCAGTGCCTCGGTCGAGAGCGGCAGCAGCGTCTGAGCCAGCGGCGTCAGCTGCATCTCGCGTCCGACCCGCACCAACAGCTCGTCGTCGAAGTGGCGTCGCAGCTTGGCGAGGGCAGCGCTCGTGGCCGGCTGGCTCAGGTGCAGCCGCTCCCCCGCGCGCGTGACGTTGCGGGTGTCGAGCAACGCCTGCAGCGTGCGCAGCAGGTTGAGATCCAGACCACCCAGCGACGCCACGTACCCCTCCTCCTCGAACGGCGCCGCCACCCTAGCCCGCGACGTGCCGCGGACGGGCCGACTCGCGGCACGTCGTCGACCCGATGAGCCGAGCCGTAGAGGCTCAGGAGGTTTTCGTCTATTCTCCACCGAAATCCCTTGACGAGCGGAGCCGTGGTGAGCGACCTTCGATGGGCCGTGGTGGGCACCGGCGGCATCTCGCGCCGCACCGTGCCCGACCTGCGCGCGGTCCCCGGGTGCGCCGTCACCAGCGTGGTCTCGCGCGACCAGGCGAGGGCGGACGCGTTCGCCGCCGAGTGGGACCTGCCGCGCGCGTTCGGCGATCTGACGACCGCGCTGTCGTCCGACGCCTTCGACGCCGTCTACATCGGCACACCGCACCCGACCCACTACGTCCTCGCGAAGGCTGCGATGGAGGCGGGCAAGCACGTGGTGTGCGAGAAGCCGCTGACCATGAGCTCGGTCGAGGCTGCCGAGCTGGCGGACCTCGCCCGCGACCGCGGGGTGCTCCTGCTCGAGGCGATGTGGATGTCGTTCAGCCCAGCCGTACGCCGGGTGCTCGAGGTGATCGGGTCGGGCGAGATCGGCGAGCCCCGGCTGCTGCAGGCGGGCCTCGGCTTCGCCGTCCCCGCGCACGCCCGGCGCTACTGGGAGGCCGACCTCGGGGGCGGCGCCCTCTACGACATGGGCGTCTACTCGCTGACGCTGGCCGACCTCGTGCTCGGCGACGTGGCGTCGATCGACGTCGTCGGCGACGTGCAGGCGGACGGCGTCGACCTCGAGGACACGGTGACGCTGCGGTACGCCGGCGGCGGCACGGCGTCGCTCATGACGTCGATCGTCACGTTCATCCCGCCCCGCGGCTGGATCGGCGGCACGAAGGGCAGCATCGACCTCGGCGAGCGGCTGTTCTCGCCCGAGAGCCTACGGATCGTCCTGGGTCGTCCGCCCGAGCCGCCGCACGTGCGCGACGAGGCGTTCCCCCTCGAGGGCTCCGGCTACCTGCCGATGTTCCGCGCAGCCGCCGAGGCGATCCGCGCCGGCGAGGTCGAGCACCCCTGGCACCCGCACGCCCGCACCGTCCGCATCCAGGAGCTGATGGAACGGATCCGCGTGGCGCTCTCGGGCTGACCCCCGCTCCCCCACGCACGAGGAGGCACGATGCACGACGGCAAGCTCGAGGTCCTGATCCTCGCCGGCCTGATGGCAGCCGAGCACCACAACGCGGACCGCAGCTTCCGCCTGCACCACCAGCTCCTCACGACGGTGCTGGAGTCGACCGGACGGTTCGAGGTCCGCGTGACCGAGGAGGTGCACGGACTGAGTCGCGAGTTGCTCGACCGCTACGACGCCGTGGTCGTCGTCCACGAGGGGCGCGAGCACTACATGCGTGTTCCCGACGGTCTCGGCCCGACCACCGACGAGTCCCTCCTCGAGCTGGTGCGCGACAAGGGCCGCGGCATCGTGTGGTT
The DNA here is from genome assembly GCA_029781935.1 of Actinomycetes bacterium. Lineage (GTDB taxonomy): Bacteria > Actinomycetota > Actinomycetes > S36-B12 > CAIYMF01 > Longivirga. The sequence goes on along the minus strand of JAKOVT010000496.1, from coordinate 15,972 downwards.
CCACAGCTCCTTCGTGCAGGAGCCGGAGTGGGGCTGGCCCGAGGAGTACGCCGAGATGCGCGGCGCGGCGCTGCAGCCGGCGCGCAGCCTGCGGAAGATCCCCGCGCAGGAGTCCCCGCTGGACACGGTCGACCCGCGCCACGCGATCACCGAGGGGCTGCCGGACCGGTGGGGTGTGACCAACGACGACCTCCTCGTGCCGATCGAGCTGCTTCCCGGCGCCCGTGCCCTGGTGACCGTCCACGACGACCTCGACGTCTACCCGGGGGAGGGCTGGCCGCCGGCGCACGTGCCGATGGACGTGCCACCCGGCGGCGTACCGGACCTTCCTGGCATCGGGACCGACCAGCCGGTGGTGTGGATCAACGAGTGGGGTGCCGGCCGCAGCTTCACCTGCACGCTCGGGCACGACGTCGACACCTTCCGGCGGATGCCGTTCCTGCCCCTCCTCGTGCGAGGCACGGAGTGGGCCGCGACCGGCGAGGTCACCCTCCCGCTCCCCGACCGCACCGGGGCGAACCGCTTCATCCCCTGGCCGTACTACTGAGACACGCCGGGCCGGCACCCGGCTCACCGCCGCCACGAACCCCGTAGCAGCTCGGCTCCAGCGCGCCAGCGGCATGCGACCTGGCCGGTCCGTCGTCGCGCCCGGGAGCCCCTTTCCGGCGCCTCGGCACGAATCACGCGGGATCTCAGGCTCGGATGTGCGGTGATTCGTCGCATGCACCGTGGTCTGCCCGGCATATCGTCGCCTGACCCAACGACGTCCGGAGGCCATGGTGAGTGCGATCAGCTCGAGCGTCCGTGAGGCAGCCGACAGCGCGGAGCACGAGCTGCCTCGCGTCGTCACCGAGCTGCCCGGCCCGGCCAGCAGGGCGCTCTTCGAGCGGATGGACCCGCACATGACCGGGGCCAACGCCGACCACACCCTCGTGCCCCTGGTCGAGGCCAGGAAGCGCGGCCACCTGGTCGAGGACGTCGACGGCAACACCTTCGCCGACCACATGTCGGCCTGGGGCGCCTCGCCGTTCGGCCCCACGCCTGGCGACATCCGCGCGGCGATGGTCGACGCCTGGGACGCGCACGGCATGCAGATCAGCGGGTGGGTGCCCAACCTGCCCGCGCTGCAGCTCTCGGAACGCCTCGCCCAGATCGCCCCCGGCAGACTGACCCGGGTCGAGTACTCGGTGACGGGCACGCTGGCCGTCGAGGCCGCGGTCAAGTTCATGCGGGAGAGCTCGGGCCGCCCGCTCGTGCTGACCTTCGGCGGGCAGTACCACGGCGAGTCGACGTACCTCACCGCAGGCGCGTCGAGCGACCTGTCCAACGTGACCTCGATGCGTGCGCAGTACGTGGCCGGCGTCGTCACCGTCCCCTACCCGAACCGCTTCCGGTCCCCGTTCCTGAACGGACCGGGGCCTTTCGACGACGTCGCCGTCCTGGACTACCTCGAGAACTACGTCCTGGTCCAGCAGATCCACCCCGAGCAGATCGCCGGTCTGCTCATCGAGCCCGTGCTCGGCGAGGGCGGTGTGCACATCCCGTCGCAGGCGTTCTGGGACCGGCTCGGCGCCCTCGCGAAGCGGTGGGGCTGGCTGGTGTGCCTGGACGAGGTGCAGACCTGCATGGGCCGATGCGGCGAGATGTTCGCGATGCAGCGATGGGAGGGCATCGACCCCGACCTGATCCTGCTCGGCAAGGCCTTCGCCGCGGGTGGCCAGCCGATCGCCGCGATCCTCGGCACCGACGAGGTGCTCGAGCGGACCCAGCTGCATCTCGGGTCCACCTACGGCTTCACGCCCGCGGCCTGCGCCGCGGCGCTCGCCGGGATCGACAAGATCGAGGCGGGCGGGGTCCTCGAGAACGTCCGGGCCCTCGAGAGCATCTTCCTCGACGAGCTCGCCCCGGCGCTCGCCGACATCGAGCAGGTGGGCGAGGTCAGAGCCGCGGGAGCACTCGCCGCGATCGAGTTCGTCCGCGACGGGGAGACCCTGCGGCCGGCACCGCGCTTCCAGGTGGCGGTCCACCAGGCAGCGCTGCGCCGCGGCGTCCTCGGCATCACCCAGCGCGGCAAGTGGCACTACCGGCTCCAGCCGGCCCTGACGATGCCGCCGGAGGTCTTCCGCGACAGCTGCGAGCGGGTCGTCGACGCCATCCGCGAGGTGGCGGCGGCACCGCCGGTCGAGCGCCCCACGGTCCTCGAGTCCGTCGCCGACGAGGCGCGCTGATCGATGGGCGCAGCCGGCATCGACGACGTCGACCGCGCGATCATGGCCGAGCTCCAGATCGACGGGCGGCGACCCTTCACCGAGATCGCTCGCCAGCTCGGCTTGTCGGAGGCCACCGTGCGTCAGCGCGTTCGACGCCTCGAGCGGCGCGGAGTCCTGCAGATCGCCGCCGTCATCGCACCGCTGCGGCTCGGGCTGCGGCGCGTCCTCATCGGCGTGAAGATCCGCGGCTGCACGCCGTCGTCGGTCGAGGTCCAGCTGCGCAACCTGCCCGAGGTCGACTACGTCGCCATCTCGACCGGCAGCTACGACCTCGTGCTCATGGCCGCCTGCGCGAGCGACGAGGAGCTCGCCGAGCTGGTCACCGAGCGGCTGCGCACGGTGCCGGGCATCGACGACCTCGACGTCGTCACCATCCTGCGCGAGACGAAGGACGCCTACCGCTACACCGATGCGCGCCGGGACGGGTGAGGCAGCGCTGCTCCACGGCCGCACGGAAGGTCCTCGACCCCTTTCGCATGACAGTTCGTTGACGGGTGTTGAGATTCTGTCTAACGTCGTCCCATGCCTCTCGACCTGCCCGGCTCGCTAGTGCTCGACGTCCGCGGCTCGGTGGCGGTCCTCACCCTGAACCGCGCCCGCAAGCGCAACGCGCTCGACACCGAGACCGTGCTGGGCCTCGAGCGCTTCTTCACCGCGGTGCCCGATGGCGTGCGTGCGGTGGTGCTGCACGGCGACGGCGACCACTTCAGCGCGGGCCTCGACCTCTCCGACCTCACCGAGTCGGGTGTGGAGGCGGGGCTGCACCACTCGCGGATGTGGCACCGGGTCATGGGGACCATCCAGAACGGCAGCGTGCCGGTGGTGTCGGCGCTGAAGGGCGCCGTGATCGGCGGCGGGCTCGAGCTGGCCAGCGCCACCCACATCCGGGTCGCCGAGCCGAGCGCCTTCTACGCGCTGCCCGAGGGCCAGCGCGGCCTGTTCCTCGGCGGCGGCGGTTCGGTGCGGCTGCCGCGCCTCATCGGCGTCGCCCGGATGACCGACATGATGCTCACGGGCCGCGTGTACGACGCGTCGGAGGGGCACGCCGCCGGGCTCTCGCAGTACCTCGTCGGCGAGGGCGAGGCGTTCGAGGTGGCGCTCGAGCTGGCGGGCAAGGTCGCCGAGGTAGCGCCCATGACGACGTACGCCGTCCTGCAGGCGCTGCCCCGCATCGCCGAGATCGGGCCGCACGAGGGTTATCTGCTCGAGTCGCTCATGGCCGCGGCGGCGTCGAGCTCCGAGGACGCGCAGGCGCGCATGCGCGCGTTCCTCGAGGGTCGCGCCGCGCGCGTCACGGCCCCGGGGACTCCGGCATGAACGACGGCGACGTCCTGCGCGAGGTTCCCGCCGATGCGCGCAGCACCACGCTCATCGGTGACTACCTCGACTGGCTCGAGCAGGAGCGAGACCTGCGCTTCGACGGCTACGACGACCTCTACGCCTGGTCGGTCGATGACCTCGACGCGTTCTGGCAGAGCATCTGGGACTTCTTCGAGGTGCGCTCGTCGAGCCCGCACAGCGCTGCCCTGACAGACGCGAGAATGCCTGGGGCCGTGTGGTTCCCGGGCGCGGCGCTGAACTACGCCGAGCACGCGGTCGGCGCGTGGCGGGATCCCGCGGGCGTCGCGCTCATCGAGCGCTCGCAGACCCGAGCACCTCGTGAGACGACGCGCGGCGAGCTCGCCGAGCTCGTCGCCCGCGCCCGCGCCGGGCTCCGACGGCTCGGCGTGGAGAAGGGCGACCGCGTCGTCGGCTACCTCCCCAACATCACCGAGACGGCCGTCGCCTACCTCGCCACGCTGAGCCTCGGCGCGATCTGGGCGGGCTGCGCGCCGGAGTTCGGCCACCGCGCGATCATCGACCGGTTCTCCCAGATCGAGCCGAAGGTGCTCCTCGCCGTTCCCGGCTACGTCTACGGCGAGAAGGAGATGGATCGCAGCGACGAGGTCGCCGCGATCCGCGCGGCGCTCCCTACCGTGGAGCACGTCGTCGCCGTCCCCTACGGACCCGGTGCGATCACGGACGCGATCACGTGGGACGACCTGCTCGATGAGCCGGGTCCGCTCGAGTTCGAGCAGGTGCCGTTCGACCATCCGATGGTCGTGCTCTTCACGAGCGGCACCACCGGCAAGCCCAAGGCGATCGTGCACTGCCACGGCGGCCTGCTCGTCGAGCAGCTCAAGAGCCAGGGGCTGCTGTGGGACCTGCGCGAGGGCGACCGCCTGCTGTGGTTCTCCACGACCGCGTGGATGCTCTGGAACACCGTGATCTCCGCGCTCCTGCACGGCGCGGCGGCGGTTCTCATCGACGGCAATCCGCTGTTCCCCGACCTCACGCAGCAGTGGCGCTGGGCGGAGGAGACGGGCGCGACGCTCGTGGGCCTCTCCCCGGGCTATGTGATGGCCTGCCGAAAGGAGGGGATCGAGCCGGCCCGCGATTTCGACCTGCGGGCTGTGCGCCAGATCGGCGTGGCCGGTGCCCCGCTCGCGACCGAGGGCTTCGTGTGGATCGTCGAGCAGCTCGGCCAGGGCGTGCTGCTCAACGTCGGCAGCGGCGGCACCGACGTGTGCACGGGCATCGTGTCGGCGAGCCCGCTGCAGCCGGTCTACGCCGGTGAGATGTCGGGCAACGTGCTCGGCTGCGACGTCGCGGCGTACGACGTCATGGGCAACGAGGTCGTCGGCGAGCTCGGCGAGCTCGTGATCCGGCAGCCGATGCCGTCAATGCCCGTGGGCTTCTGGGGCGACGACGACGGCTCGCGCTACCGCGCGTCGTACTTCGACATGTACCCGGGCGTGTGGCGGATGGGCGACTGGGTGCGCTTCAGCGAGCGCGGATCGCTCGTCATCACAGGGCGCTCGGACGCCACGCTCAACCGGGGCGGCGTCCGCATCGGCACGGCCGACTTCTACAGCGTGGTCGAGGAGTTCCCCGAGATCAGCGACAGCCTCGTCGTGCACCTCGAGGATCCGGACGGCGGCCCCGGCACCCTGATCCTGTTCATCGTGACGAAGGACGGCTCGTTCGACGACGACCTGCGGGCCCGGCTCGTCGCCGCGCTGCGGAGCAACCTGTCGCCCCGGCACGTCCCCGACGAGATCCGTGCGGTGCACGGGATCCCGCGGAGCCGCACCGGCAAGAAGCTCGAGCTGCCGGTGAAGCGCATCCTGCTGGGCGCGGACCCCGACGAGGTCGCGAGCCGCGACTCGCTGCTCGACCCGACGACGCTCGACGAGTTCGTGGACCGGCGGCCGTGAGCAGCCGCACCGTCGCGGTCGTCGGCACCGGCACCATCGGCGCCGCGTGGGCCGCGCTGTTCCTCTCGCGCGGCTGGACGGTGGGCGCGCACGACCCCGCCCCCGGGGCGCGCGAGCGGCTCGAGGAGAGCGTGCTCGCCGCGTGGCCGGCGCTCGCGCGGCTGGGCGGCGTACCCGACGTCCCCCTGGCCGGGCTGCGGTGGAGCGACGACGTCGCCGGTGCCGTGCGCGACGCCTCGTTCGTGCAGGAGAGCGGCCCCGAGCGGCTCGACCTCAAGCAGGCGGTGATCGCCGAGATCGACTCGGCCGCACCGGCGAGCGCCGTCATCGCCAGCAGCACCTCGGGCCTGCGCCCCTCGGCGATCCAGCAGACCTGCGTTCACCCCGAGCGGGTCCTGGTCGGTCACCCGTTCCACCCCGCTCACCTCATCCCGCTCGTCGAGGTGGTCGGCGGCGAGCAGACGTCGCAGGAGTCGGTCGATGCCGCCATGGCGGTGTACGCCGAGGCCGGGAAGCGGCCCGTGCACGTGAAGCAGGAGCTCGACGGGCACCTGGTGAACCGGCTGCAGGCGGCGCTCTGGCGGGAGGCGTACGACCTCGTCGCGCGAGGAGCCGCGACGGTCGCCGACGTCGACGCCGCCATCACGAACGGACCGGGCCTGCGCTGGGCCGTCGTCGGCCCCTTCGCGGGTCACCATCTCTCGGGCGGTGCCGGGGGCATCGCGCACAACCTGGAGCACCTCGGCCCGCCGATGGTGGCGTGGTGGGACGACCTCGCGACCCCCGAGTGGACACCGGAGCTCGTCGATCGGGTCACCGAGCAGATGGCCGACGAGATGGGCACGACCACCTCGGAGCAGCTCTCCGCCGCGCGCGACGAGCTCGTCCTCGGCATCCTGGCGGCCAAGCGCACCACCGACGGACTGACGACGTGACGGGAGCACCAGCATGACGCTCGACCTCGACAGCCTCGTCGCGATCGACGTGCACACGCACGCAGAGGTGTCCGACGACGGCCACCACAGCCTCCCCGACGACCTCATGGCGGCGTCGGCGAAGTACTTCAAGAGCGACGAGGGACGTGCCCCCACCCTCGACGCGCTGGCGCAGCACTACCGCGAGCGGCGGATGGCCGCGGTGGTCTTCACGGTCGACACCGAGCACGAGACCGGCCACCCGCCGATCCCCAACGACGACGTCGCACGGGCGGCACAGCGCCACCCCGACGTCCTCATTCCATTCGCGAGCATCGACCCGCACCGCGGCGAGGCTGGGGTCGCGGAGGCCCATCGCCTGGTGGCCGAGATGGGCGTGCGGGGGTTCAAGTTCCACCCGACCATCCAGGGCTTCTCCCCTGACGACTCGATGGCCTACCCGCTGTACGAGGCGATCTCGGACCTCGGCGTACCCGCGCTGTTCCACAGCGGGCAGACGGGGATCGGCGCGGGCATGCCGGGCGGCGGGGGATTCAGGATGAAGTACTCGAACCCGATGCTGCTCGACGACGTGGCCGCCGGCTTCCCGGACCTTCAGATCGTGATCGCGCACCCGTCGTTCCCGTGGCAGGAGGAGGCGCTCGCGGTCGCGACGCACAAGGCCAACGTCTGGATCGACCTGTCGGGCTGGTCGCCGAAGTACTTCCCGCCGATCCTCGTGCAGTACGCGAACACGATCCTCAAGCACAAGGTGCTGTTCGGGTCCGACTACCCGCTCATCACCCCGGACCGCTGGATCGCCGACTTCGACGCCCTGCCCCTCAAGGACGGCGTGCGCGACCTCGTCCTCAAGGAGAACGCCGTCCGCCTCCTCGGCCTCGACCGCTAGCCCCAGCGCCTCGGTAGTTCCCCAAACATGATCATGTTTGAGGAACTACCGCGGGCGGCGAGCTCAGTCGAGGAGGCGGACGTCGAGGCGGGCGCGCGCCTCGGTCTCGGCAGCGCGGCGCAGCCGTTTGTCGATGCGGCGCTGGAGATCCCGGGCCTCGAGAGCCGGCCACGGGGAGGGCAGCAGGGCGATCGGGAGGCGCGGGTCGTCGCGCAGCACCAGCCCCCAGTCGGTCGAGAGCACCACGCGAGCCGTGAGCGGGTCGTCGACGTCGTCGGCCCCGCCCACCGCTCGCCAGCGGTCGAGGAACGCGACGTACCGCGCCGAGATCTCGTCGAGGTCGAACGCCTCGGCGACCAGGCGGGCTGTCTCGGTCGGGGCGAGCGGCTCGCCGCGGAAGGCGGTGACGTGCTCGACGACGTCGAGGTCGTCGAGCAGCGCGACGACGTCGACGTCGTGCGGCGAGGCCCACAGCCCGCTCTGCACCATGCCGAATCCGGCCCACGACAGCCGCGACCGCAGCAGGTGCCGCTCACGCTGCGACGCCTCGGGCAGCGAGAAGCCGACCAGCGTCCAGCGGCCGTCCCACGACCGGTCCACGACGTCGGAGACCTGCGCTCGCTCACGGCCCTCGAGCACCGTCCGACGGCCGAAGTCGGTGAGGCCGAAGAAGGCCTGGCGCCCCTCCGCGACACGATGCAGCAGACCGCGCTTCACCATGCGCGACAGGGTGGCGCGGGCGGCGTGCGAGCCCACTCCTGCCGGTTCGAGGACGTCGAGGACGCTCGCGGCGGCGACCACCGAGCCGGGCTCGCTCGCGTAATCGCCGAAGAACGCCAGCAAGACCGACTGCGGTCGGAGGTCGACCTCCGGGACCGGCACCGACGTCACGCGGCGAGCCTACCGAGGCAACTGCCCGTCGACGTGTGTCCACGCTGGTCCGGAGAAGTGCGCGAACACACGTCGACGGTTCAGACCAGGGCGCGGGCTCCGTCGGCAGCGTCGACCACGAGGACGTCGGGAGTGAGGTAGCCGGCCGACGAGAACGCCGACGAGATCGCCGACGTCACGGCGTCGACGTCAGTGTCGCGGACCAGCGCGACGATGCTGCCGCCGAACCCGCCGCCGGTCATCCGGCTGGCGATCGCGCCTGCGTCGTACGCCGACGCCACGGCGAGGTCGAGCTCGGGGCAGCTGACCTCGAAGTCGTCGCGCAGCGACGCGTGCGACGCGGCGAACAGATCGCCCACCTCGTCGAGCTCGCCGCGTCCGAACGCGCGCACCGCGGCGCGGACGCGGGCCTGCTCGCTCACGACGTGCCGCGCGCGTCGGCGCTCGGGCTCCGGGAGGTCCTCGACCGCTGCAGGATCGGCGTCGACGAGGTAGTGCTCCCCCAGCATCGAGGCCGCGCGCTCGCAGACGGCACGGCGCTCGGCGTACCCGCCGTCGGCGAGCTCGTGGTGCACGCGGGTGTTCACGACCACGAGCGAGACTGCCTGCTCGCGCAGGTGCAGCGGGACGTGCTCGTGGTGCAGCGTCGCGGAGTCGAGCAGCACCGCATGGTCCGCCCGCCCGAGCATCGATGCGGCCTGGTCCATGATCCCGCACGGCACGCCGGCGTACTCGTGCTCGGCCGCCTGCGCCGTGAGGGCGAGGGTCATCGGGTCGGTGGAGCGGCCGGCCGCGGCGTCGAGCGCCACGAGCACCGCGCACTCGAGCGACGCGCTGCTCGACAGTCCCGCGCCCACCGGCACGTCGCCGTCGACGCGGACGCTCACGCCGCCCGGGAACGCGTCGCGGGAACGGCTGAGTGCCATAGCCCCAACGACGTAGGACCACCAGCCCTGCAGCGCCGCGCTCTCGAGCGCGTCGAGCGACCCCACGACCGGCGCTGCGCCGAGCGACGCCGACACCACGTGCACCGCGCCGTCGACGCGTGGCGACACCGAGCACGTCGTCCCGAACGGCAGCGCCACGGGCAGCACGAGACCGCCGTTGTAGTCGATGTGCTCGCCGATGAGGTTCACGCGGCCGGGCGCGAACGCGACGGCGTCCGGCTCGACGCCGTAGACCGCACGATGCCCCCGGACGGCAGCGGAACGCCGCTCGGCGTCGGTCGTCACAGCTCCACCTCGCGCAGCATCCGCGCGGCGTCCTCGGGGCGGATGTCGTTGATCCACGCACCCATCGCCGACTCGGAGCCGGCGAGGTGCTTCAGCTTCCCGGGCGCGCGGCGGTTCGACACGATCTCGAGGTGCAGCCGCGCGTGCTCGCGCAGCGGTCCCTTCGGCGCCTGGAACCAGCCGGCGATGTAGGGCATCCGTACGCCGAACAGCCCGTGCAGCCTCCGCAGCAGGACGCGCTGCAGGACCGCGAGGTCGTCGCGCTCGGCGTCGTCGAGGCCCGAGAGGTCGAGGACGTCGCGCCGCGGGTGGACCTGCATGTGGAACGGCCAGCGCGCGGCGAACGGCACGAACGCGACCCAGTGCTCTGTCTGCGCCACGACCCGCGACCCGTCTGCGAGCTCGGCGTCGATCACGTCGCGCACGAGGTCGCGGCCGGTCGCCTCGGCGTGCCGGCGCGCGTTCTCCAGCCGGGACAGGGCCCGGGGCGGCACGAACGGGTAGCCGTAGACCTGCCCGTGCGGGTGCCGGATCGTCACCCCGATCTCCTCGCCGCAGTTCTCGAACGGGAAGACGTGCCGCACGTAGGGGATCTCGAGCAGCGCGACCGTGCGGTCGGCCAGCGCGTCGAGCACGAGGCGGATCCGCTCGACGTCGAGGTCGGCGAACGACGCGTCGTGGTCGTCGGAGAAGCAGATGACCTCGCAGCGCCCGGCGTTCGGACCGGCTGCGAGCAGTCCGGCGTCCACGCCAGGGGCGTCGCCGGGATCCTGGAACGACGGGTAGCGGTTCTCGAAGACGACCACCTCGAACGAGGGCGCCGGGATCTCGGTGACGTTGCCCGGAGTCGTCGGGCACAGCGGGCACTCGGCTGTCGAGGGCAGGAACGCGCGGCCCTGCCGGTGCCCCGCCACGGACACCCAGTCGCCGTCGAGGGCGTCGTACCTCAGCTCGCCGGTGCCCGACCGGGGCTCGAGGTCGCGGATGTCGGTCGGCGCCTCGTGGGCGGCGGACGACGAGTAGTAGAAGAGGTCGCGGCCGTCGGCGAGGCGCGCGTCGGTGCGGATCAAGGCGCCCTCCCGGCTGCGTCGCCCCAGGCTAGCCAGCCGCCCGGCGCCCGATGACACGCGCTTGCCGTCCAAAGGGCATGATTCCCGGGACGGCGAGCACTCGGAGGAACCTGATGAAGCGCTGGTGGCCCCTGGTCGCCCTGGCGATCGCGCAGTTCGTGATGGTGCTCGACCAGTCGGTCATGAACGTCTCGATCAGCACGCTCGTGCAGGACTTCGACACCAGCGTCACGACCATCCAGGCCGTCATCACCCTCTACTGCCTGGTGATGGCGATGTTCATGCTCACCGGAGCCAAGGTCGGTGACATCCTCGGTCGCCGCCGTGCGTTCGTGATCGGGCTCGTCGTCTACGGCATCGGCTCCGCGGTCACCGCCGCATCCCAGACCGTGCTGCAGCTCGCGCTCGGCTGGTCGGTGCTCGAGGGCGTCGGCGCGGCGATGGTCATGCCGGCGCTGGCCGCCCTGGTCGCCGGCAACTTCGAGGGAGCGTCCCGCAAGGTCGCGTACGCCGTCATCGGCGGCGTCGCCGGCGCCGGCATCGCCGTCGGGCCGATCCTCGGCGGCTGGGCGACCACCGAGCTCTCCTGGCGGATCGTGTTCGCAGGCGAGGTGTTGCTGGTCCTCCTGATCCTCGCGCTCACCCCGCGCGTGCACGACGCCGTGCTCGAGGGCCGCAAGCCCAACCTCGACGTCGTCGGCACGGTCCTCTCAGCCTCGGGCGTCGGGCTGGTCGTCCTCGGCACGCTGCAGTCGAGCTCGTGGGGCTGGGTCCAGCCCAAGGACTCCCCCGTCACGCCCTTCGGCTTCTCGCTCACGCTCTTCGTGGTCCTCGGCGGCGCCCTGCTGCTGTGGGGCTTCGTGCAATGGCAGCACCGTCGCGAGACGAACGGGCAGGACCCGCTCGTCCACCTGTCGCTGCTGAAGATCCTGCCGCTGCGCGCCGGCCTCATCGGACTGTTCTCGCAGAACCTCATCCTCATGGGCGCGTTCTTCGTGATCCCGCTCTACCTTCAGCTCGTGCTCGGCCTCGACGCGCTCGAGACCGGCATCAAGATGCTGCCGGTCTCGATCATGATGTTCCTCGCGTCGGCGATCGGCGCGCGCCTCTCGCAGCGCTTCTCCGTGCGGGGCATCGTCCGCTCCGGGCTCGTGGTCACGATGCTCGGCGTCCTCTGGCTGCTCGCCACGGTCGACCCCGAGCTCAACGAGACGGGGTTCGCCCTCGCCATGGGGCTGCTCGGGGTCGGCATGGGCCTGCTGGCGTCGCAGCTCGGCAACGTCGTCCAGTCGTCGGTCGACTCGTCGGGTCGCGGCGAGGCCGGCGGGCTGCAGTACACCGGACAGCAGCTCGGCTCGTCGCTCGGCGTCGCGCTCATCGGCGCGATCGTCATCTCCGGTCTCGCGAGCGTGTTCGTGGCGCAGATCCAGAAGGATCCGCGCATCAACGAGCAGATCGCCTCGCAGGTCACGGTCGCCGTGGAACCCGGCATCGACTTCCTCTCCGCGTCGCAGGTCGAGGCGGCCGCCCGGGAGGCCGGGCTCGACGACGCGACGACGGCCGCGCTCGTCGAGGACTACTCCGTCGCCCAGCTTCAGGCGCTCAAGGCCGGCCTGCTCGCGGCCGCCCTGCTCGCCCTCGCCTCGCTCGCGTTCACCAAGGAGCTCCCCCACGGCGACCCCCGCGCCGCCGCCGACCAGCCGCGGCTCGCCACCGCCTGATCCGCGCGCAGCCGGCTCGGCGCCCTCGGGATCCCGGGGCGGGGCGACCCGATCGGCGGTCGCTGCGCGTCAGCACGGCCGCCCAGCGGATGTCGCCTCGACCGCGGCTCGACCGCGCTGTCCGGCCCTCGCCCCGATAGGATGGGAGCGCGACCGGGGGGTGCAGCGAGGTGGGATCTGTCGACGTACGACGCCGTCGTGGGGCGGTCGGGCCGGTGCTCGCGACCGTCCTCGCAGCCGGGGCCGTCGCCCTGTTCGTCAGGGATGCGCAGACCTTCGGCGCCGCGAACCTCGATGCCGCGGTCTACCGCGACGCGGCGCGCGCGTTCCTCCACGGTGCCGACGTCTACTCCGGCCGCTTCGACGGTCTCCCGTTCACGTATCCGCCGTTCGCGCTCATCGCCTTCGCCCCGCTCGCGATGCTGCCGTCGTGGCTGGCCGCCCTCGCCGTCTTCCTGCTGTCGTCGGCGGCGCTCGTCGCGACCGTGCGCTGGTGCCAGACGTACGCGCTCGCCGGCCGACCCGTCGAGTGGTGGACGACCGTCGCTCTCGCCGCGACCGCCGCCATGGGGCTGGAACCGCTGCGCTCCACCTTCCAGCTCGGGCAGGTGAACCTCGTGCTGCTCGCGCTGGTGCTCGGGGTCGACGCGCGGGCCACCCGGTGGTCGGGCGCCGGTGCGGGCATCGCCGCCGCGATCAAGGTGACGCCGGCACTGCTCGTGCTCGCGCAGGCGGTCCGCGGCGACCTCGCCTCGTTCCGCCGAGGTGCACTCGCCCTCGTGGCGGCCACCGTCGTGGGCGCCGCTCTCGCGCCGAGCACCACCGTGCACTACTTCGGATCGCTGCTCTGGGACGCGAACCGTCCGGGTGGTCTGGCCTACCTGCAGAACCAGTCGTTGCGCGGCATGGTCGAGCGGCACCTGCCCGGCCACGGGACGGCGCTGTGGCTGCTCGCGGTCGCCGCCGTCCTCCTGCTCGGCGCCTGGGTGGTGCGCGTGCACCGACGCGACGCCTTCGCCTCGCTCGCCGCCGCGGCGATCACCGGGCTGCTCGTGTCGCCCATCTCGTGGAGCCACCACTGGGTCTGGGTGCTGCCGGCGGTCGCCGTCGGCGTGCGCGCTGGTCGCCGGTCGCCGCTGCTGTGGGCCTCCGTCGCGCTGGTCGTGGCCACGATCGCGACCGACGTGCTCTGGCTGGCGCCCCCGGCACCGCTCGCCGCGCAGGACCTGTACGTCGTGACCGGCGTGCTGTGGCTGGTGGCCGCGGCCGTCACCGCGGGATCGGCGAGACGGGTGCAGGCCCTGCCGCCACGGCCGCAGAGCCAGCGGAGCCAGCACAGTCAGCACAGGCAGCACAGTCAGCCGGGCCACCGGAGCGGCGACGACTCCGACGACGCGCTCGCCACCGTCGACACCCGCTGAGCCTGCGCACCCGATGACGCCGCGAGCGCGCGTGATGTGCGCCCGGCGATCACGCACCGCCCGCTGCGCCGCCGGCGTACGCGCTGGAGCCCGGCTGCCGGCGTCAGTAGCTGCGGCGGTTGGGGGTGCGGAAGGGCGCGGTGCCGCGGCCCTCGGGGAGGCCGGCGGCCTCGTCGAGGGCTGCCCACGAGCGGCTGATCGCGCCTCGCAGCAGCGTCGTGTCGGTCGCTGCGGTGAGCATGCGCGCGCCGCGCGAGGCCCAGTGCGCCGCCATGTCGGTGTCGGAGCAGTGCAGGCCCGCGACGATGCCACGCTCGCGGCAGACGTCGACGATCCGCTGGATCATCGCGTCGACGTCGGACGACGTGCGGTAGGTCTCACGCCCGTAGCCGCACGAGAGCGCGAGGTCGTTGGGGCCGATGTAGATGCCGTCGAGGCCCGGCGTCGCCGCGATGGCCTCGAGGTCGTCCATGCCGGCCTTGGTCTCCACCATCACGATGCAGATCGCGGCGGCGTTCTGCTCCTCGGGCGGCAGGGCGCCGTCGTCGCGGACGTCGCCCCACATCGGCCCCCAGCTGCGCTCGCCCTCGGGAGGGAACCGGCACGCGGCGACCGCACGGGCAGCGTCGTCCGCCGAGTCGACCATCGGCACCAGCGCCGCGCACGCACCGGTGTCGAGCGCGCGCATGATCGTGGCCGGCTCGTTCACCGGCACCCGCACGATGGGGGCGCGACCCGCGGCCCGCATCGCCTGGAGCATGTGCGGCAGCTCGCTGAACGTCGACACCCCGTGCTGCAGGTCGACGCACACGTAGTCGAACGGGCTGGTCGCCTCCAGCTCGGCCACGGCCGGGTCGGCGAGACCGGTCCACAGCCCGAACACCGGCTGGTCCAGCGCCCACAGCCCGCGCAGGTGCGCAGAGCTCCGCGCGACCACCGACTCGACGCCTGACATGCGTTCCTCCGTACGTCGACGACGGGCAGCGCACCCGTCCGTTGCGACGACGGTGCCACCGCGTCGACGACGACGCCCGCCTTGGTTCCGCGGCTCGGAACAACGCGGACGGAGCAGCGGACGTCCGCTGAGAATGACACCGGCTCCCGCAGGGAGGACGCTGGTCGGCGATGCGCAGATGGTGGTCCCCGGCGGCGGCGCGGATCGTGGCGGTCTACGTCGCCTTCTCGCTCGCCTGGATCCTCATCGGCGACCGCCTCGCCGAGGCCGCGAAGCCTGCCTCTGACGGACTGCGCCTCACCATCGAGGACGCCAAGGGAACCCTCTTCGTCCTCATCACCGGCGCGCTCGTCTACGCCCTGGTGGCGCTGCACGACCAGCGGCAGCGCGCCCTGCGCCAGGAGCAGGAGCGGGCCTACGACGAGACGCTCAGCGGCTGGGCAGCGGCGCTCGACCTGCGCGACCGCAGCACCGCCGAGCACACCAGCCGCGTCACCGAGCTCACCGTCGCCCTCGCGCGTCGCGCCGGCCTGTCCGGGCACGACCTCGTGCAGGTGCGGCGCGGTGCGACGCTGCACGACATCGGCAAGATGGGCGTGCCCGACGAGATCCTGCTCAAGCCGGGTGCGCTCGACGACGCGGAGTGGGTGCAGATGCGCCGGCACCCCGAGCTCGCGGTGCAGTTCCTCCACGGGATCGGCTACCTGCAGCCCGCGCTTGACATCCCGTGGTGCCACCACGAGAAGTGGGACGGCAGCGGCTACCCGCGCGGACTGGCCGGCGAGCAGATCCCGCTGGCCGCCCGCCTGTTCGCGGTCGTCGACGTGTACGACGCCGTCACCTGCGACCGGCCCTACCGCGGCCCGATGCCGCACACCGAGGCGATGGACCTCGTCCGCGCCGGATCAGGGAGCCACTTCGACCCCGAGGCGGTCCGCCTCTTCGACGAGCTCATGTCCGACCGCTCCCCCCGGCATGACGGTGCCCCGGAGCGCGACAGGCGCCCGTGATCCTCCCCCACGGACCGGCCGGCGCCGCGTCGCTGACGCCGCGACGACCTCCCCGCGACGCCCACCGCTCGCACGGGCCACGGCCCCACGGGGGAACCTTGCGTGCCTCTATCGCGCTCCGGGCACCTTCATGCGGTGGGGGCGCTGGGGAGGATGCGGACGGCGAGGTGGCGGGTGGCGTCCTCGATGTAGTCCTCCTCCACCTCCCCCACCGAGCAGACCAGGCGGCGGGCGGCCTCGTTGTAGGGCAGCAGGTCGGCCACGAACCGCACGACACCTCGCTCGAGGGCGAGGTCGGCGAGCAGGCGGGTCAGGAAGCGC
>JAKOVT010000391.1 GCA_029781935.1 Actinomycetes bacterium | reverse complement strand
GTACGCCGACGGCGCCGTGACCTCGAGCGCCTCGGTGGCCGACGCCGTGCCGGTGAGCCGGGCGCGCCGCACGACCTCCGCGACGGCCGGGTCGGGCACGACGGCGTCGAGGAGTCCGGTGAGCGTCGGGGACATGAGCACCTCTTCCGAGCGGGGCGCACGCCGACATGCCCCGCACCTCGGCGAGGGCGGGGGTCGGCGCTGGCGCCGGGGCGATCCTACGGTCCCGGGGCGAGTGCCGCGCCCGGTCGCGGACCCGGCGCTCGCGCCGACGATCGGACGGTCCGCCGTCCGGGACGACGCGCTTCGACGACCGGCACGGCCTTGCGAGGATGGCACCGTGACCGACGCCGCCGAGTGCTCCTTCCGCTGCCTGGTCCTCGACGCCGTCGACGCGCCTGCGCTCGCCGCCTTCTGGGCCGGCGTCATGGGTCGTCCGGTCAGCGACGAGGGCGACGACGGACTGCTGATCCGCGCCGCCGACGACCCGGAGCGCGAGCTGCTCTGGGTGGACCGGGTGCCCGAGGAGCGCAGCGGCCGCACCCGGGTGCGCCTCGATCTCCAGCTGCCGGCCCACGACGTGGCACCGCTCCTGGCGGCTGGCGCCCGGCTGGTCTCGACACCGCGCGACGGCGCGCAATGGTGGGTGCTCGAGGACCCCGAGGGCAACGAGCTCACGGCGATGCCCCCGCCGCCGCCGGAGCTGCACGTGCCACCGGTCGACGCGCCGACGCCGTACGAGCTCGTCGTCGACGCCGCCGACCCGCACGCGCTCGCGCAGTGGTGGGCCGAGCGCACGGGCGGAGCCTCCCGGCGCCGAACCACGACCTCGTTCTCCTGGGTGGAGGGCGCCGCGGCGTTCCCCTACCTGTTCTGGATGTTCGTGCCGGAGACCGCGCCGCGGACGGTGAAGAACCGGATGCACTGGGACGTCGTGCTCCGCGACGCGGACCCCACCGCCCTGGTCGCGGCCGGCGCCGCAGTGCTGCGCGAGCCCGCCCCCGGCACGGACTGGTGGGTGCTCGCCGACCCCGAGGGGAACGAGTTCTGCGCCTTCGCGCCGACGTCGGCCTGACTGCTCCGTCCGGTGCTCCGTCGACCACGCTCCGTGGCCGATCCCGACCGAACGGGCGGCCGCCGTCCTCCCATCGGACGCCAAGCCGGCGCCGCGCTGCAACGCTCCGTGACGTAGCGGAAGACTCGGACGTGCCGGCGACCGCTCCACCCGGCGGCGCCGGAACCAGCAGCCGACCCGCTGCTGCCACCGGGCTCCGACCCGGGGAAGGAGCGTCACGATGTCCGCCCGACGCCGGGGATCCGGCTCCCCCACCACCCCCCTGCGCACCGTGCTGCTGCTGCTCGCCGCGATGCTGCCCGTGCTCGGGCTGCTCGTCGTGGCGCCGCAGGCCAGCGCCCACCATGTCACCGACAAGATCACCTTCTGCCACGCGACCTCGAGCAGCACCAACCCCTACGTCACGGTCACGACCGACCCGGCGTCGGTCCTGACCCGCGGCCACGACCGGCACACCGGGCCCGTCTGGAGCCCGACGCTCGACGCGCACGACGCGTGGGGCGACGTCATCCCGTCCTTCTCGTGGATCGACTCCCACGGCGTCCTGCACCGGTACGGCGGGCTCAACACCGACCGCCTCGACGTGATCGCGAACGGCTGCGTCGTACCGCCCGTCACGGTGACCGTGACGGCGCCGACCTCGACCGACCAGACCTGCTCGGCGAGCGGCACGATCACGATCCCGTCCGTCACCGGTGCCGCCTGGAAGGTCGACGGCACGACCCGGTCTCCCGGCACGTACGCCGCCCAGCCGGGTGATCACGCGGTGACCGCCACCGCGCTCGCCGGCTACACCCTCGTGGGCACCACCTCGTGGACCCTGACGATCGCACCGCGCACCGGCTGCGACGTCGTGGTCGTGACGCCGGTGGAGCCGACGATCGAGCCGTCCGCGGCGTGCGGCGCCGAGGGCACCTGGACGATCCCGGCCACCACCGGGGTGCGCTACCTGCTCGACGGCGAGGCCGTCGCGGCCGGCACGCACCCGGGACCGGTCGACGGGCTGCTCACGGTCGAGGCCCTGCCCGGCTACCGGCTCTCCGATCCGTACTGGAGCTTCGAGCTCGTGGTCGCTCCGGCCGCCCCCTGCCCCACGGTCGTGACCCCGGTGGCACCGACGTCCGACCCGTCGTCGAGGTGCGGCGTGGAGGGGACGTACACGATCCCGACCACGACCGGGGTGACCTATCTGCTCGACGGTGAGCCTGTCGCGGCCGGCACCTACGACGGCCCGATCGACACCACGATCAGCGCCCGGGCGCAGGACGGCTTCACGCTGTCCGAGCCGACCTGGTCGGTGCACCTGGTCGTTGCTCCTGCCGAGGCCTGCCCGGTGGTCGTGACCCCGACCGACCCGACCGTCGTCCCGTCGCCGCGGTGCGGCGTCGAGGGTTCGTACACGATCCCGGCCACCACGGGCCTGCGCTACCTGCTCGACGGCGAGGTCGTCGCCACCGGCACGCACGCCGGACCCGCGCACGGCACCGTGACCGCCGAGGCGCTCGAGGGCTATGCGCTGTCGACGACCGAGTGGTCGTTCGACCTGTCGGTCGCGGCGGCCGCTGCCTGCCCCGTGGTCGTCGTGGTGACCCCGGTCGACCCGACGGTGACGCCGTCGACGACCTGCGGGGTCGAGGGCACCTACACGATCCCGTCGACGTCCGGCATCACCTACCTCCTGGACGGCGTCGCGATCGAGGCCGGCACCTACGACGGCCCGGCCACCGGCACGGTGACCGCGGTCGCCGACGAGGGGATGACGCTGTCCGACCCGGAGTGGTCGTTCGCGCTGTCGCTCGCCGCGGCGAATACCTGCCAGCTGCCCTCGACCGGCGGCGGCTCCCTGGCCGGCACCGGTGGCAGCGGCCTGCCGCTCGCCGGCGTCGCCGCCCTGCTCCTGGCCCTCGGTACCGGTCTCGTCGTCACCGCGACAAGGCGCCCCACGACCCGGTAGTACCCGATCTGGAGGTCTGAGCGGTACCTCCCGGTACCGCTCAGACCTCCAGTGCGGATCAGGTCAGGCCGAGCACCGTGGCCACCGCGGCCATGACCGCCGGAGCGGCCATCACCACGCCGGGCTGCACGAGCGAGGGGCCGTTGAAGCGGAACGGCGACCCGTCGGGCGTGGAGCACCAGAAGCCCTGCTGCTGCGCCACGGCCAGCGGCGCCGCCAGGTCCCAGTCGTGGAACCCGCTGTCGTGCAGGTAGACCTCCGCGCGGCCCGCCAGCAGCTCCCCCACCTTCGCGCCGACCGACCCGACCGTCGTGATCTCCACCTCGACGCCGAGCTCCGCCCGGACGCCGTCGACCACGTCGTCGACGTCGATGGGGCGCCGCGACCGCGACACCACCACGCGCACCGGACGATCCTGCGGGAGGGACGCGGGGGCGACGACGTCGTCGAGGACCGACCAGGTCCGGCCCTGCGACGGCAGGTCGACCGACGCGGCGGAGAGCACGCCGTCGACGCCTACGGTGCGCGTCCAGAGCGCGACGTGCACGGCGAAGTCGTCGCGGCCCTGGCCGTACTCCCACGTGCCGTCGAGCGGGTCGACGATCCAGACCCGCTCGGCCGTGAGCCGCACGGGGTCGTGGTCGCCCTCCTCGGACAGCAGCGTGTCGTGCGGTCGCTCGTCGGCGAGGCGGCGCGCGATGTGCTCGTGGGCCTCTCGGTCGGCGGTGTCGCGCAGCTCGCGCGCGCGATCGCGGTCGTGCGGGTCGACCGGGCCGAAGGACCGGCGTACGCCGAGCAGCAGCGAGCCGGTCTCGCGCGCGAGGTCGCGCGAGATCTCGGCGTCGGTGCGGTCGGTCATGCGTGGTACCGGTTCTGCGCCCGCTCGAGGCCCTCGGCGATGAGGAGCTCCACCGCGTCGGCGGCGTCGACCACCAGCATCGGCAGCTCCTTGCGTTCGGTCCCCGACCACGGCTTGAGGACGAAGTCGGCCGGGTCCTGCCGACCCGGCGGCCGGCCGATGCCGACCCGCACGCGGTAGAAGTCGCCGCTGCCGGTGGAGCGGCGGATCGACCTCAGCCCGTTGTGCCCGTTGTCGCCGCCGCCGAGCTTGAGGCGCAGCGCGGCGAAGGGGATGTCGAGCTCGTCGTGCACCACGACGAGATGCTCCATCGGCACCTTGTAGAAGTCGAGCAGCCCCTTCACCGGGCCGCCGGACTCGTTCATGTACGTCGAGCACCGGGCGAGGACGGCACGCTGACCCTGCAGCCGCTCCTCGGCGACGGCCGCCCGGGCGCGCTTGTGGGTCGCGAACTTCCCGCGAGCGCGGGACGCCAGCTCCTCGACGACGAGGTAGCCGATGTTGTGCCGCGTCGCTGCGTACTCCGGGCCGGGGTTGCCCAGCCCGACCACGAGCCACGGGGCGGTGTCGCTGCTCACGCGGAGGATCCTGCCCCACCCGGACCAGCCCCGCGCACATGTACCTGTCGATATACGACCGGGGGCACCGGGTGTACCCAGCCTGTGCCTTGTAGGATGCGCTGTATCTCCAATCACACCAAGGGTTTTCGGCTTTACAGGTCTCGCGGGAGCGAGGACGATCGATCACGTAGGAGCCGATCGACCCCAGCTCCGGGCCGACGCCGGAGGGGCACTCCCGCCCCCCAGGCCGCGACCCGGCGCCGGGTCTAGGAGCACATCATGAGAAACGTGGTCATCCTCGGCGGCGGAACCGCCGGGACCATGGCGGCCAACAAGCTGCGCAAGGCGCTGCCCGCCTCCGAGTGGCAGATCACCGTCGTCGACCAGGACGACAAGCACGACTACCAGCCGGGCTACCTGTTCATCCCCTTCGGGATCTACCGGCCCGACGAGGTGACCAAGTCACGACGGAAGTACCTCAACCCCGACGTGCCTCTCGTCTACGGCGAGATCGACCGCGTCGACGCCGAGGCGCGCACCGTCGCGCTCGTCGACGGCACGCTGCTGCCGTACGACCAGCTCATCATCGCCAGCGGGGTCACCCCGCGGCCGGACCAGACGCCGGGCATGGACGACGAAGGGTCGTGGCGCGTCGACGTCTTCGACTTCTACACCCGCGAGGGCACCACCGCGCTGGCGAAGAAGCTCGCGGGATGGAAGGGCGGCAGGCTCGTCGTCCACATCACCGAGATGCCGATCAAGTGCCCCGTGGCACCTCTGGAGTTCGCGTTCCTCGCCGAGGAGTTCTTCACCAGGAAGGGCATGCGCGACAAGGTCCAGATGACCTATGTGACGCCGCTCCCGGGCGCCTTCACCAAGCCGATGTGCAGCTCTCGTATGGGGTACCTGCTCGACGACAAGAACATCGCGCTCGAGACCGACTACATGATCGAGCGCGTCGACACCGAGACGAAGACGATCGTGTCGTTCGACGAGCGCGAGATCCCGTTCGACCTCCTCGTGACGGTGCCGCTGAACATGGGTGCCGACTACGTGGCGCGCAGCGGGCTGGGCAACGAGCTCAACCTCGTCCCCGTCGACAAGCACACCCTGCTGTCCAAGAAGCACGACGACATCTGGGCGCTCGGCGACGCCAACGACATCCCCGCATCGAAGGCGGGGTCCGTGGCGCACTTCGAGATCGACATCTGGCTCGACAACTTCCTGGAGCACGTCGCGGGCAAGCCGATGTCCGGCGCCTTCGACGGCCACGCCAACTGCTTCATCGAGACCGGCTACGGCAAGGCCATGCTCATCGACTTCAACTACGACACCGAGCCGCTGCCGGGCAAGTTCCCCGTCGCGGGCGTGGGACCGATGTCCCTGCTCAAGGAGAGCAAGCTCAACCACCAGGGCAAGCTCGCCTTCCGCTGGGCGTACTGGAACGTGCTCATGCCCGGCCGGCCGATGCCCATCCCCGCCCTCATGTCCATGAGCGGCAAGGAAGTCCCCCAGACCACCACCGTGTCCTGACGGGCACAGCACCAGACCACACCGAAGGAGCACGACCATGCCTGTCACGACCATCGCGGGCCACGAGATCCACGTCGACGACGAGGGCTTCATGACCGTCTACGAGGAGTGGGACGAGGAGCTCGGCAAGGCTCTCGCCGAGGCCATCGGCGTCGAGATGACGGAGGACTCCTGGGCTCCCATCCGCTTCCTGCGCAGCGACTTCCAGGCCGAGGGCGGCCACACGCCCACCCTGCGCCGGGTCTCGACCGTGGGCGGCTTCGACACCAAGGCGCTGTTCACGATGTTCCCGAAGAAGCCGGCCAAGAAGATGGCCTACATCGCCGGCCTGCCCAAGCCCGCCGGCTGCGTCTGAGCGCCACGACGCGCCCGACCATCCATCGACATCCACAGAGGACGTGGCACCCATGACCAGCACAGCCGAAGCGATCATCCCGAAGTTCGACGACGACGAGGACGAGGGCGGCCGCAAGCTCGCCATCATCTGCTCCAAGGGCAACCTCGACATGGCCTACCCGGGCCTGATCCTGGGCAACGCCGCCCTCGGCGAGGGCGTCGAGCTGCACCTGTTCTTCACCTTCTGGGGGATGGACATGATCATCCCCGGGCGCATGAACGAGCTGAAGTTCAGCCCGAGCGGCAACACCGCGATGCACATGCCCGTGGGCGACGTCAGGATCCCGCAGGCGCTCGCGCCGATGCCCGGCATGCAGCCGATGGCGACCAAGATGCTCAAGAAGCAGATCGCCGACCTCGGTGTCCCCGAGGTGCCGGAGTTCCTCGCGCACATCGTGGCCAGCGGCGGCCACCTGCACGCGTGCCGGATGAGCGCCGACATGAACCACGTGACCCTCGACGACCTCTACGAGGGGGTCGAGGACATCATCAACGCCTCGGACTTCATCGAGCTGACCGCCGGCGCGCAGCTGCTCTTCATCTAGCAGCAGCGCTCCGAGTCGAACCGGCTCCTACACCCGCGCGAGACGCGGTCGCCCGAGAAGGCGAAGGGCCCCCACCCTGTAGCGGTGGGGGCCCTTCGTGCCTTCGGGCTCAGGCCTCCTCGGCCGGCTCCTCGTCGCCCTCGGCCGGGGCGTCGTTGTCGAGGTGCGCCTCGGTGTCGAGGTCGTCGGCGGCGGTGGCGTACTTGAGCGCCTCGGCCTCGGCGGCGTGGGCGGCCTCGGCCGCGGCCTCGGCGGCCTTGCCCTCCTCGATGCGCTCGGCGGCCTCGGCCTTGTTGAGGACCACGAGGTCGACGTGCTCGAGCGTGCGCTTGACCGGGTCGCGCTGGACGTCGCGGGGGGCGACGAGCACGGTCGTGCCCTCGAGGGACACCTCCAGCACCAGCCCGGGGTGGCGCAGGGCCAGGGTGAGGTCGTGGTCGGGCAGCGCGACGTGCTGCGGCTCCTGACCCTTGCCGTAGATGACGGCGGGCACCAGGCCCGCGCGGCGGGTGCGGCGCGCCGCACCCTTGCCGAAGTCCGACCGCGCCTCGGCGGTGATGCTGACCTGGGCCACAACTGCTCCTCGTACGTCGTCGCCCGCGGGCGTGAGAGTCGCGGGCAGCGGCTGGCGCCGCATGTTCAGGGGGTGCCGCGCCTCGCGGCGGGGCGGTCGGCGCCTCGGCGAGAGCGGGCGCACGTGACCGCGCGGTCCGCGTCGATCACGGTGCGGCGGGACGTGCCCGTCCACCCTCGCCAGGGAGCCTGCACAGTCTAGGCGCAGCAGCGCCGGAGGCCCAAACCGCCCCGGACGCCGACCGGGAGGAGCCACCTCAGACCTTGTCGGCCTCGAACATGCTGGTGACCGAGCCGTCGGTGAAGACCTCGGAGATGGCACGGGCGATGAGCGGTGCCACGGGGAGGATCGTCAGCTTGTCGAAGCGGCGGTCCTCGGGGATGGGCAGCGTGTCGGTCACGACGACCTCGTGGATCCGGCTGCCGTTGAACCGCTCGACCGCGGGGCCGGACATGATGCCGTGGGTGGCGGCCACGATCACCTTCGAGGCGCCGTTGTCGAACAGCGCCTCGGACGCCTTCACGATGGTGCCGCCGGTGTCGATCATGTCGTCGATGAGGACGCAGACGCGGCCCTCGACCTCGCCGACGACCTCCTGCACCTTCGCCTCGTTCGGCACGTCGGGGTCGCGGCGCTTGTGGATGATCGCCAGCGGCGCGCCGAGCAGGTCGGTCCAGCGCTCGGCGACGCGCACGCGGCCCGCGTCGGGCGACACGACCGTGATGAGGCTGCGGTCCTCGACGGTCTCGGCGACGTACCTCACCAGCAGCGGCAGGGCGAAGAGGTGGTCGACCGGACCGTCGAAGAAGCCCTGGATCTGCGAGGTGTGCAGGTCGACGGCCATGAGCCGGTCGGCGCCGGCGGTGCGGAAGAGGTCGGCGATCAAGCGGGCCGAGATGGGCTCGCGGCCGCGGTGCTTCTTGTCCTGGCGGGCGTACCCGTAGAAGGGCGCGATCACGGTGATGCGCTTGGCCGACGCGCGCTTGAGCGCGTCGACCATGAGCAGCTGCTCCATGATCCACTTGTTGATCGGCTCGGTGTGGCTCTGCAGCACGAAGGCGTCGCAGCCGCGCACCGACTCCTCGAAGCGCACGAAGATCTCGCCGTTGGCGAAGTCGTAGGCCTGGGTGTCGACGAGGTCGATCCCGAGCTCCTTCGCGACGTGCTGCGCGAGCTCGGGGTGCGAGCGGCCGGCGATGAGCACCAGCCTCTTCGAACTGGTCTGGACGATGCCGCTCACTGGCCCTGCTCCTCGTTCGCGCCGTCACCGGAGCCGGCGGTCGCCGCTCCGGAAGCGTGTGCCTTCTCCGCCGCCTCGGCGGCCGCGCTGCCGGGGCGCCGGCGCGCCACCCAGCCCTCGACGTTGCGCTGGCGCGCCCGGCCCACGGCCATCGCGCCCGGCGGGACGTCGTCGGTGATGACCGAGCCCGCGGCCGTGTAGGCGCCGTCGCCCACGTGCACAGGTGCCACGAGCATCGTGTCGCTCCCCACGCGCACGTGGTCGCCGATCACCGTGCGGTGCTTGGCGACGCCGTCGTAGTTCACGACGACCGTGGCAGCACCGATGTTGGAGCCCTCGCCGATCTCGACGTCGCCGACGTAGGACAGGTGGGGCACCTTCGAGCCGGCTCCCACGACCGCGTTCTTGGCCTCGACGTAGGCACCGAGCTTGGCCTTGGCGGCCAGGCGCGTCCCGGGTCGGATGAACGTGAACGGCCCGACGGTGGCGCCGGGGCCGATCTCGGCGTCGGTGCCCTGCGTGCGCACGACGCTGGCGCCCTCCCCGACGACGACGTCGGTGAGCGTGGTGTCGGGGCCGACGAGCGCACCCGTCGCGATGCGGGTGGCGCCGTGCAGCCCCGTGTTGCGCTCGATGCGGCAGTCGCGCCCCAGGACGACATCGGCGTCGATCCAGGTCGTGGCGGGATCGACGATGGTGACGCCCTCGCGCATCCAGCGCTCGTTCACGCGGTCGCGAAGCAGACCTCGCGCCTCGGCCAGCTGGACCCGGTCGTTGACGCCGAGGATCTCGTGCGCGTCGGGCGCGGCGACCGCCGCGACCGGCAGGCCCGCGGCGACGTGCAGGCCCAGGACGTCGGTGAGGTACTCCTCGCCCTGGACGTTGTCGGTGGTCAGCTGGCCGAGCGCGTCGCGCAGGGCGTCGACGTCGAAGGCGTAGACGCCGCTGTTCACCTCGTGCACGGCGCGCTGGGCGTCGTCGGCGTCCTTGTGCTCCACGATCCCGGTGACGTGACCGGTGGCCGGGTCGCGCAGCACCCGGCCGTATCCGGACGGGTCGTCGAGCACGGCGGTGAGGACGGTGGAAGAGGCCGACTCCGCGGCGTGGACCTCGACGAGGGAGGCGAGCGTCGCGCCCGCGAGCAGCGGGGTGTCGCCCGCGACGACCAGCACGGGACCGTCGGCGTCGAGCTCGATGCCCGCGGCATCGAGGCCCTCGAGCGCCACGCGCATCGCGTGCCCGGTGCCGTTCTGCTGCTCCTGCACGACGGTGACGGCGTCGGGCGCGATATCAGCGAGGTGCGCTTCGACGAGATCGCGTCCGTGGCCGACGACGACCACGACGTGGTCGGGGTCGAGAGCGGCGACGGCGGCGAGGACGTGGCCGACGAGGGTGCGACCGCCGACCTCGTGCAGGACCTTGGGCGTCGCCGACCTCATCCGGGTGCCCTCGCCTGCAGCGAGGACGACGACGGCGGACGGGCGCGTGCGGCTCACGTGGGCGTCAGCTCTCCGGAGGGCGGCGGGCGAGGCAGGCGTCACGATACCTGCCGCGACGGGTCCGGATGACCGCCCCGTACCGATGGGTGGTCGCCGTCACCCGTGGTCCCGCCGCGGCGTGACGGATGGGGCTGGAGGGACTCGCCCACCGGCGATGCCTACGACGTGAACAGCGCGCTGTAGGCGTTGAGCGCCGGCTGCCCGCCGAGGTGCGCGTAGAGCACGGTGCAGTCCTCCGCGATCGTGCCGTCGCGCACGAGGTCGATGAGCCCCGCCATCGACTTGCCCTCGTAGACCGGGTCCAGGATCACGCCCTCGAGGCGACCGGTGAGGCGGATCGCGTCGAGCGTGGACTCGACCGGGATGCCGTAGAGCTCGCCCGCCCAGCCCTCGAGCACGGTGATCTCGTCCTCGCGCAGGTCGCGGTCGACACCGATGATCGACGCGGTCTGCCGGGCGATGCGACCGACCTGGTCTCGGGTCTTGTCCAGCGTGGCCGAGGCGTCGATGCCCAGCACACGGCGCGGCCGCCCACCGGCGTCCTCCAGCGCCGCGAACCCGGCGATCATCCCGGCGTGCGTGCTGCCCGTGACGGTGCAGACCACGATCGTGTCGAAGAAGACGCCGAGCTCCTTCTCCTGCTCCGCGACCTCGTAGGCCCAGTTCGCGAAGCCGAGGCCGCCCAGCGGGTGGTCGGACGCGCCCGCCGGGATGGCGTACGGCGTGCCGCCGCGCTCCTTCACGTCCTCGAGGGCCCGTGTCCAGCTGTCGCGGAAGCCGATGTCGAAGCCGGCGGGGTCGAGACGCACCTCCGCGCCCATGATCCGGCTGAGCATGATGTTGCCGACGCGGTCGTTGACCGAGTCGGGCCAATCGACCCACTTCTCCTGCACCAGCACGGCCTTCATTCCGAGCTTGGCCGCGACCGCGGCGACCTGGCGGGTGTGGTTGGACTGGTAGCCGCCGATCGACACGAGGGTGTCGGCGCCCTGGGCGAGCGCCTCGGGCACGAGGTACTCGAGCTTGCGCACCTTGTTGCCGCCGTAGGCCAGACCGCTGTTGCAGTCCTCCCGCTTGGCCCAGATGCGCGCCCCGCCGAGGTGGTCGGACAGCCGGTCGAGCGGGTGCACCGGGCTCGGCCCGAACGTGAGCGGGTAACGGGCGTGGTCGGCGATGGTCGGCATCGAGGTCCTTGTCGTCGAGCGGTCTCCCGCGACATCACAGCGCTCCCGGGGCAGGAATCGAACCTGCGTCGTACCCGCATTCAAAGTGCGGTCGCCCCTACCAGCAGAGCAACCCGGGAAGGTCCTCCCCAGCGTAGGGCGCGGTGCGGGCACCAGCCCCGCCGCCGCGGCCGGTCGACAACTTACGGAGACGTAGGTTACGGTTGCGTAGGTAAGCATCGCCGACCACCAGGAGCACCGCGTGACCACGACCCCCGACCTGCTCGTCACCGCCGAGGACGACGCGCTCACCGGTCACGCCTACGCCGCGGCCGCCGACGTGCGCCCCACGTACTCCGGCGGAGACCGGCAGACCCTGGGCCAGCGGATCGCGGTGGTCGTGGTCGTCGCGGTGCCGCTGATCGCGGTCCTGCTCGCTGCGCCGTTCGCCTGGGGCTGGGGACTGGGTTGGACCGACGTCGTCCTCGCGGTCGCGTTCTACGCCGTCGCCGCGCACGGCATCACCATCGGCTTCCACCGCGCGTTCACGCACCGGTCCTTCACGCCCGACCGCCCGCTGAAGATCGCGCTCGCGATCGCCGGCAGCCTCGCGATCCAGGGCCCGGTCATCCGCTGGGTCGCGGACCACCGCAAGCACCACGCCTTCAGCGACGCCGTCGGCGACCCGCACTCGCCGTGGACCTACGGGCAGTCGACGCGCGGCCTGATCAAGGGATTCCTCTACGCCCACGTCGGCTGGCTGGTCGACGTCGAGCAGTCGCCCGTGGCGCGCTACGCGCCCGACCTGCAGAAGGACCCCGACATCGTCCGCGTCTCGCGGCAGTTCCGCGCCTGGGTGCTCGTGAGCCTGCTCGCGCCCGCGGTCCTCGGCGGTCTGCTGACCTGGTCGTGGCACGGCGCGCTCACCGCCTTCTTCTGGGCCTCGCTCGTGCGGGTCGCCCTCGTGCACCACGTCACATGGTCGATCAACTCGGTCTGCCACATCTGGGGCACGCACCCGTTCCGCACGCGCGACCGCTCGGGCAACGTCGCCTGGCTGTCGCTGCTCTCGGGCGGCGAGTCGTGGCACAACCTGCACCACAGCGACCCGACCGCTGCGCGTCACGGCGTGCTGCGCGGCCAGCTCGACACCTCGGCCGCGATGATCCGGCTGTTCGAGAAGCGCGGTTGGGCCGAGGACGTGCGCTGGCCGCGCGAGGCTCGGTTGCGCGCCCGCCTCGTCGACCCGGACGGCGTCCGCTTCTCGCGGCACGTGCGGTGACCGCGGCCACGCCGTCCCTTCCCGCGGTCGCGACAGGGCAGGATGAGCCCGTGACCGACCCCACGAGCACCGCCTCAGCGGAGGAGACTCCGACCACGCCGTCGCGCCGCGCGCGTACCGAGCGCGTCCGCATGAGCGGTCGCGAGCGGCGCGAGCAGCTCGTCGACGTGGGCCGCAAGCTCTTCGCCGAGAAGGGGTTCGAGGCGGTCACCATCGAGGAGATCGCCGCCAAGGCCGGCGTCTCGAAGCCGGTCGTCTACGAGCACTTCGGCAGCAAGGACGGCCTCTACGCCGTCATCGTCGACCGCGAGATGAACATCCTGCTCGGGATGATCAGCGACTCCCTCACCGCCCGGGCTCCTCGAGCCCTGCTCGAGCAGGCCACGCGGGCGCTCTTCGACTACATCGAGACGCGCGCGGACGGCTTCCGCGTGCTCGTGCGCGACTCGCCGGTGTCGCAGAGCACCGGCAACTTCGCGAGCCTGCTGCGCGACGTCGCGAGCCAGGTCGACGAGCGGTTGGCCAAGGAGTTCGACCGCAACGGCTTCCCGTCCAAGTTCGCGCCGATGTACGCGAACATGTTCGTGGGCATGGTCGCCCTGACCGGGCAGTGGTGGCTCGACGTGCGCAAGCCGAAGAAGGACGAGGTCGTCGCCCACGTGGTCAACCTCGCGTGGAACGGCATCGTGGGCCTGGAGAAGAAGCCCAAGCTCGTGACCGAGCGCTGACCTCGGCGTACCGATGACCACCGCGCCGCTGCGGACCGAGCGGCTCGACCTCGAGCCGGTCTCTGCCGCGCACGCCGACGAGATGGTCGATCTGCTCGCCGACCGTGCGCTGTATGCGTTCTACGCCGACGAGGCGTCGCCGTCGCTCGACGACCTGCGCACCCGCTACTCGCGATGGGCCGCCGGCACCTCGCCCGACGGCCGCGAGACGTGGTGCACATGGATCCTGCGCGACCGGTCGTCCGATGCGTGCTCGGGCTTCGTGCAGGCGACGGTCCGCCACGACGACGGGGCCGCCGAGCTCGCCTGGGTGGTCGGCACGGCGTACCAGGGCCGCGGGTTCGCGCGCGAGGCCGCGGGAGCCGTCCTCGACGCCGTGCTCGCCGGCACCCATGTCGACGTCCCGCGGCAGCCGGTCGTCCGGATCGAGGCGCACATCGCCCCCGGCAACGAGCCGAGCGAGCGGGTGGCGGCCGCGATCGGCCTGGTACCGACGTCGGAGCACGACCCCGACGGCGAACGCCTCTGGCGCCTCCCCCGCCCCGACCCCAGCGCGTGATCTTGCTCGGGTGCTGGTTTCCCGCTCGGGTAACGCGCACCCGAGCAAGATCACGCGGGTTCGACGGGGAGGTATCTCGACGTCGAGAGACCGGGCGTAGTGTTCGTGGCATGAGCGCTGCGCCGTACGACGAGGTCGACGTCCTCGTCACCGCGTGGCGGCGCGAGCGGCCCGATCTCGACGTCGGACCGCTCGAGGTCCTCTCCCGGGTGAGCCGCCTCGCGCGGCACCTCGACCTCGCCCGGCGCGAGGCGTTCGCCGCGCACGGCCTCGAGCCGTGGGAGTTCGACGTGCTCGCCGCCCTGCGGCGGGAGGGGGCGCCGTACGCGCTGTCCCCCGGGCGGCTGCTGCAGGTCACCCTCGTCACCAGCGGCACGATGACCAACCGCATCGACCGGCTCGAGGCCAAGGGACTCGTCGAGCGCGAGCCCGATCCCGACGACGGCCGCTCGGTGCGCGTGCTGCTCACCGACGCCGGCCGCACCCGGGTCGACGACGCCCTCACCGACCTGCTCGCCCACGAGCGGCGCATCCTCGCCGCGCTCGAGCCCGGCGACCGCGCGAAGCTCGCCGACCTCCTGCGCCTGCTCGCGATCCCCTTCGAGACCTGACCCCACCGTCGATGTGTGTCCACGCTGGCGTCGGCACCGGCGTCAGCACACATCGACGGGTCAGCGGCGGACGAGGCTCCGCACCCGGTCGAGGACCGAGGGCTGCGGCGTACCGCTGATGTCCGCTGCGATGCGACGCGCCTCGAGACCCATCTCGCGGAGCATCCCGGACGGCGCGACGTACTGGCCGCAGAAGTAGAGGCCGGGCAGCGCGGTCGGGCCGCCGGAGATGCGCGGCCGGCCGTCGTCGCCGCACACCGAGCGCCACTCGGGCAGGAAGTCGGCGAGCGCGGGCTCGTACCCCGTGGCGAGGACGACGGCGTCGCAGTCGAGCCAGGTGCCGTCGGTGAAGACGACGCCGGTCGCGGTGAACCGCTCGATGCCGGGGTGGATCGTGATGCGACCCGCGCGGATGTGCTCCATCGTCCCGATGTCGAGCAGTGGGATGTGGTTGTCCTGCGCGATCTGGGTGTTGGGGCCGTAGGGCAGCTTCGTCAGGCCGGTGCCCTTGCCGACGTCGCCCACGGTCACGGCCACCATCGGTGCCGCCATCAGGTCGGCCACGCGCGGCGGCAGGTGGCGCATGAGGATGCCCATCTGCAGGACCGGTACGACGCCGAGCACGTCGCGCGGCAGCACGTTGACCGCAGACCGAACCGCCATGTGCGCGACCACGCCGTGCTCGACGAGGTCGATCGCCTGCTCGCATGCGGAGTTGCCGAACCCCACGACCAGGACGGTGCCGCTGCGCCACCTCTCCCCGTTCCGGTACTCGCTCGAGTGCAGGAGGTCGCCGGCGTACTCGTCCATGCCCGGCCAGGTCGGGCGCACCGGCGTGCGCGTCGCACCGGTGGCGACCACGACGTTCTGCGCGTGCCAGGTGCCGTTGCTCGTCGTGACGGACCAGCCGCCGTCCTCGCGCACGAGCGAGGCGACGTCGGTGCCGAAGTGCGGCTCGATGCCGTGGTGGCCGGCGTAGTGCTCGAGGTACTGCACGACCTGGTCGCGCGACGCGTATCGGGGCCAGTGCTTCGGGAACGGCAAACCCGGCAACGACGACGCCGACTTCGGCGTGTGCAGGTGCAGCCGGTCGTAGTGGTGGCGCCACGCGCTGCCGACGACGTCGTCGCGCTCGAGCACCTCGAACGCGACTCCCGCGTCCTTGAGGCACGCGGCGGTGGCGAGCCCCGCCGCCGAGGCCCCGATGACCAGCGTGTCCGTCTCGCGCTCGTCCGTCATGCCGGTGAGGCTAGCCCGCGCGCTCACCGATGCTGCATGCGCCAGGCGAGGTCGATCGCCCGCCGCACGGACGACGGCTGCGCTCGATCGAGGTAGGCCTCGACCTTGTGGTGCGCCTCCATCCGAGGCGGTACGCCGAAGCCCTCCGGGTCCGCCGCCAGCAGCGGCTCCCGCTCGCCGAGCGGGACGCGGATCACGAGGACGCCGGCCTCCTTCAGCCGGACGACGAGCCGATCCTGGACGTACCAGGCCGGGCGCAGCTCGGTCCCCTTGCGCTTCACGCCCGGGAGCGACTCGGCGTAGCGAGCGACCTCGTCCAGCGTCATCGACCGAGCCTAGGCCTGCGGCTCCGCAGAACCGATCGATATCGGCGCACATAGGCGCCGGTCCTCCCGGCGGTGCGTGCGTGGCGACCTGGTGGAGACTACGGACGCACACGGCGCATCGGCGTCGTGCCTCTCGTCATCATGGAGCAGCTGAAGTGAAGGACACGGTCAGTCGTCAGGGCACGTTGCAGCAGTTGAGGCTGTTCACCGGAATCCCGCAGCACGAGAACTTCTGCCGGATGGCCGACCTGGTGAGCACGCGTCCGATGGCGCCGTCGTCCGCTCCCCGTGAGTGGACGCGCGGCGCCGAGACCGAGTTGCCGACCTCGTTCGTGTTCCAGGGCACACAGCGATCGACCGCGCAGCTCTTGGGCGAGACAGACACGGCCGCCCTCCTTGTGCTGCACCGAGGACGGATAAGGGAGGAGAACTACTGGCTGACCGGCGGGCCGCACGTGCCTTGGATGTCCATGTCGGTCGCGAAGAGCTTCGTCTCTGCGCTCCTGGGGATCGCGGTCGCGGAGGGCGCGATCGCAGGCATCGAAGACCCCGTCAGCTCGTACGTCGCAGTCGAACCGGGCTCGGCTTACGACGGCGTCCCGATTCGCAGCCTTCTCCAGATGTCCTCCGGGGCACGATGGAACGAGGACTACTCGAATCCCGAGTCGGACGCCCTGCGCATCGGCGCCGCGACCTCCGGCGCGCACGGGGGTCAGGATCGGATCGTCGCGACGATGGTGCGCGAGCACGCACCCGACACGGTGTGCCGCTACAACTCCTGCGACACCCAAGCTCTCACCGCGGTCCTGCGCTCGGCCACCGGCGTCAGCCTGGCCGACTACATGCAGACGCGGCTGGTCGAGCCACTGGGAATGACCGACCCGGGCGCCTGGATCGTGGACCCGTTCGGCGTCGAGATGGGGTACGGGGGACTCCAGCTGACGGCTCGCGACTATGCGCGGCTGGGCGAGCTCTACCGGCTCGGCGGCGTCGCGGGCGAGCGGCAGGTCGTGCCCGCGGACTGGGTCGCGGCGTCGACCCGCTCCACTGCGCCGCACACCGAGCCGGGGCGGGTGATCGAGGGGACCCATCTGCTGGCCGAAGGCTACGGCTACCAGTGGTGGATTCCGGGCGACAACGACGGCTCCTTCTCCGCCATCGGCGTCTACAACCAGTTCGTGTATGTGCACCCGACGGCCGACGTGACCATCGTCAAGCTCTCGGCGAACCGTGCCTTCGGTACGACCACGGACGAAGCGCAGAACCGCGAGGGCGAGACGCTGGCATTCCTCAGGGCTTGTGCTCTGGCGTTCGCAGACTGATGGCGGTGTCACGCAGGGGCGGCGGGTTGCCTTCGTGAGCCGCGGACTCAGGCGACCCGAGCTTGGGCGCACCGGGCGAAAGTGCTGGTTCCTTCTCGGTCTGTCTTCGGGCGCGTGGGCGGGGCACCGCTCAGATCAGAAGGGGGGTGCCTCGGGTGACGTGTCGGGGGGTGCCTGGCTCGGCGGCGGGCCGACGTCGTCGACGCCGTCGTCGGCGGGGTCGTGGAGGAAGGGCCGCGGGGGGATGCGGACCGACTGGCCCCAGGCGGTGACCCACGTGGCCGACCCGTCCGCCCGGGAGTCGACGACGTCGGCGTAGCGCTCGGTCTTGAGCTGGTGGTGGCGGCGGCAGAGCCCCCCGCAGTTCGCCGCCGACGACGCTCCTTCGGGGAACGGCAGCGCGTGGTCCATCTCCAGCCGCGACTGCGAACGGGCGGTGCAGCCCGGCACGCGGCACAGGTCGCGCGCGAGGACGTGGTCGCGAAGGCGCGCGGGGAGGTACTGCTCGGTGCCGTAGTCGAGGAGATGACCGGTGACCGGGTCGGTGACGGCCCGACGCCACCTGGTCGCGATCCCCGCGATCTCGCGGGCGACCGATGCCGGCACGGGCTCCCCGTCGAGGAGACCGGGACGGCTGCTCTCACGGCGCAGCGTGTCGAGGTCGACGACGAGGGTCAACGACACCTGCGCCTCCGACCGGTCCCAGCAGACCGACCCGTCGTCGTCGCGGCGGCCGAGGACGAGGGCCGCGAACGCGTCGGCCCGGCAGGCGTCGGCGGTCGCGTCGGTGTCGCCGGCGCGGACCGCCTCCGCACCGCCGCGTTCGGCCTGCAGCGCACTGCCGGCGGACGTGATCGCGTCGAACATCGCGCGCGCTGTCGGCTGGTCGGTGACGATCCCGACGTAGCCGAGACCGTCGTCGAGCGCTCGGTAGGCGACGTAGCGGTCCTCGCGGGCAGCGGCGCGGCGCTCTGCCTCGCGCTCGGCATCGAGGTGGGCGATCGCGGTCCGCACGTCGCGCCGGAACTCGCCCGGCGTACGCCGACGAGCCTTGGGCAGCAGCCGCTCCTGCAGCGCCGCGATCGTGGCGGGATCGGTGACGTGACGGGTGCCGCTCACGAGCTCGCGGCAGTGCCATTCGCTGATCTCGGCGGCCTCGAGCGCGGCGAGGAACTCCGGGTAGTCGGTGTGCAGCGTGCGCGCCAGCACGACGAGCGAGGTCGCGGCGCTCTCCCCGATCCGCAGCGCGAGCGCGAGCTCCATGACGACGTGCCGCTCGCGCATCGAGTCGCCGCAGAAGACCGGCCCTACGCACGCGACGACCGACCGCAGCCGTCGCGCCGCGGCCCGCGCGGACTCGCGCTCGACGTCGACCAGCAGCGCGACCCGCTCCTCGATCGGCAGCGTCGCGGGGTCGGCTGGCTCCGCGACGGACTCCACCACGCGCTCTGCGGCAGGTCCGTGCGTGTACGTCGGCGGCTCGGCCGCAGGAGCCGCGAAGAGCCACTCGAGATCGAGCACGACCTGGACATCGCGCGCCACGGCGTCGTCGCGCCCAGGCACCAGCACGGCCTCGCAGGCGGATGCAGGGGTCACGGACATGGAGACAGATTAGATCACCAGTCGGATTTCTGTCAAGAGGTTCCATCGATGAATTCGCTTGCGGCCGAAGCACTTTCAGCGATCACCCGCTCACCGACAGCCACCCCCGGAGGCTCTCGGCGGAAGAACGCGCACGTCGTCCCGTACGCCGGCCGCGTCTCGACGAACGACAGGCCGGCCCTGACCAGCACCCGGACGCTCGCGGTGTTGTCGATGTCGGCGTAGCCCCACAGGTCGCGGACGCCGCCGCGCCCTGCGGAGCGCGGAGCGGGATGCAGGTCGTGCCAGCCGACGAGCGCGGTGGCCACCTCGGTCGCGAGGCCGCGTCCCCAGACCCGTCGAGCCAGCGTGTAGCCGAGCTCGCGGTCGTCGTCGTAGGAGCCGAGACCGGCCCGCCCGACGAACTCGCCCGACGTCGACTCCACGCGCCACCTGGTCCAGCCGCGCGTCGCCTGCTCGTCGAGGTAGCGGTGCAGGCGCGCGGCGGACTCCGCGCGCGTCTCCGTCCGGCCGCCGATGTACCGCATCGTGACGGGGTCGGAGTGCAGCCGGTGCAGGTCGTCGAGGTCGTCGGGGAGCCACGTCGTCACCGCCAACCGCGCCGTCCGCAGCACGACCTCGCGGCGCACAGTCCGGCCTAGTCCTCGAGTGCGGACGCGAGCTCGAGCCACTGCTCCTCGAGCTGCTCGCGCTCCGCGACGACGGCGCGCAGCTCGGCATCGAGCGCGAGCACCCTCTCGTGGTCGGTCGCGGCGTCGGCGAGTGCGGCGTGCAGCCGGTCCTCCTCCGCGCGCAGCTTCTCGGTCCGCCGCTCGATGCGGGTGAGCTCCTTGCGCGCGGCACGCGCCTCGCCCCCCGACATCCGCGGCGCGACGTCGGCCGACGCAGCCGAGCCCGAGGACGGCGCAGCAGTCGCGGTGCTGCTGCGGCCGGACGAGCGTCGACGGTCGAGGTACTCGTCGACGCCGCCGACGAGGTGGCGCAAGGTGCCGTCGCCGAGCAGCGCGTAGAGGTCGTCGGTGGTGCGCTCGAGGAAGTAGCGGTCGTGGCTCACGACGACGAGCGTGCCG
Organism: Actinomycetes bacterium; assembly: GCA_029781935.1. GTDB lineage: Bacteria > Actinomycetota > Actinomycetes > S36-B12 > CAIYMF01 > Longivirga. Next base: position 1,632 of record JAKOVT010000391.1, on the reverse strand, counting down.
GGCCAGGTGTCGAGCAGGTCCTCGAGGACGGTGAGCATCTCGACGTCGAGGTCGTTGGTCGGCTCGTCGAGCAGCAGCACGTTCGGCCCGCCGACGAGCAGGCGAAGCAACTGCAGCCTGCGCCGCTCGCCGCCGGACAGGTCGCCGAGCCGCGTCGAGAGCTTGTCGCCGACGAAGCCGAAGCTCTCCAGCAGCGACTGCGCGGACACCGAGCGGCCGGTCTGTCCTGCCGCCACCGATGTCCGCGCGTTCCACGTCGGGCTCGACGCGTCGCGACCGCCGACGTCGACGTACTGCGCCTGCCGCTGCACCGACTCCAGCACGCGCTCGGACGGGTCGATCTCCGCCAGCGCCTGCGAGAGGTGCGCGACGTGGACGGTCTGCCCGACGCGCACCGAGCCCGCCCGCACATCGGGCGGCGCCCATGGGTCGCCGACGAGAGCACCCGCTTCGTCGGGACCGAGGTCGAGCTTCCCGTCGTGCGCCGCGTTGAGGAGACGCAGCAGCGTCGTCTTGCCCGCACCGTTGGGACCGAGGACGCCGACCCGGTCGCCGGGACCGAGCCGCCAGGTCTGGACGCGCAGCACCGCCTCGGCACCCGCCGCGGGGGCGAGCGTGACGTCCTCGAGGTCGTAGACCTGCTTGCCCAGGCGCGAGGTCGCGAACCTCTCCAGCGCGAGGCGGTCGCGCGGCGGCGGCTCGTCGGCGATGAGCGCGTTCGCGGCGTCGATGCGGAACTTCGGCTTGCTCGTGCGCGCGGGCGCCCCTCGGCGCAGCCACGCGAGCTCCTTGCGCAGCAGGTTCTGCCGGCGCTCCTCGGTGGCAGCCGCCTGGCGCGAGCGCTCGGCCTTCGCGAGCACGTAGGCGGCGTACCCGCCCTCGTAGCGCTGGACCGTGGCGTCGACGACCTCCCACGTGTCGGTGGCGACGGCGTCGAGGAACCAGCGGTCGTGCGTGACCGCCACGAGCGCCCCACGGCGCGGCGCGAGGTGCTCCGCGAGCCAGGTGATCGCCTCGACGTCGAGGTGGTTGGTCGGCTCGTCGAGGATGAGCAGGTCGGGGTCCTCCACGAGCAGCCGGGCGAGACCCGCGCGCCGCTTCTCGCCACCCGACATCACCGACACCGGGGTGTCGAGCCCCGAGGTGTACGCCGCAGCCTCGACCCCGCCGAGCAGGCCGTCGAGCACGTCGCGCACCCGGGAGTCGCCGGCCCACTCGTGCTCGGGCCGGTCGCCGACGACGACGTCGCGCAAGGTCGCAGCCGGGTCGAGGTCGTCGCCCTGCGCCAGGCAGCCGATCGTGACCGAGCCGGCACGGATCACCCGGCCCGTGTCGACCGGCTGGTCGCCGGTGAGCACGCGGACGAGGGTCGTCTTGCCCCCGCCGTTGCGCCCGACGACGCCGATGCGGGCGCCCTCGGTGATGCCGACGGTGACGTCGTGCAGCAGCGTCCGCGTGCCGAGCGAGGTGCTGACGTTCTCGAGGGCGACGTAGGTGACCGGCGGCATCAGGCGACGTCTCGCTGGTCCACGACCCGCGCGCCCTGCACCGGCCCGTGGGCGCGTCGCACCGTGCGGCACACGCCCGACGCCGTGAACGCCACCGCGAGGTCGAGCGCGTGCTCGTCGTCGC
>JAKOVT010000388.1 GCA_029781935.1 Actinomycetes bacterium | reverse complement strand
GGGCATGACCTCGCGCGACCTCACCGAGAACGTCGAGCAGCTGCAGGTGCTGCGCTCGCTCGAGGTGATCCGCGACAAGACCGTCGCCGTGCTCGCGCGGCTCGCGGCGCGCGCGGTGGAGTACGAGGAGCTGGCCATCGCGGGCCGCTCGCACAACGTCGCCGCGCAGATGACCACGCTCGGCAAGCGGTTCGCGTCGGCGGCCGACGAGACGCTCGTCGCGCACCGGCGCCTCGAGGAGCTCATCGCGCGCTACCCGCTGCGCGGCATCAAGGGTCCGGTCGGGACGTCGCAGGACATGCTCGACCTGCTCGACGGCGACGCCGATGCGCTCGACGACCTCGAGAACCGCGTCGCCGCGCACCTCGGCTTCGGCCAGCTGTTCACCAGCGTCGGCCAGGTCTACCCGCGCTCGCTCGACTACGACGTCGTCTCCGCGCTCGTGCAGCTGGCGGCCGGCCCGTCGTCGTTCGCCACCACGGTGCGCCTCATGGCCGGCAACGAGCTCGTCACCGAGGGCTTCAAGCCGGGCCAGGTCGGCTCGTCGGCGATGCCGCACAAGATGAACTCGCGCTCGTGCGAGCGGGTCAACGGATTCGCCGTGATCCTGCGCGGCTATGCCTCGATGGTCGGCGAGCTCTCGGGCGCGCAGTGGAACGAGGGCGACGTCTTCTGCTCCGTCGTACGCCGGGTCGCCCTGCCCGACGCGTTCTTCGCCATCGACGGGCTGCTCGAGACCTTCCTCACGGTGCTCGACGAGTTCGGTGCGTTCCCCGCCGTCGCCGATCGCGAGCTGCGCCGCTACCTGCCGTTCCTCGCGACGACGAAGATCCTCGTCGCCGCCGTGAAGGCGGGGGTCGGTCGGGAGACGGCGCACGAGGTCATCAAGGAGCACGCCGTCGCCGTCGCGCTCTCGATGCGGGAGAAGGGCACCGAGACCAACGACCTCTTCGACCGTCTGGCGGCCGACGGACGCCTCGGGCTCTCCCGCGCGGACCTCGATGCGCTCGTCGCCGAGCCGATCGAGTTCACCGGCGCCGCGCGCGCCCAGGTGAGCGCGGTGGTCGACGAGGTCGAGCACCTCGTCGCGGAGCGTCCCGACGCCGCCGTCTACACCCCGGAGCCCATCCTCTAGTCGTCCGGTGCCGCCGAAGCTCGTCGCTGCGCTCCTCGCGCCGGCGGAGTCATCAGCGCTCGACGGCGTACCTCAGGCGGGCGACCCCGCTGCTGAAGGTCTCCGTCTCCAGCAGGCGGAAGGTCTCGTGCTGGCCCGCGACGAAGGGACGCCGGCCCGCGCCGATCACGACGGGGTGGACGTAGAGCCAGACCTCGTCGACGAGGCCCTCGCGGAAGAACGTCGTAGCGAGGCCCGGACCTCCGACCGAGAGGTCGCCCTGGTCGAGGAGCCGGCGTACGGCGACCGGATCCACCTCACGGGCGACGGTGCCGTTCCAGCCGGCCTCGCTGATCGTCGTGGAGTAGACGATCTTGGGCATGTCGCGCCAGATGCTCGCGAAGTCCTTCTCCACCGGCGTGCTCGCCGGGTCGGTGTCGGCCGTGGGCCAGTACGCCGCCATGAGCTCGTGGGTCACCCGGCCCTCGAGGAAGGCGCGCAAGCCTCGGGCGTGGTCGTTGAAGTGCTGGTGCAGCTCCTCGTCGATGCTCTGCCACGACAGGTCGTGGTCGGGCCCTTCGAAGTAGCCGTCGAGGCTGACCGACAGGCTGAACAGCACGCGTCCCATCCCCTGACCCTGCCGCACCCCCGCGTCAAGAGCCAGTGGGTGGCCCGGGGACGAGCCGCACCGGTGAGGACGCCTGAGCGCGTCCATCGCGCTCCGGGGCACCTTCATGCGGGGAGGGGTGGCCGGTAGGGTCGCGACGTGAGCGACAAGGTGACGCCGCCGGTGCCGGAGTACGACCTGCCCGAGGGGTTCGTGCACGTCTACTCGGGCAAGGTGCGCGACCTGTACGAGGACCCGCACGGCCGGCTGCTCTTCGTCGCGAGCGACCGGATCTCGGCCTACGACTGGGTGCTTCCCACGCCGATCCCCGACAAGGGTCGGATCCTCACGGCGATGAGCCTGTGGTGGTTCGAGCGGCTCGCCGACATCGTGCCGAACCACGTGATCTCGACCCGCGTCCCCGACGCCGTCAAGGGACGCGCGATGGTGTGCTCGAAGCTCGACATGTTCCCGGTCGAGTGCGTCGCCCGCGGCTATCTCACCGGGTCCGGGCTCGTCGAGTACGCCGAGAGCGGGTCGGTCTGCGGCGTCGGACTGCCGCCGGGCCTCAAGGACGGCTCGAAGCTGCCCAAGACGATCTTCACTCCCGCGACCAAGGCCGCGCTCGGGGACCACGACGAGAACGTCACCTTCGACGAGGTCGTCGCGACGATCGGGCAGGACGAGGCCCAGACACTGCGCCGGCTCACCGTGGCGGCGTACGACCGGGCGGCCGCGATCGCGGCGGAGCGCGGGATCATCCTGGCCGACACCAAGTTCGAGTTCGGCCTGCGTCCCGACGGCACGACCGTCCTCGCTGACGAGGTCCTCACCCCCGACTCGAGCCGCTACTGGCCGGCCGACGGCTGGGAGCCAGGTCGCGCGCAGCCGTCGTACGACAAGCAGTACGTCCGCGACTGGCTCACCTCGCCCGCGAGCGGCTGGGACCGGCACTCCGGCGAGGCCCCGCCCGCCCTGCCCGACGACGTCGTCGAGCGCACCCGCGCCAAGTACGTCGAGGCCTACGAGCGCCTCACCGGCCGCACCTTCCGCTGACCCCAGATCAGGCGTGATCTTGGTCAGATGCGGGGTTCCCGGTTGATCCGAGCCTCGGAACCCCACGTCTGACCAAGATCACGCGCATCTCGGGGTGGAGGTGACGCGGGACACGTCGGCGCGGAGGTGCGACGGACGTCACCCGCGCCCGGCCCCGTGGGGAGGGATTCCGCGACCCCGTGTTCACGTTGACGTCATGGAGGGCCGAGAGAATCAGTGCGGACCGAGACCCGGTCCCACGGTCCGACCTACGACCCCCACGAAGGGATCGAGCATGTCCACGGTGACCGGCCGCACGGCCATCATCGGCGTCCAGAGCATCGACGACGTCCACGTCGTCACCGTCGACGGCGAGGACCACAGCGCCCGCTCGCTGGTCCGTCCCGACGCACCGAGCTACCTCGAGCACGCCGCGCTCGCGCCTGTGCTGGCCTGCCTCGAGTGCGGTCGGAGTTTCAGCGCCGTCGCCCTGTACGTCGACTCGCCCGTCGGCGGCGAGTGCCTGGACTGCGCCTGGGAGAACCTCCGCGACGCCCTGCTGCCCACCCCGCGCCGCGCCTCCGACGCCGCCTGATCCCTCCCGACAGCGGCACCGGCCTGGCAAGGGGCTGGGAGGTCGTGATGAGCCCTCCCGCGGGGGAGCCCTGGACCGCGTCGCCCGCCTAGGGTGGTCGCATGACCTGGATCGTCACCGGCGGCGCCGGCTACATCGGATCGCACGTCGTGCACGCCTTCGCCGAGGAGGGCATCGACTCGGTCGTCCTCGACGACCTCAGCTCCGGTCGCGACGAGTTCGTGCCCGACGGTGTGGACACGGTGCACGGATCGATCACCGACCCGGCGATCGTCTCGTCGCTGCTGCGCCGTCCCGACGTCGAGGGCGTGGTGCACGTCGCCGCGCTCAAGTACGCCGGCGTCAGCGTCAGCGCGCCGCTGGACTTCTACCGCGTGAACGTCGAGGGCACCCGGATCCTGCTCGAGGAGTGCGCGAGCGCCGGGGTGCGCAACGTCGTGTTCTCCAGCAGCGCCGCCGTGTTCGGGACGCCGGACGTCGAGCTGGTCACCGAGAGCACCGCGAAGAACCCGGAATCGCCGTACGGCGAGTCCAAGCTCGTCGGCGAGTGGCTGCTCGCCGACGTCGCCCGCGCCGCCGCCCTGAAGGGCGACGCGCCGTTCCGCCACACCAGCCTGCGCTACTTCAACGTGGTCGGCTCCGGCATCCCCGGCGTCTACGACGTCAGCCCCCACAACCTGTTCCCGATCCTGCTGGCCGCGGTGAGCGAGGGCCGGACTCCCACCGTGTTCGGCGACGACTACGCGACGCCCGACGGCTCGTGCGTCCGCGACTACATCCACGTCACCGACGTCGCGACCGCCCACGTCGCCGCGGCGCGCGCTCTCGCCGACGGCCGTGACGTCGCCCCGGCGTACAACCTCGGCCGCGGGGAGGGAGTGTCGGTCAAGGAGATCGTGGCAGCGGTGGCGGAGGTCGTCGGCCGTCCGGTGCCGTACGACGTCGGCCCTCGGCGCCCCGGCGACCCGGCTCGGATCGTCACCTCCGCGGCGAAGGCGGAGGCCGAGCTCGGCTGGCGCGCCGAGCGCGACCTGCGCGAGATGGTCCGCTCGGCGTGGGACTCGTGGAACCGGGCCACGCTCGCCGGCACCGCCCGCCTCGGCTGAGGTGGACACCGCTCCGGTCGCCGACCTGCTGCGCGCCGCCGCCGAGGAGGCGATCCTCCCGCGTTGGCGCCGGCTGACCCCCGACCAGGTCGCCGAGAAGAGCCGTCCCGACGACCTCGTCACGGTCGCCGACACCGAGGCCGAGACGATCATCACCGCGGGCCTGCAGCAGATCCGTCCCGGGACGCCCGTGATCGGTGAGGAGGCGGTCGCCGCAGACCCGTCACTGGTCGACGGCCTCACGACCCTGCCCGAGTACTGGCTCGTCGACCCCGTCGACGGCACCGGCAACTTCGTGGAGGGCAGCCCCGACTTCGGCGTGATGGTCGCCCTCGTCGAGGCCGGCGAGGTGAGGGCTGGGTGGATCTGGCTGCCGGTGCACGGGAACCTCGCGGTCGCCGTACGGGGAGAGGGCACCGTGCTCGACGGCGTACCCGTCGAGCTGCCGGGTGGCCCGCCGCCCGCATTCCCCGGCCTGCGCGGCTGGTACTCCGACCGGTTCATCCCGCCCGACGTGCTCGCCCGGGCCGATCCGTCGGCGCTGGCCCACCTCGACCAGACGCCCCCGATGTCGGCCGCCGTCGCCTACGTCCGGCTGCTCCAGGGCACGTCGGACGCCGCACTGCTCTGGCGGTCCTGCGCCTGGGACCACGCACCCGGGTCGCTCCTGCTGGCCGAGGCGGGCGGCGCGGTGCGGCACCTCGATGGGAGCCGGTACCGCCCCGGCGTCCCCGGCCGCGGTCTCGTGCTCGCCCGCGACGACCGGGCGTTCGGGCCGTTCCGCGGCGCGCTCTTCGGCGACGCCGAGGTCTGACCCGCTCCGCGCGGCGAGGATCTCCCCCGCCTATCGCAGGTCGGGGCACCCCGACCGCAGGGGGTGCGGGGGGAGGGACGACGGCCCTGTGTCGCAACGTCCTGTGTCGCGGCGTCCGGTGTCGCAGCGCCCGGCATGGGAGGGCCCGGCGCGGTCGAGGGGGTGGGCGCCGCGGGGCGGGGCTCGGTGGCGTCCCGCGGCGTTCGAGGCGTGGTCGGGGCGGCAGCGGGCGGCCGATAGGATGCGGTGTACCGCCTTCCCCCGGTCGCCCACCGTTCGTACCGCCGCCTGCAGGGAGCGCCCCGTGGCCCGCGTCGTCGTCGACGTCATGCTCAAGCCCGAGATCCTCGACCCGCAGGGCAAGGCGGTGGAAGGCGCCCTCGGCCGCCTCGGCCTCGCCGGCG
>JAKOVT010000381.1 GCA_029781935.1 Actinomycetes bacterium | reverse complement strand
GAGGGGATGTCTCCGGACGACGGACTGGCCGGCGCGACCACGGGGGGTGGGTGCGCCAGCCGTCTCCTCCGACCGCGCCCGCGAGGCCGACGCGCAACCCGCGCGCCTCGTGGGCGCGAGTCCGTGCAGGGGATCCGTCGGGCTGCTCCCCCCGCCGCCGGGCGACGCCGAGGAGTGACGTGGGACGCGAGAAGGTCCCCCCTCACCCGTCGACGGAAGGGGGCCGCTTCCTCTTCTTCGCCGGTGGGACGGCGGTCTCGGTAGCGAGCTCGTCGAGCCGGGTCAGCGACTGCCGGACCAGGGCGCCGTCGGTGGTGAACCAGAACGGGGGCAGCGACGCGCGGAGGAAGTCGCCGTAGCGGGCGGTCGCCAGACGCGGGTCGAGGACGGCGACGACGCCGCGGTCGGTCGAGCTCCGGATGAGCCGACCGACCCCCTGGGCCAGCAGCAGGGCGGCGCGCGGTACCGACACCTGCGTGAAGCCGTTGCCGCCCTCGTCCTCGGCGTGCTTGGACCGCGCCGCGACGAGAGGGTCGTCCGGACGCGGGAAGGGGATGCGGTCGATCACCACGAGGTGGCAGGACTCCCCGGGTACGTCGACCCCCTGCCACAGCGACAGCGTCCCGAGCAGCACCGAGCGCGGGTCGGCGGCGAAGCGCGAGACGAGGTCGGCCACCGAGTCGCCGCGCTTCTGGACGAGCACCTGCACGTCGGGCGGCACGATCCCGCGATCGAGGAGCTTGTCGGGCAGCGCATCGGCGAGGTGCTCGGCCGCCCGCTCGACACCGCGCCACGAGGAGAACAGCGCGAGGGTGCGACCGCCAGCGGCAGCGATGAGGTCGCCGAGCTCGTCGAGCGCCTTGACGTCGGTGCCTTCGCGACCGGGCGGCGGCACGGAGGTGGCGACGTAGAGGATCCCTTGTCGGCCATGGTCGAACGGCGATCCGACGTCGAGCCCGGTCCACGCCGACGACGGCGACCTCGTGCCGTCGGTGGGCAGTCCGAAGGAGAGCGCGAGCGGTGCGAACGAGCCGCCGAGCTGCAGCGTCGCCGAGGTGATCACCACGCGCGACACGTCGAAGAGCTGCGTGCGCAGCAGCCCCGCGACGGTGAGCGGCGCGATGCGCAGGGTCGGCGTACGCCGGTCGCCCGGGTCGAGCCACGCGACCGCCTCGTCGGAGAGCTCGAGCAGCTCGCCGGCGACGTCGTGCACCTCGCCGAGCAGGCCGCGGGCCCGGGTGAGCGCGGCGAGCGACTCGGCGTCCTGGTCCTTGCTCGACGCGTCCTTCGCGAGAGCGGTGATCGCGGCGTGCGCGGAGTCGCGCACGGAGGCGAGCGCGAGGAGCAGCGTGCCCTCGACCTTCTCGACGCGCACCGGACCGAACAGGCCCTCGGCACGCGCGGCGAGCTCGATCTCGAGCGCCTCCGCCGCGGTCTCGAGCCGCTCGGCGAGGTCGGCGTCGACGAGGCGGCGGGTGCGCTGCGCCGCGCGGTGCACGGCGTTGCCCGAGATCTCGTCGGTGACGGCGGTGGTGGCGCGGTCGACGAGCTCGTGGCCCTCGTCGACGACCACGGCGTCGTGGTCGGGCAGCAGCGGCACGCTGTCGAGCGCGTGGATCGCGAGCATCGCGTGGTTGGTGATGACCACCTGCGACTCGTTGGCCCTGCGGCGCGCGGCCTCGGCGAAGCACTCCTCGCCGTACAGGCACTTCGCCGCGCCGACGCACTCGCGGCCCGACACCGAGACCCCGCGCCAGACCCGTCCGTCGACGGGTTCCGGCAGATCGTCGCGGTCGCCCGTCTCGGTCTCCTCGACCCACGCGCGCAGCGCCTTGGCCTGCTTGCCGAGAGCGGTCGTGGGCGCGGCGAAGAGGGCGTCCTCGTCGGAGTCCTCCGGGCCGCCCGCCTCGCGGTTGAGCCGCTCGAGGCAGACGTAGTTGTGCCGGCCCTTGAGCACGGCGTACGTCGGACGCCTCCCCAGCACCGGTTCCAGGGCGTCGACCAGTCGCGGCAGGTCGCGGCTGACGAGCTGGTGCTGCAGCGCGAGGGTCGCCGTCGCGACGATGACCCGTTTCTCGGGGCTGCTGGCGTGCAGCACCGCGGGCACGAGGTAGGCGAGCGACTTGCCGGTGCCGGTGCCGGCCTGGACGAGCAGGTGCCCCGCACCGGCCAGCGTCGCGGCCACCGCCTCGGCCATCTGCACCTGGCCGGGCCGGTGCTCGCCGCCGAGCGCCTCGACCGCCGCCGCGAGCGCCGCCGCGACCTCGGAGGGCGTGTCGGCGTCGGGGGTCACAGCAGGATCCAACCAGCCGGGGCGCGCGACCGGCGCGCCCCACCCCCAGCCCGGCGGCGGCCACGGGAACTGGTCGGGATCCGGAGCCGGCCGAGCAGGGCCGGCCGGTGCTGTGCCGGACGGGCAGCGGCCGACGGTGGGCTGGTGGCTGCGGCGAGGCTGCGGTGAGGTTGGTGAACGCGTCGAGGGGTCGCGGTCCCTACCCTGTGCCTGTGGCCCGGTCGATCACCTCCGTGCCCGAGTCGGCACAGCGCGGGCACGGGCGCCGCGACCATGCCCAGACCGCGTTCGGCGAGCGGACGCCCTACGCCATCCTCGCCGCGATCCTGGGGATCACCGCGGCGTTCTCGCTCCTGTTCGCCGTCCTCTCCCCGGGCACGGAGCAGCTGCGCTGGGTCGACCTGGGCCTCGGTGCGGCGACCGCGCTGACGGCGGTCGCGCTGCTGTGGCTGGGTCCGCGGGCCAGCAGCGGCTGGCCGCTCGACGTCGCGCTGGCCTTCGCCTACGTGGCGGCCGCGGCCGGCCTGGTCGCGGTGCCCGACGGCGAGGGGCAGCTGCTGATCGGGTTCGGGCTCGTCATGTTCGGGGTGTTCGCCGGCGTCTTCCGCCCGACCGAGCGCCTCATCTGGCACCTCGCGGCCATGGTGGGCCTCTACGGCGCCACGCTGGCCCTCGACCCGCACCTGCCGTCGCCGCTCTTCTTCGTCGTCGTGGTCGTGACCGTCCTCGTCGTGACGCTCATGGTCCACGTCCTGGCCGGACGGCTGCGGGCGATGGCCCTGCACGATCCCCTCACCGGGGTGCTCAACCGGCGCGGGCTCGAGGTGATGAGCGACCTCGTCGCCGCGCAGGCCGCGCGCACCGAGACGCCGGTGACCGTCGGGATCATCGACCTCGACAAGTTCAAGCAGTTCAACGACTCGCGGGGGCACGTGGCCGGCGACCAGCGCCTCGTGCAGATCGCCGATGCCTGGGAGAGCGAGATCCGCACGTCGGACCTGGTGGCGCGCTTCGGCGGCGACGAGTTCGCCTTCGTGCTGCCCGGGGCGTCGGAGGAGGACGTCGCCGACCTCGTGTCCCGGGTGCGGGCGCGGACGGTGGCGCCGTTCAGCGTCGGAATCACCACCTGGGTGCCGCACGAGGATCTCTACCTGGCGCTGCGGCGGGCCGACACGGGGATGTTCCGCGAGAAGGCCGAGCACGCCCTCGCCCCCGACAGCGAGGCGCTGGACGGCGAGTAGCCCGACGGGTGCCGCGGGCCGTGGAGCCGCTCGCGAGAGCTCCCCTGCCCGTGGATCGCGCGGCGGCACAGCCCCCGAGACGCGACCCGCGTTCCTCAGCCCGGAACACATCCGGTCGGACTCTCCTCACACTCTCTCGGCGGGAGTGACGGGAGCGTTCGTGCCACCGTGGGAGCGTGACGCGCGGGGACGTCGCGACGGGCTCCGCAGCGCGGCCCGTGGCGGCCTCAGGACCTTGGACGGGGCCGCGCGCCCCGTTCCAGGTGCTCGCTCTCTGGATGCTGTTCTCGACGGCTCTCGTCGGGTTCTTCTACGCCTTCCCCGGCTCGTTCGAGATGGCCCGCGACCTCGAGGTGCGGGTCGGCGTCTCCCTGCTGCTGCTGTCGGTCGTCACGTGGTCCGTCGCCCCCCGGCTCCCGGGCGCGTGGTGGCTCGACGTCTGCATCGTGGCGGCGGGGGCGGTTGCCGCCGTGGCCGTCGCCGAGGTGCCGCACAGCGAGGGCCAGCTCACGATCGGCATCGGCATCCTGGCGCTCGGCATGTTCGCCGCCTACTCCCGGCCGTCGTGGCTGCTGCTCGTCGACGTCGGCGCGTGCGTCGTGCTGTTCCTGCTGGCGACGCTCTCGAACCCGCTGCTCTCGACGCCGTTCCTGGCGCTCGTCTGGTGCGTGATCATCGTCGGCACGTCCTACGCCTTCTCTCTCATGGTGACTCGGCTGCGCGACCAGGCGCTGCACGACAACCTGACGGGTCTGCTGAACCGGCACGCACTGGCGCTGCTCGCTCCCCCGGTGGTGGCCGGTGCGCGCCGGGCGCACGCCGACGTCACGGTGTGCCTGGTGGACCTGGACCGGTTCAAGTCCTACAACGACTCGCAGGGGCACCTCGCCGGCGACGCGCTGCTGGTGACGGCGGCCGACGCGTGGACGGCGACGGCGCGCGACAGCGATCTCGTCGTCCGCTGGGGAGGCGACGAGATCGTGGTCGTGCTCGTCGGGGCCTCGACGACCGCGGCCCACGACCTGCAGGCTCGCGCGCTGGCCACGTTCGAGGCGACGCGACCTGAGGGCTGGGCGCACGCCTGGACGTGCGGGAGCACCCAGCTGGGTCTCTCGGAATCGCTCGAGCACGCCATCGCCCGAGCCGATGCCGACCTGCTCACCGGCAAGCGCACCCGACTCCCGAACCAGCGCGACTGACCCGCCCACGGCCCGCTGTGGAGGTCGGTCAGGCGGTGGCGGACTCGAGGTCGTGGGCGAGCGACTCGTTCACGCGGCCGATGAGCCTCGTGCCGGTCTCCACGTGCTCCACGGTGTCGAGCTCGCCCTCGCGGTGCGCGCGGGCCACGAGGTCGCCGCGGGAGTAGGGAACGACGACGTCGATCGCGACCGCGGCGTGCGGCAGATCGGCGTCGATCATGGCGAGCAGCTCGTCGATGCCCGCGCCGCTGCGCGCGCTGACCACCACGGAGTGCGGCTCGCGGCGCTGCACCCGGGCGAGGACGACCGGGTCGGCCATGTCGGCCTTGTTGATGACGACGATCTCGGGCACGTCCTGCGCACCGATCTCCGCGAGCACCTCGCGCACGGCGGTGAGCTGCTCCTCGGGAGCCTCGTCGCTGCCGTCGACGACGTGCAGGATCAGGTCGGCGTCGGACACCTCCTCGAGCGTCGAGCGGAACGCCTCGACGAGCTGGTGCGGGAGGTGGCGCACGAACCCGACGGTGTCGGTGACGGTGATGTCGCGACCGTTCGGTGTGCGTGCCCGGCGCACGGTCGGGTCCAGAGTGGCGAACAGCGCGTCCTCCACGAGCACGCCCGCGCCCGTGACGCGGTTGAGCAGCGAGGACTTGCCCGCGTTGGTGTAACCGGCGATCGCCACGCTGGGCACCCCGTGCCGCTTGCGGTCCGCGCGCTGGGTGTCGCGCGCGGTCTTCATCTCGCGGATCTCGCGCCGCAGCTTCGCGACCATCTTGTTGATGCGCCGGCGGTCGGTCTCGATCTTCGTCTCACCAGGACCGCGCGTGCCCACACCGCCGCTGGCCGATCCACCCGCGCCACCGCCCTGGCGGGACAGCGACTCGCCCCAGCCGCGCAGGCGCGGCAGTAGGTACTGCATCTGCGCGAGCGAGACCTGCGCCTTGCCCTCTCGGCTGCGCGCGTGCTGGGCGAAGATGTCGAGGATCAGCCAGGTGCGGTCGACGACCTTCACCTTCACGACGTCCTCGAGCTGACGCAACTGACCGGGCGCGAGCTCGCCGTCGGCGATGACGGTGTCGGCGCCGCTCTCGATCACCACGGCGCGCAGCTCCTGGGCCTTGCCCGAGCCGATGTAGGTCGCGGGATCGGGCCGGTCGCGGCGCTGCACGAGCGCGTCGACCACGACCGATCCTGCGGTCTCGGCGAGGCGCGCGAGCTCCTCGAGCGAGCGCTCGGCATCGTGGAGCGTGCCCTCGGTCCAGACGCCGACGAGCACGACGCGCTCGAGACGGATCTGCCGGTACTCGACCTCGGTGACGTCGGTGAGCTCGGTCGACAGCCCCGCGACACGGCGCAGCGCCGCGCGATCGGCGAGATCGAGCGCTCCGGTGGTGGGGTCGACGTCGTCCTCGAGGTAGTCGGTCGCGTCGAGGGCGTCGAGATCGTCGCGCTGGTAGGTCATGGTGCGTCCAGGGTCGCACGGCTGCGCCGCCCCCGGCCAACCGGATACGCCGCCGCGGCTTCCGCGTGATCTTGGTCGAACGTGGGTTACCGGACCCGGATCGGGGCGGGAAACCCACGTTCGACCAAGATCACGCCAGGGGTGCTGGGACGGCCTTGCGGCCGGCGGTGGTGGAGATGTCGTGGACGAGCTCCTCGAGCGGGCCGCGGCGGAACCGCATCAGCCACAGCGGCGCGGCCACGAGCGCGATCAGCACCTGGGCGGTGTACCAGGCCGGAGCCGGCCACTGGATCGGGCCGGCCAGCGACAGCACGTGCAGGGTGTAGAGCGTGAGGGTCATCGACCCGACCGCCGCGAGCGGGCGCAGCAGGCGTACGCCGACCCCTCGTGCCAGCAGCAGGCACGCGCCGAGCACGACCATCGCCGTACCCGTGGTGTGGAGCAGGTCGAACGTGGTGCCCGAGTGCGCCCCTGCCACGAGCAGCCACTGCGGCTGGCCCGCGGTCGTGACGCCGTACCACTCGTACTGGTTGAGCTGGCGGCCGACGAGCTCGACGGGGCCGTTCTCGCTGCGCAGCACGGCGCTGGTGCCGAGCGCGTCGAGCAGGTACGACGACACCGCCCACGACGCGACCGCGAGGACCGCGCCGGCACCGAGCACCCAGCCCGCGACGCGCGCGCGGCGCAGGTCGAGCCGACCGAGCGCGAGACCCGCGAGCAGGTAGGTGAGCCAGGTGGCCGCCGGGTAGTAGCCGGTGAACAGGAGCGCGTGCGCGGCGGTGAACGGCTGCGTGAGCAGCATCGCGAGGTCGACCTGGTCGTTCGGGGCATCGGGCAGGAGCGTGGTGCGGACCAGGTAGGAGATCTGCGGGCTGAGCAGCGCCCATGCGACCGCGAGGACCGCCAGCGTCCGCGCCCGCAGCCCGAGGAACGGAAGCGTGAGGAGGAAGAAGACGGCGTAGTAGGCGAGGATCACCGCGACGTAGGTCTCGGTCGCGGCGAGGAGCAGGCCGAGCACGCCGATCAACGCGGCGCGCACCGCGATCGTGACGCGCGACCGGCGAAGGTCCTTGCCCGAGAACGGATTGCGGCCACCGGTGACGATCGCCAGGCTCACGCCGGCGAGCACCGCGAACAGCGCCGACGCCTTGCCGGCGAACAGCCAGCCGACGATGGTGAGCGAGTAGTCGTCGTTCGCGGTCGGCACCATGTGCGTCGCGGCCATGCCGATCAGTGCGATCCCGCGCGCCACGTCGATGCCGGCGATGCGGCTGCGCTTCGCGCGGACGTCGACCGGCGGCGCCGCGGCGTCGGCCACGGTCAGCCCTTCGAGCGGGCGTGCTCGGCCGCCGTCTGGAGCAGCCGCAGGAGGTCGGTGCGCTCGTCGTGCCCGAGGACGTCGAAGGATGGAGCGACCAGGCGGTCGGTGAGGTCCTCGGTGGCGGCACGGATCTCGACGAGGTGCGACACCTCTTCGAACGGCTCCTCGTAACCGAAGAAGCGCGCGTTGTCGGGGCCGCCAGGTCCGGTGAGCACGGCCTGGTGCGGCGTGAGGCCGCTCGCGACGACCGCGACGAGGTGCAGGCCGCCGCGCTGCTCGCGCAGCACGTGCAGCAGCTGCGCGAGAGAGCCTTCGTCGTCGCCGGGGAGGTCGACCGCGCGCCAGCCGGCGAAGAGCGCGACGGCGTTGACGTCGGCTCCGTCGGCGACGGTGCGCAGGAGCTCGGCGAGACGGCCGGCGTCGGCGTACCCGTCGAATCGGAACCGGCCCCAGTCGCGGGAGACCTCGGCGTACTTCGGCAGCGCCTCGTGCACCGGGAGCACCGCACGGCCGCCGTCCCACGCGGGACGGATGACGTCGGCCGGCCAGAAGCCGAAGGCGGAGATCACGACGTCGGCGTCGACGTCGCCGAGGACGGCGCCCCGGCCGAGGACGTACGCCTCGCGTCCGCGCAGCCCGTGGTCGACGGCGAAGGCCTTGGCCTGGCGGGAGATCATGAAGCCCCCGCCCAGCGACCCGATCAGCGGTGCGACGGCCCGGGCGAACGCGGGTCCCTCGTCGACGACGTCGGTCATGCGGTGATCCTCCCCCGTGCGACGAGCACCGCCGGACCACGGAGCTCGAGATGGCCGTCGGCGCGGCGGGTGACGCGCACGCGTCCGCCGGGCACGTCGACGTCGTAGGCCGTCTCCTGCGGCGCGTCGTCGCGCGCAGCGGTGGCGACCATCACGGCGACGGCGCCGGTGCCGCACGAGAGGGTCTCGCCGACCCCGCGCTCGAACACGCGCATGCGGACGTGGCGGTCGCCGGGGTGCCCGACGGGCACGACGAACTCGACGTTGACACCGTCGGGGAACATCGCTGGCGGCACCACCGAGGGCGCGCTGCTCAGATCGAGCGCGTCGAGCGCGTCGTCGTCGTCGACGAACACGATGCAGTGCGGGTTCGGGACGAGGACGCCGCTGCCGTTCCACTGCTGCTGACCGAGACCGACGACCGGCATCGCGCGCAGCAGCGGGGCGGTCGCCGTACCCATGTCGATGCTGATGTCGCCGTCGTCCTCGACGCGCACCGGTCGTACGCCGCCGCGCGTCGCGATCGCGAACTCGCGCCGGCTCTCGAGGCCGCTGTCGACGAGGTAGCGCACGAACACGCGCGCGCCGTTGCCGCACATCTCGGCGGCCGAGCCGTCGGCGTTGCGGTAGTCCATGAACCAGTCGGCGCGGCCGGCCTGGTCGGCGACCTCGTCGCACTCGACCGTGGGCACGACGCGCAGGACGCCGTCGCCGCCGATCCCGAAGCGGCGGTCGGTGAGCGCCTGCACCTGCACGTCGTCGAGGTCGATCCGCGCCTCGAGGTCGGGCACGAGGACGAAGTCGTTGCCCGTGCCGTGGCCCTTGACGAACTCGAGCCCCTCGAGCGGGCGCAGCGCCTCGGCGTACGAGGAGGCCCGGGACGTCATGCCCGGAAGCCTAGTCGAGCCCGTCGAACCCGCTCTGGAGGTCTGAGAGGTACCAGGAGATACCTCTCAGACCTCCAGACCGAGGGACCGGGCGCGTTCGTAGGTGTCCTCCACCGTCCGGAGGACCCGGGGCCAGGACTGGGCCGGCTCGGAGGTGCGGTTGTGCTCGGCCATCCGCTCGCGCAGGTCGTCGTCGCTCGCGATGCGCGCGAGGTTGGCCACCATCTGGTCGTCGTCGCGGGCGAGCAGGCCCTCGCGGCCGTCGCGCACGAACGAGCGGATCCCCGTGCCGGCGTATGCGAGCACCGGAAGGCCTGCCGTGCGCGCCTCGAGCGCGGCGATGCCGAACGACTCCATGAGCGCGGGAGCGACGAACGCGTCGGACGCCGCGAGCGTGGCACGCACGCCGTCAGGCGCGAGGCGTCCGGTCACGTCGACGACGTACCGGCCGTGCTCGAACCCGTTGCTGCGCACGTGCTTCTCGACCTGGCCGCGCAGCGGGCCGTCGCCGACGATCGTGAGCCGGAGCCTGCGCCCGTCGGGCAGCTGCCGCGCTGCCTGCTCCCCCATCCTCACGAGCGCCATCGAGCGCTTGCGCGGCGCGAGCCGCATGACGGCGACGACGCGCGTCTCCTTCGGGTCGCCCGCCACGTGCGCGATCCGCCACCGCTCGACGTCGATGCCGTTCGGGACGAGCGTGACCGGTACGTCGGGACCGACGACGGCTCGGATCGGGTCGGCCGCGGCGTCGCTCACGGCGGTGAGGACCACGCCCCAGCGCGTCCAGCCGGTGACGAGATCGGCGAGCCGCACGAGCGGCGAGAACACGCCGCCCCAGACGCCGTGGATCGTGACGACCGTGGGCAGACCGAGGTCGCGCGCGACCTTCGCGCCCGGGTAGGCGAACGGCGAGACGACGCCGCCGTGGACGTGGACGGCGTCGGCATGCTGCGCCACTCCGTGCGGCCCGAGGATCGTGCGGAGCACCGGGACGACGCGCGGGTGCACCGGCAGATCGGCCGGCATCCGCGACGTCGCCCGGTGGACGACGACGCCGTCGAGCACCTCGGTGCCCTTGCGCGTCGTGTCGCTCGGGGTCGCGGTGATGACATGGACGTCGTGGCCCTGCTCGGCCTGCCGGACGGCGAGCGCACGGACCTGCGTCTCGATGCCCCCCAGCCGCGGCGGGTAGCAGTCGGAGATGTGGACGATCCGCACCCCGCGACCCTACCCACCCACACGTCGCTTCCCGATCGATGCGCCCCAGCCTGCGAGAGGCGAGGGCGGAGCTCCCCACCGTGCGCGGCGCACCGGCGTATCGGGGGACGGTTCCCTGCGCCGATCGCAGGTTGGGGCACCCCGACCGCTGTGGGGGTCTGGGAGGATCCTCGTGTGGTGGGTGCCGAGGCCAAGACGCTGGTGTTCGTGCACGCGCACCCCGACGACGAGGCGCTGCTCACCGCGGGCACGATGGCGCGCGCGGCGGCCGAGGGGCAGCGCGTGGTGCTGGTCGTCGCGACCGACGGCGCGGCGGGGCTCGCGTCGAGCGACATGCACGAGGGCGGGCTCGCGGAGCGGCGTCGGGCCGAGCTCGAGGAGTCGTGCCGCGTGCTGGGCGTCCATCGACTGGTGTCCTTGGGGTACGCCGACTCCGGGCTGCACGGCGAGGCCGAGCAGGTCGCCGACGGACCCGTGCCGCTGTGCGCAGCGCCGCTCGTCGAGAGCGCGACGCGGCTGGCCGAGATCCTGCGCGAGGAGGACGCCGACGTGCTCGTGACGTACGACCCGAACGGCGGCTACGGCCACCCCGACCACGTCCGCGTGCACCAGCTCGGCGTGCGCGCGAGCGAGCTCGCCGGCACCCCGCAGGTCTTCGAGGCCACCGTCCCGCGCGATCTGCTGCTGCGCGGGATCCGGCTGGCGTCGAAGGTCTACCGGTTCCCGCCGGAGTTCGACCCCGCCTCGTTCGAGCGGGCGTTCACCGCCAGCGCCGACATCACCCACCGCGTCGACGTACGCCGCTATGCCGACGCCAAGCGCGCCTCGATGGCCGCGCACGCCTCGCAGGCCACCGCCGACGACGGCGACCGCACGCTCGCCGCCTTCCTGCGCATGCCGAAGCCCTTGTACCGCAAGGTGTTCGGGACGGAGTACTACCGCCTGCGGCCGTAGCGTCAGTCGGTGTCGGCAGCCGCGCCGTCGAGCTCGACAGTGGCGGTGGCCGCGGCCGGCACGAGCTGCACGCCGGACAGCATCTCGAACGGTCCGCGGCGGTCGGTACGCAGCACGGCGACCATGCCGCACACGGCGTACACCACCACGAGGGTCGGGCCGAGACCGAGCACGATCCCCACGATGCCGACGAGCACCGGTACGCCGGACCGCGCCAGCGTGCGCAGCGGCGAGGCCGGCAGGCCGTCTGGGCCGAGCGCCTGCAGCGAGCCGGCGCGGTCGCCGATCAGACCGCGGCCGAGGCGCGAGACACCGAGCCACGCGACGATCGCCGACAGGAGCAGGGCACCCCAGGCCGCCCATACGGGGAAGCCGCCTCGACCGAACACCGCGCCCCCGGCCGCACCCACCACGAGCGACACGAGCATGAACAGACCGATCGTGACGGTCGCCGAGACCAGCGACGCCATCGCCCGGTCGCGCCGGCTCGGGACGGAGAGGTCGGCCATGCCTCCGAGTATGCGGTGCGCAGCCTGACCCGGCGCGCCCGCCCCGGCTGGACGTCGGTCGTGAGACGACCCGCTCCCGCTCCCGCCGCGACCCGACCGAGGGCGTTCGGCCGCGCCAGCCTAGGTACCGGCCGGCTGCTCGTCGACGGAGGCGGCGGCCTTCGTCGCTCGCTGCCGCGCACGCCAGACGTCGCGGTCGATCTTGACCGCGTCGGTGGAGGCGAGGTGCACGCCCCCGAGCAGCTCGAACGGACCGCGACGGTCCTCGCGGAGGGCCGCGACCGCCGCGCAGAGGACGAGCACGAGCAGAGCCGCCGGCCCGACACCGAGGGCGACGCCTATGACCCCGACGACGACGGGGACGCCGGCACGCAGCAGCGTGCGCCCCCTCGTCACGGGCTCGCCGTCGGGGCCGAGCGCCTTGATCGATCCGACCGGGTCCCCCACGAGTCCGCGCCCGAAGCGAGCGGAGCCCAGCCAGGCCAGAAGCGCGCCGACGACAAGGACTCCCCACGACGCCCATGCCGGCACCTGGGCGTCGACCGTCGTGGCCGCCTGGCGCATGACGTCGCCGCCAGCGACGGTGGCTGCCCAGGCGAGCCCGATGCCCTCGCGCGCGAACACGAGGACGACCACGATCCCGAGCAGGACCGTGACGACGAGGTAGAGGCCGAGAGCGGTGAGAGCCGAGACGGTCGAGGCGATGGCGCGGTCGCGGCGGCCAGGAACGTGGACATCCCCCATGGCTCGAGTATGCGACCAGCAGCGCCGCGCGCGTCGACGAATCGCCCGCTCGCCCGAGCATCCGACCCCGCCGGGGCTCCCGGGAGGACGTCACTGCCCGAACGCACGGAAACGCGGCTGAAAGCCGTGCATTCCGGCAGTGACGTCGTGGGAACCGTGCATTCCGGCAGTGACGTCGCTTCGAGGGCATCAGCGGGTGGCGGCTGCCAGCGCCCGGTCGAGCAGGTCCGCGGCGTCGTACGGGAGCCACACCACGCGGGGGTCGCGGCGGAACCAGGTGTCCTGGCGACGGGCGAAGCGGCGCGTCGCGCGCTGGGTGTCCTCGAGCGCCTGCTGCTCACCGATCTCGCCGTCGAGGAACCGGATCACCTGGGCGTACCCGAGCGCGCGCGACGCCGTGCGCCCCTCGCGCAGCCCGACCTCGAGCAGCCGGCGCACCTCGTCGACGAGACCCGCCGCCCACATCCGCTCGACGCGTACGTCGATGCGCCGGTCGAGCTCGGGGCGCGGGACGTCGAGGCCGATCTGCACCGACGGGTAGACGTCGCGGTGCTCGGGCAGGGTCGCGGTGAACGAGCCGCCGGTGATCTCGACGACCTCGAGCGCCCGCACGACGCGGCGCCCGTTCGAGGGCAGGATCGCGGCGGCGGCCGCGGGGTCCACGGCCGCCAGACGGGCATGGAGCACCCCGGCGCCCTGCTCCTCGAGCTCGGCCTCGAGCCTCGTGCGGACGTCGGGGTCGGTCCCCGGGAACTCCAGCGCGTCGAGCACCGCCCGCACGTACAGACCGGAGCCTCCGACGAGCAGAGGTGCCACGCCCTCGCCGCGCAGGGTGTCGACCAGCGTCCGGGCCTGCTCCTGGTAGTCGGCGACCGAGGCGGTCTCGGTCACCTCCCAGATGTCGAGCAGGTGGTGGGGCACACCGCGACGCTCCTGGGCGGTGAGCTTGGCGGTGCCCACGTCCATGCCCCGGTAGAGCTGCATGGAGTCGGCGTTGACGACCTGGCCGCCGAGCGCCAGGGCCAGGGCTACGCCGAGATCGGACTTCCCGGACGCCGTGGGACCGACCACGGCGACCACGCGCGATCCACTGGACACGTTGTCCGAAACCGCTCCCACCTCCTCGCGGCAGCCTCTAGCGTCGAGGTATCCGTTCCGACCCCCGCTTCCCTGGAGGATTCCATGGGTCTTCTCGACGACGCCAAGAACCTGGCGGACAAGGCCGTCGACGCCGTCGGCGGCGACAAGGCCAAGGAGGTCGTCGACCAGGCGACCGACAAGGTCGACGAGGCGACCGGCGGGGCGTCCGCCCCCGTCACGGAGAAGATCGACGAGGCTGCCGGCGGCGTCATCGACGGCATGGCCACCAACTAGGACTCGGTTCGCAGGACCGGTGCGCGGGCTCCCGCGCACCGGTCTTGTGCCGTCGCGGCCAGGCCCGCGAGGATCGGCGTACCGCACCAGCGACGGAGGACGACATGGGTCTGCTCGACAGCATCAAGGGGCTCTTCGGGGGCGGCGCCGACAAGGCCACCGAGGCGGCCACGCAGGCCGCGGCCAAGGCGACCGAGGCGGCGAGCAAGGCCGCCAGCGCCGCGTCCGGAGCCGCGTCCTCGGCCACCAGCGCGGCCTCCAGTGCCGCTCAGACCGCCGCCGCCGCAGCCTCGGCCGTGCCGGTGCCCGACGCTGCGAAGGACCTCGCGGCCAAGGCCGCCGGCACCGCGGCCGGCGCAGCGGGCGCCGCAGCGGGCGCCGCCAAGGACGCCGTGAGCGGCCTCGCCGACCAGCACGGCGACAAGGTCACCGGGGCGGTCGACGCCGCGCACGGTTTCGTCAGCGAGAAGACCGGCGGCAAGCTCGATCCGGTCACCGGGACGGCCGCGGCCGTCACGGCGATGGCCGTCGAGTCGCTGAAGTCCTCGCCGGGCGGCGAGTGGATCCCCCACGAGCCCGCCGACGACGCCGCGTCCGCCGCGACGGATGCCGCGAGCGACGTGGCCGACACGGTGGCCGACGTCGCCTCCGACGCCGAGGACGAGGCCGAGGACCTCGGCCACTCCTGACCTGCCGGCTCCTGCAGCCGATCTCACGCTCTGCGACGACGCCCTCGCCGTCGGCGAGGGCGTTCGCTCGCCCGGACCACTCGGTCGACCCTGCCCTCATCCGTTCGGCCCAAGGACGCTCCGGGGCGTGACCCGTTCGGCCCCTGGCCCGGGAGCGCGGCGAGCCGGTAGTGCACCCCGCGACCGCGCGCGTCCGCGCGGCAGCGGTGTACGCCGGCGGCGGCCGTCGGCGTTGGAGCGCCTGGAGCCGGACGACGGCTCAGCGGGTCCAGCAGGCGACGAGGTAGCCGACGCCGTAGGGCGCCTCGTCGGCGAGCAGGTCCGCGGCGTACGCCGCGCCCTGCAGCGCCGCGGCGGCGGCGCGCCACGCCGGACGGCCGGCCGACGAGACCGCCGAGGCGAGGTCGCGGTCGAGGGCGGCCAGCGCCGCGGGGTCGCCCGACAGCAGGGCCATCGCGACCGAGGCGTCGAACGCCTCGGCGTCGGGGTGCAGCGCGGCCGGCGCCTTCTCGGTCCGTGACGCCGAACCGTCGGCGACCACGAGCAGCACCGTCGGCACGTCGTCGGCGAGCGAGGCCCCGCACGCGTCGAGCGCGGCGTCGTCGGACGCCGGGTCGAGCTCCACCGCGAGGCGCTCACCCGACCACCCAGTACTCCCGAGCAGCCAGGCCCCCATCGTCGACGCGAGCGAGAGGGGCTGCGCCGAGGGCACCGCGGGGTCGAGGGGCACGTCGAGCGCCACACCGAAACCGCGCAGGGATCCGGTGCCCGACGCGTGCGTGGCGATCCCGTGCGGCTGCGGCGTACCGATCACGCGCGACGACGCACCGAGCACGACGACGCGCTGCGGGGCGGTGGCGAGGGCGTCGGCCAGGGCCTGCTGCGCGGCGGCGCGCAGGTCGCCGATCTCGTCCGCCGCGCCCGACCCGGCCTCGGGCGCGAGCAGCGGTGTGCTCGGCACGAACGCGGCGGCGGTGATCACACGCACGACCCTAGGTGAGACCGCTCCAGCCCACCTCCCGACCTCCGCCCCGCGGTCGACAGACCCGGCAGCGCGGCGACCTCACGGCGGCCGACCCGCCGACGTCACTGCCGGAACGCACGGAAACCGCGCGAGAAACCGTGCGCTCGGGCAGTGACGTCGCGGGAACCGTGCGCTCGGGCAGTGACGTCGTGGGAACCGTGCGCTCGGGCAGTGACGTCGTGAGGGCGCGGCGCCGGGGTCGGCGGTGCCGGGGTCAGGGGCGCAGGGTCGGGAGGCCGAGGAGGACGGGGGCGGGCTCGCCCCGCCCGCCCGGAGCGGCCGGAGCGGTCGGAGCGGTCGGAGCGCAGGAGTCGTCCGCGGTGCGCGACTGCCAGGCGTCGCCGGACCGGGTACGCCGCAAGCCCGTCGCCGGCAGGTCGCTCACGAGGTGGTGCGGCGCGGCGTAGGTGATCTCGACGGTCACGACGTCGCCGGGGCGCGGGACGCCGTCGTCGCCGGGCTCGCCGGTCGCGGCGGGCGTGAAGTGCACGAGGCGGTTGTCGGGCGCACGTCCGGACAGCCGCGCGGTGGCGCCGTCCTTGCGACCCTCGCCCTCCGCGACGAGCAGCTCGACCGTGCGGCCGACGAGCTTCTTGTTCTCGTCCCAGGCGATCTCGTCGACGAGCGCGGCCAGCTCGGCGTAGCGCTCCTTCACGACCGACGCCGGCACCTGGTCGGGCATGGTGGCGGCCGGTGTGCCGGGGCGCGGCGAGTACTGGAAGGTGAAGGCGCTGGCGAACCGCGCGGCGCGCACGACGTCGAGCGTGGCGCGGTGGTCGTCGTCGGTCTCGCCGGGGAACCCGACGATGATGTCGGTGGTGATCGCGGCGTCGGGCATCGCGGCGCGGACGCGGTCGATGATGCCGAGGTAGCGCTCGCTGCGGTAGGAGCGGCGCATCGCCTTGAGCAGCCGGTCCGACCCGCTCTGCAGCGGCATGTGCAACGAGGGCATCACGTTCGGCGTCTCGGCCATCGCGGCGATGACGTCGTCGGTGAAGTCCGCCGGGTGCGGCGAGGTGAACCGCACGCGCTCGAGGCCGTCGATCGATCCGCACGCGCGCAGCAGCTTCGCGAACGCCGCGCGGTCGCCGAACTCGACGCCGTACGCGTTCACGTTCTGGCCGAGCAGCGTCACCTCGCTCACGCCCTCGGCCACCAGCGCCTCGATCTCGGCGAGGATCTCGCCCGGGCGGCGGTCCTTCTCGCGACCGCGCAACGACGGCACGATGCAGAAGGTGCAGGTGTTGTTGCACCCGACCGAGATCGACACCCAGGCGGCGTACGCCGATTCGCGCCTCGTCGGCAGCGTGGACGGGAACACCTCGAGCGACTCGAGGATCTCGACCTGCGCCTCCTGCTGGACGCGCGCACGCTCGAGGAGCACCGGCAGCGACCCGATGTTGTGGGTGCCGAACACGACGTCGACCCACGGCGCGCGACGCACCACCTCGCCGCGGTCCTTCTGCGCCATGCAGCCGCCGACGGCGATCTGCATGCCGGGGTGGGCGTCCTTGACCGGCTTGAGGTGACCGAGGTTGCCGTAGAGCCGGTTGTCGGCGTTCTCGCGCACGGCACAGGTGTTGAACACGACGACGTCGGCCTGCTCACCCTCGGGTGCGCGGGAGTAGCCGGCGTCCTCGAGCAGGCCGGAGAGCCGCTCGGAGTCGTGGACGTTCATCTGGCACCCGTAGGTGCGGACCTCGTACGTGCGCATGGTGAGGACAGGGTACGTGGGTCCCCCGCCCCGCCCCGAACCGAACGGGGCGCCGCGAGGCCCGGCCGCGCCCGCTCAACCCCCCGGATCGGTGGTCTCCCGGGGCCACGGGAGCAGCAGGACGACGAGGGCGGCGGCCACGGCGACCGCGACGCACCAGCCGGCCACGACGTCGCTGGGCCAGTGGACGCCGAGCACGACCCGCGAGACGCCG
Organism: Actinomycetes bacterium; assembly: GCA_029781935.1. GTDB lineage: Bacteria > Actinomycetota > Actinomycetes > S36-B12 > CAIYMF01 > Longivirga. Next base: position 11,744 of record JAKOVT010000381.1, on the reverse strand, counting down.
ATTGAGAGCCCGAGCGTCGTGGACGCGATCGCGAGCGCCCACGCCCACCGCCCGTCCCGGAGCAGCAGCGCGAGGGCGATGCCGCAGCCGGCGTACACCGCCAGGCCGCCGGTCGCGTGACCGCTCGGGAACGAGTACGTCGGCTCCGCGCCGAGCGGGTCCGGCCACACCGGCCGCGCCCGACCGACCACGAGCTTGATCTGGTCGGTGACCACAGGTGCCACCAGGGCGAGCAGCGCGACGCCGACCGCGAGCCGCCACCGCCGCGCCACGAGGAGGACCACCACGGTCGCGACCGCCACCCAGAACGACACCCGGAACCGGCCGATGGTCTCCAGGAAGCGGGATGCGTCGACGGCCCAGGGCGTCCGCACCGCCCAGGAGTGCACCGGCTCCTCGATCGCGGCGTCGAGCCGCAGCAGCGGCGACCATGCCCGCTCCACTGCCAGCCCGAGCAGCACGACGACCGCCGAGCAGGCCGACGCGACGACCGCCGCCGTACGACGGCTCGCCACCGGGAGCGCGCTCACGCCACCACCCTCCCGCACCGGGCCCGCCCATGCCCCCATGGGAGAGCAGCGGCGGCGGCCGCGGCGACCTGCGACGCGACCGACGCGTCAGACCGCCTCGGTGGCGCGGAGCTCGTCGCGGGACAGCAGCGCGTGGGCGAGCAGGCGCAGGTTCGCGGGCCGCTCGGCCATGCGGGTGACGAACCAGCCGTACCAGTCCGGGCCGTAGGGCACGTAGACGCGCACCCGGACGCCGTCGGCCGCCAGCGCCCGCTGGTCCTCGCGCCGGACGCCGAGGAGCATCTGCAGCTCCCACTCCGGCGACTTGCGGCCCGCCTCACGGGCCAACCGCAGGGCGGCGTCCATCAGTCGCGGGTCGTGGGTCGCGACCATCGGGTAGCCCTGGCCGTCCATGAGGATCGCCAGGCAGCGCAGGAACGCGGCATCGATCTCGTCGGGCTCGGCGAACCCGGTTCCCGGCGCCGCCGGGTGCTCGCCCTTCACCAGCCGCACGCGGGAGCCGCCGTGCGCGAGCATGCGGCAGTCGTCCGCGGTACGCCGCAGCGCCGCCTGCAGGGTCACGCCGAGCGAGGGGTGGGCCTCGCGCGCCGCGGCCACCGCGGCCAGCGTGCGCCCCACCTCCTCCTCCGGGCCCATGTCGACGGTGACGAACAGACCGCAGTCGGCGGCCCGGGCGACGACGTCGTGCAGGCGGTCCACCGCGCCCGCCCAGCCACCGGGGGCGTGCAGGCCGAGCTGGTCGAGGCGCAGCGAGATCTCCGACGCCGGTCCGCAGCCCGCGCTCGCGAGGCGGGTGGCGAGCTCGGCGTACGCGCGGACGTGCTCGTCGGCCTCCGCGGCGGTGCGGACCTCGCCGGCCCGCAGGTGCAGCGTGGTGCGCAGACCCTGCTCGTGCAGCGACTCGGCGGTGATGACCGCCGACGGTGCGTCGGCGCCGCCGACGAACCGGCGCGTGGTCTCGCGCAGGCCCGGGGTCGAGGTGACGACCCGGCGCGCGACGGGTGCGCGCCCCACGCGGGACACCACGCGGCCGAGCATCGGGGCTCCTCGTCGTCGGTGTGGCCCGCCCGCGTCTCCGCGGGCGGTGCGCACAGGGTCCTGCGCGGACTCACCCGGTGTGAAGGCGACGTCACCCGCTCGGCCCATGTCCGGCGGCCACCGGCTCCCCAGCGTCACGCGTCCGGCGCAATCCCACCGATGTCCCGCGCCCGAGCGCCGCCGACGCGCCTCTGCCGGTCGGGGCCTCGCTCCCGCCCCTGCCCCGTCGACGACAACCGGACCCGTCGCCCCCCGCGGCACCGCATGAGCAAGGCGCCCAGGGCCTCGCGTCACCAGCTCGGCGCAGGGCGAGGGTCGCGGCGTTCGTCGACCACGCTGAGCGCGGAGAGTCCGACCCGGTCAGCGGGCCAGGCCGGTGGCGCGCGACTCGCGGACCACCGTGACGCGGATCTGACCGGGGTAGGTGAGCTCGTGCTCGATCTCGGCGGCGATGTCGCGCGCGAGCACCTGGGCGCCGATGTCGTCGACCTCGTCGGGCAGCACCACCACCCGCACCTCGCGGCCGGCCTGCATCGCGAACACGCGGTCGACCCCGCGGTAGGACTGCGCGATCTGCTCGAGCCGCTCGAGGCGCTCGACGTAGTGCTCGAGCGACTCGCGCCGCGCACCGGGGCGACCGCCGCTCATGGCGTCGGCGGTCTGGGTGAGCACCGCCTCGAGGGTGCGCACCTCCACCTCGTTGTGGTGCGCCTCGATCGCGTGGACGACGTCGTCGTGCTCGCCGTAGCGCCGCGCGACCTCCGCGCCGATGATCGCGTGCGATCCCTCGACCTCGTGGGTGAGCGCCTTGCCGACGTCGTGCAGCAGGGCGCAGCGCTTGGCGTGCTCGACGGGCAGCCGCAGCTCGGCGGCCATGATCCCGGCCAGGTGCGCGGCCTCGACGAGGTGGCCGAGCACGTTCTGCCCGTACGACGTGCGGTAGCGCAGCCGGCCGAGCAGCACGACGAGGTCGGGATGCATGTCGCCGAGCCCGAGCTCGACCAGGGCGTCCTCGGCGGCGCGCAGGCAACGGGCGTCGACCTCGAGGCGGCTGCGCTCGTAGACCTCCTCGATCCGGCTCGGCTGGATGCGGCCGTCGTCCACGAGCGCCTGCAGGGTGATGCGGGCGACCTCGCGGCGCACCGGGTCGAAACTGCTGAGCAGCACGGCTTCGGGAGTGTCGTCGATGAGGAGGTTGACGCCGGTGACGGCCTCGAAGGTGCGGATGTTGCGGCCCTCGCGGCCGATGATGCGGCCCTTCATCGCGTCGTCGGGCAGGTGCAGCACGGCGACGCTGGACTCCGCCGTCTGCTCCGAGGCGATGCGCTGCGCGGCGAGGGTGACGATGCGCCGGGCCCGGGCCTCGCCCTCCTCGCGCGCCTCGCGCTCGATCTCCCGGACCGTCAGCGCCGCCTCGCGCTTGGCCTGCTGCTCGACCTGCGCGACCACCTCGGCGCGAGCCTGCTCCGACGTGAGGCTCGCGACCCGCTCGAGGGCCTCGGCCCGCTCTGCGGCGAGCGCGGCCTCCTGCTGTGCGACACCGGAGGCGCGCGCCGCGAGATCCGCCTCCGCCGTCTCGAGCGCCGTACGCCGCTCCAGGAGCGCGGCGCTCTCGGCGTCGAGGCGCTCCTCCCGCTCGGCGAGGCGCTGCTCGCGACGCACGCCCTCCTCCCGCAGGACGGCGAGCTCGGCCCGGGCGGCCGCGATCTCGGCCCGCGACGCCGCGACGTCGGCCTCGACCTGGGTACGGCGCTCCTCGGCGCGGCGCACGTCGTCGGCCGCCTCGGTGCGGGCGAGCTCGGCCGCCGCGAGCGCCGCAGCCGCGAGGGCCCGGACCCGGTCGGACTCCTCGGCCGCCTCGGCGCGCACCCGCTCGGCGCGGCGCTCGGCGTCGTCGTGGCGGCGGGCGAGCTGGATGTCGACGAGCGCCGCCACCTGGGCGTCGCGGGTGCGGTCGGACTCGGCGCGGGCGGCGCGCTCCCGGCGCGACCCGACCGCGAGCACCACGGCGAGGACGCCGAGCGCGGCGGCGACCACAAGGGCGACCACGGTGATCGGGTCCACGGGGGTGCCTCCCGGTCGACGAGCACGCGCGAGCACCAGCCGGAGACCGCGCAGCAGGGCGCGGTCGCGGTTCGCAAGGGCCAGGACGGCCGGTCGAGTGCGGTGTCGTTCGTGGATCGGGTGCCGGACCGGTCGGTCCGACGCGTGCAGGCTAGCCCCCGGGCCCGCGCGCACGCAGGGCGTCGTCGCGGGTGGCGTGCCACAGTGGGGCGACACCCGGACGGCAGGAGCAGGCACGGCGATGCGGAAGCTCTACGGCGCGCTCCTGGCGGCGCTGGGCCTGCTACTCCTGCTGCGCCTTTCCAACGGCAGCTCGATGCTGCAGCTGGCCGGCGTCCTGATGGTCCTCGCCGGCGTCGCGGTGGCCTTCCTCCGCCACGCCGACGACGCCCCGCCTCTCCCGTCCGACGCTGCCCCCGCCGACGCTGCCCCCTCCGACACCGCCCCCTCCGACCCTCCGAACACCGACCCGACCCCCACCGACCCGACCCCCACCGACCCGGCGTCTGCTCCCCCTGACTCGCGGTGACGGTGCCCCGACCTGCCTCAGACGCAGGCAGGGCTCCCCTCACGACCGCACGCTCTCCAGTAGGGACCGGTGCCCGTTCCCGCCGCGTGGGGACGATGACCTGCCTCTGACGCACGCTGGGGCACCCTCACCGCGATCTGGTGCACGGCGAAGGGCCCCGGGACCGTGTGGTGGTCCCGGGGCCCTGCGCGCCGTGCGGGTCGAGCGCCGTGCGGGTCGAGCGCCGTGCGGTCAGGCGGTGGCGACCGGCTCGGGCTGCGGATCGGGGTCGGGCGACCCGTCGTCCGGGATCTCGTCCGCGCCGCCCTCGACCTCGAAGTGCGGCAGCACCTTGTCCAGCCACCGCGGCAGCCACCAGTTGACCTTGCCCAGGATCGACATCAGCGAGGGCACGAACACCAGGCGGATGAGGAAGGCGTCGACGAGCACCGCCGAGGCCAGCGCCACGCCGAACAGCTTGATCGTGTTGTTCGGGGTCGGGATGAACGCCGCGAACACGCTCGCCATGATCAGCGCCGCCATGAGCACGACGCGGCCGGAGCCGGCCAGACCACGGCGCACCGCCGCCTGGTTCTCGGTGCCGCGAGCGTGCTCCTCCTGCATCCGGCTCACCAGGAACACCTGGTAGTCCATCGACAGGCCGAACAGGATCGCGAACACCATGACCGGCAGGAACGGGAAGATCGGGCCTGTCCCGGTGACGCCGAGCAGGTCGTTGAGCCAGCCCCACTGGAACACCGCGACGGTGACGCCGAGCGACGCCGCGAACGACAGCAGGCTCGTGACGACCGCGGTCAGCGACACCACCGGGGCGCGGAACAGGATGAGCAGCATCAGGAAGCCGAGACCGACCACGACTGCGAGGAAGACCGGCAGCGCCTGCGCCATCACCGAGGTGAAGTCCGCCGTGATGGCCGTGGTGCCGCCGACGTACCCGGCCACCCCGGTGGCCTCCTTGACCTGCGGCAGCGTGTCGTTGCGCAGGGTGTCGAGCAGAGTGTCGGTGGCCTCGTCCTGCGGACCGGTCTCCGGCACCACCTTCACGACGGTGACGGTCTGGTCGCCGAGCTGCGAGGTGACGAGCGGCAGCATCGGGGTGCTCGGGAAGACCGACGCAACACCCGGCGTCTCCTCCAGCCCCTTCACGACCGCGCCGAGACCCTGGACGTCGCCCGCCTTGGGCAGCTGGACGGCGACGAAGAACGGACCGTTGGCGCCGGCGCCGAAGCCCTCGGTGGTGAGGTCGTAGGCGATGCGCGACGGCGAGCCCGGGGCGGTGCCCGAGTCGTCGGGGAAGCCCAGGCGCAGCGAGAGCGCCGGGACGGCGAGCAGCAGCACCGCACCGAGCGAGAGCAGCGCCGGGACGACCGGCACCTTCTGCAGCAGGCGTGCGTACGACGCGAAGTGGCCGCCCTCGGCGTGCCAGGGCTCGCGCTCGTGCCGGTGCTCGCGGGTGAGCTTGTAGAAGCCGCGGAACGGCGCGCCGAGGAAGCCCAGCGGCGAGCGGCGGGCGATGTCCGGGGCGTCGCCGAGACGACCGGCGGCGTACAGGACGAACGCGTAGATGCCGAGGCCGAGCAGGCCGGCGATCCCCGCGCCCACCTTCGGGATGGCCGCCACCGCGCCGACCGCCACGAGGGCGAGGACGCCGATGCCCAGTCGCTTCCAGGTGAGGCGCTGGAAGGCGCGCGACACGATGAGCGAACCGGGCAGCACCGCGCTGCGGCCGAGGATCGACAGCAGGGCGGGGAGGAGCCAGACCGCCGACAGCATGACGAGCAGCACCGTGCCCGAGGCGGCGAGCGAGAGGCCGTTGAAGAAGCTGATCCGCATGATCCACAGACCGAGCAGCGCGATGATCACGGTGCTCGCGGCGAACACGACAGCACGGCCCGAGGTGTTGACCGACTCCAGCGCCGCGTCCCGCGGACTGTGCCCGGCATGGATCGCCTGGCGGTAGCGGTTGATGACGAACAGCGAGTAGTCGATACCGACGCCGAGACCGATCATCGAGGCCAGCGTGGGCGCGAACGTCGCGACGTCGTAGAAGTTGGCGACCCAGAGCAGGAGCAGGCCGCCGAGCGAGACGCCGAAGCCGGCGGTGATCAACGGCAGGCCCGCCGCGATGAGCGAGCCGAAGGCGATGAGCAGGATGACGAGCGCGACGATGATGCCGTAGAGCTCGCTGCTGGGCGGCTCCTGGCCGGCGAACGCGAGCACCTGGCCGTTGGCACCGATCTGCAGGCCGTTGTCGGCGGCACCGAGGTCCTTGACGTCCTGGATGATCGTCTTGGCCGTCTCGGTGGGGACGTTGCCGTCCTTGCTGTCGAACGTGATGGTCGAGTAGGCGACCTTGCCGTCCTGGCTGATCGGCGAGGTCGCCTTGGTCGCGGCCTCGATCGCGGCGAGGTACGCCGGCAGCTCGGAGGCCGGGACCTTGCTCAGGTCGGGCGCCTCCTGGGCCTTCGGGCAGCCGTCGCCGTACGCCGCGGGACCGGCGGCCTTGGCCTTGTCCGCGGCCTGCTGCGCGGCGGCACCCGCGGCCTGTGCTTCGGACGCGGCCTGCGCGGCAGCGGCCTGGGCGGCCTGGGCTGCAGCCCCGCCCTGCCCCGCAGCGGCCTGCGCCGCCGCCCCCGCGGCCTTCGCCTTCGCGGCGGCGGCCTGCGCGGCCTGGCCGGCCTTCTGCGCCTCGAGGCCGGCCGCGGTGGCGAACGGGTTGGTGACGCAGGCGACGCCCGGGAGGGCGGCGATCTTCTCCAGCTCCGGCTGGATCACGGTCGCGCTCGCGGCGTCGACCGCGGAGCCCGAGTCGGGCTTCCAGATGATCTGGGCGTTGAGCGAGGTCGCCTCGCTCGCGCCGTCGCCCCTGATCTGCGCGAGCAGGTCGGTCGCCGTCTTGCTCTCGGTGTCGGGCAGCGAGAACGAGTCGTTGAGCTCGCCCTTGAGCGCGGTGCCCATGAACCCGATGACCACGGCCATCAGCACGAAGGCGCCGATCGCCCACCACGGCTTGCGCACGGCCCAGCGAGAAAGCCCGCCCATGTGTGTCGTCTCCCTAGTCACCCGGCGCCAGGACGCCGGTCGCGGTCGAGCGACCGCACGATATGTGTGCTACACAGATATCCGTACTGTAAGTTATATGCCCGGCACACGCAATTCACGACGCGCGGGAGGTGAGGACCATGGTCGCGCGACCGCGCCCCTCGGCGCGCGCCGGTTCCGGCGCCCCCTCCCCCGACGGCCTGGGCACCCACCTGCCCGACCAGCTCGTCGACACCCTCGACAAGGCCTTCCGCCGCCTGCGCAAGGCGATGATCCGCCCGCCGGCCGGCCTGGTGCCGGTGCCCGCCCTGGGCCGTCAGCTCGACATCGCCAAGATCTTCGCCTGCGACGCCGTGGCCGAGCTCGCCGAGACCCAGGACAGCGTCACGGTCAAGGACGTCGCCACCGTTCTCGATCTCGAGCACTCGACGGTGTCGCGCCTGCTCGGCGAGGTGGAGTCCGACGGCCTGGTCGTGCGCGGTCAGGACCCGACCGACCGGCGGCGTACGACGATCACCCTCACCGACCTCGGCCGCGCGGTGGTGGCGGATGCGACGGCGATGACGCGGTTCTTCAGCCGGCTGCTGCTCGCGGACTGGCCGCGCGAGGACGTGGAGGACCTGCAGCGGCTGATGACGCGCCTGGCCGACACGGTGGCGAGCAAGCTCGACGTGCTGCCGGAGATCGCCATGACCGAACTGGCGCGGGCCAACCCCGAGCTCGCCGAGGCGGCCGCTGACATCGCCCGGCAGGCCAAGAAGCGCTCGACCGGCACCGCCGGCTGAGGGCTACTCCCCCGGCGGCTCGACGCTGTCGACGATCTCGAGGAACGCGCGCTCGAGGTCGTCGAGCTCGCGCTCGGCGGCCAGTGCCTCCTTCACCACGCGCACCGCGACGCTGCCCGGGTAGCCCTTGCGAGCCAGCATCCCCACGAGTCGGCGGGTGCGGGCCTCGACGTCGAGCCGGGCCGTCGAGGCCAGCCTCTTGTCGACCAGCGCCCGCGCCGTGGCCGCCTCGGCCTCGGGGTCGAGGGCCTCGAGCGCCTCGGCGATGACCGTCTCCTGCACCCCCTTGGCACGCAGCTCGTGGCCCAGCGCCCGGCGCGCCTTGCCGGACTGCGTGTGGCGGGTGAGCACGTAGTTCTCGGAGTACGCCGCGTCGTCGACGAGGGCGACCTCGGAGAGCCGATCGAGGACGGCGGTCGCGACGTCGTCGGCGATGCCGCGCCTGCGCAGCACGGTCGCGAGCTGGCCGCGCGTCTTGGCCGACGACGTCAGCTGCTGCAGGCAGATCGCGCGGGCCACCTCGTAGGGATCGGCCTCGGGAAGGTCGTCGGCCGACGACCCCGGGGTGGGGCCGTCGGCCGACGGACGGGTGCGGCTCATCGCGCCTAGAGGTCGATCGGCACGACGTCGGGGACGACGATGCTGTCGATCTCGTCGGCCAGCGGGACTCCGATGCCGAGCTTGGCCTTGATCTTGGCCTCGAGCTCGTCGGCGAGATCGGGGTTGTCCTTGAGGAAGGTGCGGGCGTTCTCCTTGCCCTGCCCGAGCTGGTCGCCGTCGTAGGTGTACCAGGCACCGGACTTGCGCACGAAGCCGTGCTCGACGCCCATGTCGATGAGGCTGCCCTCGCGCGAGATGCCCTCGCCGTAGATCATGTCGAACTCGGCCTGCTTGAAGGGCGGGGCCATCTTGTTCTTCACGACCTTGACGCGGGTGCGGTTGCCGACAGCCTCGCTGCCGTCCTTGAGCGTCTCGATGCGGCGGACGTCGAGGCGCACGGAGGCGTAGAACTTCAGCGCCTTGCCACCGGTGGTGGTCTCGGGGCTGCCGAACATCACGCCGATCTTCTCGCGCAGCTGGTTGATGAAGATCGCGGTGGTGCCGGAGTTGGACAGCGCACCGGTGATCTTGCGCAGCGCCTGGCTCATCAGACGGGCCTGCAGACCGACGTGGCTGTCGCCCATCTCGCCCTCGATCTCGGCGCGGGGCACGAGAGCCGCCACCGAGTCGATGACGATCAGGTCGAGCGCGCCGGAGCGGATGAGCATGTCGGCGATCTCGAGCGCCTGCTCGCCGTTGTCGGGCTGGCTGACGAGGAGGCCGTCGATGTCGACGCCGAGCGCCTTGGCGTACTCCGGGTCGAGCGCGTGCTCGGCGTCGATGATCGCCGCGATGCCGCCGGCCTTCTGCGCATTGGCGATGGCGTGCAGCGCCAGCGTGGTCTTGCCGCTGGACTCGGGGCCGTAGATCTCGATGATGCGGCCGCGCGGGAGCCCGCCGATGCCGAGGGCGACGTCGAGGGCCACCGAACCGGTGGGGATGACCTCGACGGGGGCCCGGCCCTCCTGGCCGAGGCGCATGACCGACCCCTTGCCGAACTGGCGCTCGATCTGCGCGAGGGCGGTGTCGAGCGCCTTCTCGCGGTCGGAGCCGCCGGAGCCACCGGGGGTCTTGCGGTCGGAGGGGGCCATGAGGACCTGCCTTCGTGAAGTACGGATGACGACGGGGCCGAACCTAGGGACCGGGTCCGACACTGCCCCGCCGGAGCCGCCCCGCTGGGGACGACGCGCCGGGCTGTGCAGAGCCGGTCGATCGAGCGCCACCCTAGATCGAACGCCTGTACGACGCCTATCGCGACACGCCGGTGGCGTCGAACACCTGTCCACGATGTGCCGCTCCGGGGAGAACCGATTAGGCGAACCTCACTTCTCGGCGTATATTGCTTGCATGCCGCAAGCAACCAACGAGGGGACCGCTGTGCCCTCCGCCTCCCCGACGCGGGCCGGCGGGATCGCCGACGCGCTGACGTCGACCATCGGGGCGCTCAAGCGGCGCATCGACGATCCGGAGGCGCACACCCGGGCCTTCCTGCTCGGCCACGTGGCCCGGCTCGAGCCGGTGCGCGCGACCGACCTGGCCGACCACGTGCACCTCGACCTGTCGACCATCAGCCGCCACCTGCGCGGCCTCGAGGACGCCGGCCTGCTGGCCCGCACCCCCGACCCCGACGACCGGCGCGCCTCGTTGCTGAGCGTCACCGACGACGGCCGCGTGGTCGTCGAGAGATCCACCGCGGCCCGTGCCGCGCTGTTCGCGTCCGCCACGGCGGCGTGGACCGACTCCGAGGTCGACGAGCTCGTCCGCCTCCTGCACCGCCTGTCCGACGACCTGGAGAACCTGTGACCACCGAACCGTTCGTCTTCGACCCCGAGGTCGAGGCCAGCCGCAAGCACCTGCGCCTCATCCTCGGCGCCCTCATGCTGACGATGCTGCTGGCCGCCCTCGACCAGACCATCGTCTCCACGGCGCTCCCCACCATCACCAGCGACCTCGGTGGGCTCAACCAGCTGTCGTGGGTCGTCACGGCGTACCTGCTCGCCTCGACCGCCACCACGCCCATCTGGGGCAAGATCTCCGACCTCTACGGCCGCAAGCCCATGCTGCAGCTGTCGATCGTGGTCTTCGTCATCGGCTCGATCCTCGCCGGTCTCTCGCAGAACATGACCGAGCTCATCGCCACGCGCGCCCTTCAGGGCGTCGGCGGCGGCGGCCTCATGGTGCTGGTGATGGCGGTGATCGCCGACCTGATCCCGCCGCGCGACCGCGGCCGCTACGCCGGCCTGTTCGGTGCGGTGTTCGGCATCTCGTCGGTCGTCGGCCCGCTGCTCGGCGGCTGGTTCACCCAGCACCTGTCGTGGCGCTGGATCTTCTACATCAACGTGCCGCTGGGCATCGCGGCGTTCGCCATCCTCGGCGCGGTGCTGCACCTGCACAACAAGCACGAGCGCAAGCCGATCGACTGGCTGGGCTCGGCGCTCATGGTGATCGGCGTCTGCCTGCTGCTCATGGTCACCGTGTGGGGCGGCAAGGAGTACGACTGGATCTCGCCGCAGATCATCGGCATGGCCGTGGCCGGTGTCGGCTTCCTGGTGTGGTTCGTGCTCCACGAGCTGCGCGTGGAGGAGCCGATCGTGCCGATGACCCTGTTCTCGAACAAGGTCTTCCGCATCTCGTCGGTGATCGGCTTCATGGTCGGCTTCGCGATGTTCGGCTCGATCGTCTACCTGTCCATCTAAACCCAGGTGGTGCGTGGCGCGACGCCGACCGAGGCCGGGCTCATGCTGCTGCCGCTCATGGTCGGCATCCTGCTGACGTCGATCCTGTCGGGCCAGCTGATCTCGCGGATGGGCCGCTACAAGATCTTCCCGATCATCGGCACCGCGCTCGCAGCGATCGGCATCTTCATGATGTCGCGACTCGGCGTCGACGCCCCGTTCTGGTACGCCGCTCTTGCGATGTTCGTGCTCGGCGCCGGTCTCGGCAACGTGATGCAGGTGCTCGTCCTGGCGGTGCAGAACACCATCGCGCCCCAGCAGATGGGCGCGGCCACGAGCGGCTCGACGTTCTTCCGCTCGATCGGCGGCTCGTTCGGCACCGCGTTCTTCGGCGCCGTCTGGACCGCGCGGCTCACGGCGGAGATCTCGAACGCCTTCCCGGGCGCCGACACCGGCGCGATCAGCGGGGCGACGTCGTCGA
>JAKOVT010000380.1 GCA_029781935.1 Actinomycetes bacterium | reverse complement strand
TTCGGGTTCTTCATCCCGCTGTTCTTCGTGATGAGCGGGGCCAAGCTCGACATCGACTCGATCTCCGAGACCCCGGGCCGCCTGCTCGTGTTCTTCCTGCTGCTGCTGGTGATCCGCGGGCTGCCGCAGTTCGTGCTGTACCGCTATGCGCTGCCCGACACCCGCGAGCGCTGGCAGTTCACGCTGTACGTCGCGACCGCCCTGCCGATCCTCGTGGCCATCACCGGGCTCGAGGTGAGCAACGGCGTCATGCAGCCGGAGAACGCCGCGGCGCTCGTGGGTGCCGGCGCGCTGTCGGTGCTCGTGTTCCCGCTCCTCGGCGACCGGCTCAACCGGCGCGAGCTCGCTGCCCCGGAGGTGCAGGAGGAGGCCGCCGAGGCGCGCAGCACCGACTGGTTCGAGGAGCCCCCCGCCTTCGACAGCCACGGCTGAGGCCGCCGGCGTTCGCTACGCCGGGCTCAGGGGGTGCGGCGGGCGTGGCTGACGGCGTACAGGGTGACGCCCGCCGCGACGCCCGCGTTGAGCGACTCGGTGTCGTTCGTCATCGGGATGCCGACCATGACGTCGCACGACTCGGCCACCAGCCGCGACAGGCCGTCGCCCTCGCTGCCGACCACGACGACGAGCGGCCCGGACGCGAGCTCGGGATCGAGGTCGTCGAGCGTCGTGCCACCGGCGGCGAGGCCGATCACCATGCACCCGGCGTCGGCGTAGGCCTTGAGGGCGCGGGTGAGGTTGGTGACGCGCGCCACCGGCACGCGCGCCGCGGCGCCGGCCGAGGTCTTCCAGGCGGCCGCCGTCATCCCCGCCGAGCGCCGCTCCGGCACGACCACGCCATGAGCCCCGAACGCCGCCGCCGAGCGCACGATCGCGCCGAGGTTGCGCGGGTCGGTGATGCCGTCGAGCGCGACGACGAGCGCCGCCTCGCCGGCCTCGTCCGCGCGGTCGAGCAGGTCCTCGGCGTCGGCGTACTCGTACGCCGGCACCGCGAGCGCGAGGCCCTGGTGGACCGCGCCCTGCGTGATCCGGTCGAGGTCGGGACGCGACGACTCCTTGAGCGGGATGCGCGCCTCGGTCGCGAGGACGACCGCCTCCTTCACCCGGTCGTCGGTGTCGAGGAAGGTCTGCACGTGCAGCGCCGTGCCCGGCACGCCGGCCCGCAGCGCCTCCACCACGGCGTTGCGCCCGATGACGAGCTCGGAGCCGTCCTTCTTCGTGCGCACCGAGGTGCCGCCGCGCGCACCCGACCGGGGTGCCGGCGCCTTCTTCGCCGCAGCCTCGGCCTTCTTCGCGTCGGCGCGGGCCTTGCGGGCGGCGGGGTGCTTGGTGCGCTCGGTCGCCTTGGGCGTGGGGCCCTTGGGCTCGAGGCCGCGTCGGCGCTGACCGCCGGACCCGACCGTCTGCCCCTTCTTCGTGCCGGCCTTGCGCATGGCGCCCTTGCGCTGGGAGTTGCCCGCCATCAGTCGTTCCCTCCGAGCGACCAGCGCGCGCCGCCCGCCGTGTCGTCGACCACGATGCCGGCGTTCTTCAGCTGGTCGCGGATCGTGTCGGCCGTGGCCCAGTCCTTGGCCGCGCGCGCCGCGGCCCGCGCCTCGAGCAGCCCCGCGACGAGGTGGTCGACCGCCGAACGGAGCCGGTCGTCGTCGCCGCCGGCACCCGCCCAGGGCTCGGCGTACGGGTTCACGCCGAGCACGTTGAGCATCGCCACGACCGCCACGGCGGCCGTACGGACACCGTCGACGTCGCCCGCGTCGAGCGCCGAGTTGCCCCCGCGCACGGTGTCGTGGACCACGGCGAGCGCCTGCGGCACACCGAGGTCGTCGTCCATGGCGGCGTCGAAGGCCGCCGGGCGGGCGGCGCCGTCGACGTCGAACGAGGTGGCGCCGACAGCCGACGCCGCGCGCTCGAGGAAGGCCTGCACGCGGCGGAAGGAGACGGCGTTCTCCTCCAGCGCCTCGAACGAGAACTCGATCATCGACCGGTAGTGCGCCGAGACCAGGTAGTAGCGCAGCTCGATCGGCCGCACCCGATGCACGACCTCCCTGACCAGCAGGGAGTTGCCGAGCGACTTGCTCATCTTCTCGCCGCTCGTGGTCACCCAGGCGTTGTGCAGCCAGTACGAGGCGAACGCCCGTCCGGCAGCCTTGCTCTGGGCGATCTCGTTCTCGTGGTGCGGGAAGATCAGGTCGAGACCCCCTCCGTGGATGTCGAACGCCGGGCCGAGGTACTTGCCTGCCATGGCCGAGCACTCGAGGTGCCAGCCGGGTCGACCGCGGCCCCAGGGCGTGGGCCACGAAGGCTCGCCCTCCTTGGCCGACTTCCACAGCGCGAAGTCGCGCGGGTCGCGCTTGCGCTCGTCGCCGATCGAGTCGCCCGCGGCCTGCATCTCGTCCGGGCGCTGGCCCGAGAGCGCGCCGTACTCCGGGAAGGAGCGCACGTCGAAGTAGACGTCGCCGCCCACGGCGTAGGCATGGCCGGCCTCGATGAGCTCCGCCATGAGCTCGACCATCTCCGTGACGTGGCCGGTCGCCCGCGGCTCCACGGTCGGCCGGGTGCAGCCCAGGACGTCGTAGGCCCAGGCGAACTCCCGCTCGAACTCGGTCGCGACCGACCACCAGGGCCGCCCCTCGGCCTCGCCCTTGGCGATGATCTTGTCGTCGATATCGGTGACGTTGCGGCAGAACACGACGTCGTAGCCCGTCGCGCGCAACCAGCGGGCGAGCACGTCGAAGTTGACGCCCGAGCGGATGTGACCGACGTGCGGCGCGGCCTGCACGGTGGCGCCGCACAGGTACAGCGACGCCCGACCCGGCTCGAGCGGGACGAAGTCGCGGACCGACCTCGTGGCGGTGTCGTGCAGGCGCAGCGTCATGGTCGCAGCCTATCGGCGGCCCACCGCTCGGCCCGCCGACCGCGGTGCTCGCGGATCCGTGCGGATCCGGTCACCCGATCGCCGTAGCCCGAGGAGCCCGCGCACGCTCACGATCTCCGCACGGTCGGAGGCGGACGACCGCCGATCTGGGCGCAGATGCCCGATTCGCCCCCGCCGGCCGCGGCTCGGCAGCAGGTATGCCTTGTCTGGCGTGGCGCCGGTCACACGGACGCGGGTGCGGACCGCCCGCCGCCGCGCACGATCACTGTCCCCGTCGGCCCCGAGACAGCGTGGGCCTGATCGAGCGGGAAGGACCAGACCCATGCTCCGACGATCGACCACCCTCACCGTGTCGGCCTGCTGCGTGCTCGCGCTCGTGGGCGCGGGAGCGGTCGCGGCGTCCGCCGTCACGACCCCGGCCAAGGGCACCCTCACGGCCTGCGTGAACCACGTCACCGGCTCGCTCTACAACCTCTCCGTCGCACCGGCGCCCGACAGGTCCTGCGCCCGCGGCGACGTCCGGGTGCGCTGGAACCAGTACGGCCTGCCGGGCCAGCGCGGTGCCGCAGGCGAGCGGGGGGCCACCGGCCGCACGGGCGACCCGGGCCTGCCGGGCCAGAAGGGCGACCGGGGCGAGGCCGGAGCCGCCGGGGTCGACGGCGTCGATGGCGTCGATGGCGTCGACGGCCTCCCCGGCAAGGACGGCGCGGGATTCCTCTTCCGCAGCGCCTGGGACGTCGAGACCCCCTACGCGGTCGGCGACGTGGTGACCGCCGGCGGCTCGAGCTACCTCTCGCTGGTGGCCGACAACCTCGGCCGGGCCCCGGCGTCCAACCCGCTGCAGTGGGCCGTGCTGGCGGCCCGCGGCGCCCAGGGCGACCCGGGTGCCGGCGGAGCCCCCGGCACCACCGGTCCGTCGGTGGCGAGCACACGGGTCGACACGACCGCGCTCGTGACCGTCGGCGAGGCCAGCTCCACGACGCAGGACGTGGTCTGCGCGCCCGGCTCGGTCGCCATCAGCGGCGGCTGGGAGTCGACGGCGATGGTGGTCAAGGCGAGCTACCCGCGGACCGACGACACCTGGCGGTTCGTGTTCGCGAACTCCGGGGCCGCGACCAGCGTCACCGTGCACGTCGTCTGCGTCTCGTAGCACCCGCGCGCCGAGCACCGGCGCCGGGCACCTGCGAGGGCGGCCCCGATCTCCCGGGTCGCCCTCGCAGCCGGCGCCCGAGCCGGGCGACGCTAGGGCAGCCGGACGCCGAGGCGCGCAAGCTGGTAGGCGCTGCGCACCCGCGCGACGGCGAAGGGCAGCACGAGCCGCAGCCCGACGATGCCGATGAGCCACGGCCCGTGGGGCCGGCTGCCCGGGGAGGCCAGCATCGTGAGCATCACGACCAGACCCCCCGCCGCGAGCAGGATCCAGACGACGTCCCAGCCCGCGATGTCGTCGGTGAGGCGGCGGCGTACCGGGGCCGGCATGCGCAGCACCCACCAGACGGTCCACGCCAGGATCGCCCACGCCGCGACCTCGCCCGCCCAGGGCAGGACGAAGCCGAGCACGAGCAGAACGCCGTAGGCCAGCATCACGAAGGCCAGGGCGAGACGACGCGTGAGCACGGCGACGAGCGTCAGGTTGCGGAGCATCGCCCCCGTGCGCGGGTCGTCGCGGACGGCCGAGTGCAGCAGGCGCGACGCCCGGCGCAGGTCGCCGCACTGGAGCCGCTCGACCGCCAGGTTGTTGCGCGCGAACACGTGCTGCGGGTCGAGACGCAGGGCGGCGACGTAGTCGGCCTGGGCCTCGGCGGTGCGGCCGAGCTCGGCCAGGGCGCGACCGTGCGCGACGAGCAGGTCGGCGTCGTCGGGTCGCCGCGACAGCGCCTGCTGCGCCGTCCGCAGCGCGTCGCCGGGGTGGCCCTCCGCGAGCTGGACGAGGCTGTGGACGTTCAACGCCTGGACCGACGTCGGACCGGCGCGCAGCGCCCTGTTCGCGTACCAGCGCGCGCCGGACAGGTCGCCGGCCCGTCGCGCCACGTCGGCCAGTCCCGAGAGGATCGCGACGTCGTCGGGCGCGGCAGCAGCAGCGCGGTCGCCGTAGGGTCGCCACGCCGTCGGCGGCTCCCCGCACTCGTGCATCGCCTCCGCCATGAGCGCCAGCGCACGAGCGGAGTCGGGCTCGGCGGCGAGCACGGTCGCGAGCATGCGCCGGGCGTCCTGCGGACGATGCAGCTCGAGCGCGGCCGCCGCACGACGCAGCTCCGGCTCGACGTAGGACGTCACAGCATCCGCCGCTGGCGCAGGTAGGTGCGCAGCTCGTCGTACTGACCCGAGCTGTTCGCGAACTCCACGACAGTGCGCGCCGTCTCCAGCCACGGTCCGGCCGAGCTCGACACCTCGCTCAGCGCACGCTGAAGGTCGGCCTGCGAGATCATCCGCACCGACCCGCTGCGCACCGAGTCGACCATCGCGAACTCGGCCGCGGTCTCGCAGACGTGCGCGATGTCGGCACCGGTGTAGCCCTCGGTGGCCTTGGCCAGGGCCCGGACGTCGATCCCGGCGATCGGTCGCGTCGCGAGGTGGTGGCGGAAGATCGCCTCGCGCGCCTCGAGGTCGGGCGGAAGCACGGCGAGCATCCGGTCCAGCCGTCCCGGTCGTCGCAGCGCCTCGTCGACGTCCCACGGATGGTTGGTGGCGGCGAGCACGAACACGCCCTCGTTGCGGTCGTCGACGCCGTCGAGCTCGTGCAGGAGCTGGTTGACCGTGTTGCGGCCGGCACCGCGCTGGACGCTGCGCTTGAGCGCGAGCGCGTCGACCTCGTCGAGGAACAGCACGCACGGCGCCGCCTGACGTGCCGCGACGAACAGCTCGTGGATGTTGCGCTCGCTCTGGCCGAGCCACATGTCGAGGACGTCGGACAGCGCGACCGCGAGGAACGCCGCACCGAGCTCGCCCGCGACCGCGCGCGCGATGTAGGTCTTGCCGCAACCGGGCGGGCCGTACAGCAGCAGACCGCCGCGCAGCGACTTGCCGAACGCGGTCCGCATCTCCGGATTGCGCATGGGCATGAGGAACGAGACCTCGAGGCGCTTCTTGACCTCCGTCATGCCGCCGACGTCGGAGAGCCGCAGACTCACCCGCTCGACATCGGGCCCGACCGACGCGTCGGTCGCCGGGTCGCCGTCGACGAACATGGGCTCCACGACGTCGCGCAGCTCCTGGTCGGCACGAGCCCAGTCGAAGTCGTCGGAGGCGTCGGCCGGGGCAGATGCGAGGTCCGCCGGCACGACCGGCTGACCGAGCGCACGGCGCATCAGGTCCTGAGCCGCCGCGTCGGACGGGTCCGCCGCCAGCACCTGCGCGACGTGCGGCACCGCCTCCGGGCCGCGCCCGCGCGCGACGAGCAGGTCGGCGAGGTGCAGGCGCAGCGCCGCGTCAGCGGGCGCGGCGTCGACCGCGCGCGCCAGGCTGTCGAGCAGAGCGTCGTCGTCCATCCGTCCCCCCGGACTCAGTCGGCCTGGATCACCAGCGCCGTGGCGATGGCCGCCAGCCCCTCGCCGCGGCCGGTGAGGCCCAGACCGTCGGTCGTGGTGGCCGACACCGAGACGGGCGCTCCGACCACGGCCGACATGGCCGCCTGCGCCTCGGTACGGCGCGGCCCGACCTTGGGCCGGTTGCCGATCACCTGCACCGACACGTTCCCGACGGCGAAGCCGGCTCCCGTGACCAGCCGCACCACCTCCCCGAGCAGGGCGGCACCGGAGGCGCCGTGCCACTCCGGCCGGTCGACGCCGAACACCGAGCCGAGGTCGCCGAGGCCCGCCGCCGAGAGCAGGGCGTCGCACGCCGCGTGCGCGGCCACGTCGCCGTCGCTGTGCCCGGAGACGCCGGTCTCGCCGGGCCAGGGCAGGCACGCCAGCCAGAGCTCGCGGCCGTCCTCGAAGGGGTGGACGTCGACTCCGACGCCGATGCGGGGCGCGTCAGGCGACGACACCGGCGGCCCGTCGTCGGGCCAGGACGGCCTCGGCCAGCACCAGGTCGAGCGGTCGGGTCACCTTGAACGCCTCCTCGTCGCCGGGGACGACGAGCACTGTGCCACCCAGCGCCTCCACCAGGCCGGCGTCGTCGGTGGCCGGCGCGTCGGGGTCGCCGGCAGCGTGCGCCTCGGCGAGCAGCCGGCGGCGGAAGCCCTGCGGCGTCTGCACGGCGCGCAACGACCCGCGGTCGACGGTCGCGACCACGGTGCCGTGCTCGTCGACCGCCTTGATCGTGTCGGCCACGGGCAGGCCCGGGACGACCGCCTCGGCGCCAGCCCGCACGGCGGCGGCCACGGAGTCGACGAGCGAGACCGGCGCGAGCGGCCGGGCGGCGTCGTGGACGAGCACGACGTCGACGTCGGGGGGCAGCGCGAGCAGCGCGCGGGCCACGGAGTCCTGACGGGTGCCACCGCCCGCGACCACCAGCGTCCCGGCCCGACCGGGCCCGGAGTCGACCAGCCCGTGCTCGGCCAGCAGCGCGCGCACGTCGTCGACACCGTCCTCGGGCGCGGCGACCACCACGAGGTCGATCGAGCGCGCGGTGGCGAGCGCACGCACGGCGTGCACCAGCAGCGGTACGCCGCCGAGCAGGCGCAGAGCCTTGGGAGCGCCCGGACCGAGCCGCTCCCCCCGCCCCGCCGCCGGGACGACCGCCGCCGTACGACTCACCGACCGGCCCCCGCGAGGGCCGGCTTGGCGAAGACGAGGCGACCGTTGGCAGTGGTGAGGACGCTGGTGACGACCACGCGGCACTCGGTGCCCACCCTGTCGCGGGCGTGCTCGGTGACGACCATCGTGCCGTCGTCGAGGTAGCCGACCGCCTGCCCGGCCTCCTTGCCGGCCTTGAGCAGGTGCAGGTCGACCTCGTCGCCCACCACCACGAGCGGGCGCAGCGCGAGCGCGAGCGCATGCAGGTTCAGCACCTTGACGCCGGCGATCGAGGCCGCCTTCGCCAGGTTGGTGTCGAAGGTGAGCAGAGCGCAGTTGCGGTCGATCGACATCCGCACGAGCTTGGCGTCGACGTCCATCACGGCCATCGCCTCGTCGGGCACGGTGAGCAGCTCGACCCCGTGCTCGCGGCGCAGCGACTCCAGGACGTCGAGGCCGCGGCGGCCCTTCGCCCGGCGCAGGTCGTCGCCGGAGTCGGCCATCGACTGCAGCTCGTCGACGACGGGCTGCGGCACGAGGAACCGGCCGTGCAGGAACCCGGAGCGCACGACGTCGAGGACGCGGCCGTCGATGGCCACCGAGGTGTCGACCAGCCGGGGCAGGGAGACCAGGGACGGCGTGCGCGGGGCCAGACCGGCCCGCTCGCCGACCGCGCCCAGCACCGCGTCGCGGCGGGCGCGCCCCATGCGGAACCCGAACATGGCGGCCGCGCCGACCAGGAACAGGAAGATCGGGATCATCACCAGCGGCGGACCGACCAGGAACAGCGGCCAGGAGACCGCCGCGGCGAAGATCGCCGCCACCACCGCGCCGAAGCTGCCGGCGATGGCCTGCTCGGCGGAGATGCCCTCGAGCGCCCGCTCGCCGCGGTCGATCGTGCGCAGGGTCAGGCGCGCGAGCACACCTCCGACGACGTACCCGGCGAGGGCGCCGACGATCGCGCCGAGCCACAGGCCGCTGAACGTGCCGAGGACCTGCTCGTGCTCGTCGGCGCCGAGCGCCTTGGCGACCTGGTAGCCGATGCCGGCTCCGAAGAGCACGACGAGCAGGCGCAGGATCTCGACGGCCACGCTCGGGACGCGCGACAACCTCAGGGGGGCCATGCCCGTTCCTCCACTTCCGAGGACGGTCAGGCCCGTCGGGCCTGCCGGGGGCGGCAGGTCAGGAGGCGAGCACCTCGTCGAGGATCGCCTCGGCCTTGTCCTCGTTGGTGTTCTCGGCAAGTGCGAGCTCCGACACAAGGATCTGGCGCGCCTTTGCCAGCATCCGCTTCTCGCCGGCGGACAGACCGCGCTCGCGCTCGCGGCGCCAGAGGTCGCGCACGACCTCGGCGACCTTGATCACGTCGCCGGACGCCAGCTTCTCGAGGTTGGCCTTGTAGCGGCGCGACCAGTTGGTCGGCTCCTCGGTGTAGGGCTGGCGCAGCACGTCGAAGACGCGGTCGAGCCCCTCCTGGTTCACGACGTCGCGGACGCCGACCAGGTCGACGTTCTCCGCGGGGACCCGGACGGTCAGGTCGCCCTGGGCGACGCGCAGGACGAGGTAGTCCTTCTCGACCCCCTTGACGGTCCGCTTCTCGATGGCCTCAATCGTTGCTGCACCGTGGTGCGGGTAGACAACCGTGTCGCCGACCGTGAACGTCATGTGCGGGGTACCCCTTTCAAGTCTCCCCAGTCTAGCACGCCGACTGACCGGCCCGACAGGCGTTCTCGCAGGTCAGAGGCCTAGTGGACCCCTTGACGGAACCAGACCGATGTGCTGCGCCACCCGGGTGCGCTCCGGTCGCCGTCGGTCACGGTGCGTCACCGGTGCTCCCGACAGGCCCGGATGCTCCTCCTTCCCGGGCAGGCTCGGGCCGGCCGTGGCTGCGCCGAGGTCGCCGCGGTGCCGCGGGGTGGTGGGTCGGCAGACCGGGCGGGGGGCGATCCCCTACGCTGCTGCTCGCTGGTCGTCCCTTCAAGGTTGGAGCCCGTGCGCATGCGCCGCCTCGCCGCTGTCACCCTCGCCCTGGCGCTGGTCCCCGCCGTCGCCGCCTGCTCGGTCGGGCCGAACGCGCCCACCACCGCCCAGGGGCCCTCGGGCAACGGCACGAGCGTCAACCAGGGCCCGATCCAGCTGCGCGGCATCACGATCGTCAAGGGCGGCGCCGGTCTGCCGATCGGCACCTTCGTCGGCACGTTCGTCAACACCGGCAGCGAGCCCGACGTCCTGCGCTCGGTGACCATCGACGACCCCAAGGGCTCGAGCACGACCGTGCTCGGCACCAACGCCGTCGCCTCGACCCTCGTGCTCCCCGGCTTCTCCTCGACGCAGGTCGGCTACCGGGGCACGACCCACATCGACATCCGCGGCCTGACGATCGCGCCCACCGCCTACGCGACGGTCACCTTCACCTTCGCCACGGCCGGCGACGTCACCATCCCGGTGATGGCCGTCCAGCCCGTCGGCATCTACGCCGGCCTCGGACCGATCACCAGCTAGTCGAGCGGCGCCCCCGCGCTCTCCCTCGCTCTGCTCGGCTCGGCGCGTGCTCGCGTGCTCGGGGTGCTCAGGCGGTTCTGGTACTGGTCGCGTGTGCGCTGGGTGCGTGGGGTTGTGACCGGCTCCTGTGATTCGCCGTCCTGGACGCCCTCACGGGCTCGTGCTTGTCGTGGCTGTGTTGATGCCGGCTCCAAGCTCGTCGCTGCGCTCCTCGCGTCGCCGGACCCCGCCCCTCGCGACTTCGTCGCGAATCGGTCGGGCCCGCTCGCCGCACTGGGTCCGCCACGTCGTGGGTGAGGGCCCGACCGATGGGGGCGGGGTACTGCCCGCTCGTGCTGCTCGGGCGCTCTGGTCCTGACGATCGCGTGTGCGTTGGGGTCGGGGGTTGTGACCGGCTCAGGTGATTCGCCGTTCCGGGCGCCATCACGGGTTCGGGCGCTTGGAGGCGCGGGAGATCACGCTTCGAGCTTGTAGCCGAGGCCGCGCACCGTCACGAGGTGGACGGGCTCGGCCGGGTTCTCCTCGATCTTGGCGCGCAGCCGCTTCACGTGGACGTCGAGGGTCTTGCCGTCGCCGACGTAGTCCGAGCCCCAGACCCGATCGATCAGCTGACCGCGGGTCAGCACCCGACCGGCGTTGCGCAGCAGCATCTCGAGCAGCTCGAACTCCTTGAGCGGCAAGGAGATCGGATCACCGTTCACCGACACCACGTGGCGCTCGACGTCCATCCGCACCGGCCCTGCCTCGAGGGTCGGGGGCAGCAGCTCCTCGGGCTCGCCGGTCCGCCGCAGCACCGCCCGCATGCGAGCGACGAGCTCGCGCGAGGAGAACGGTTTGGTGACGTAGTCGTCGGCACCGAGCTCGAGACCGACGATCTTGTCCACCTCGCTGTCCTTGGCGGTCACCATGATGATCGGCACGTGCGAGCGCTGGCGCAGTGCGCGGCAGACCTCGGTGCCCGACATGCCCGGGAGCATGAGGTCGAGCAGGACGACGTCGGCGCCGGCCTGGTCGAAGAGCGCCACGGCGTCGGGCCCGGTGGCGGCGACGCCGACCTCGAAGCCCTCCTTGCGCAGCATGAACGCGAGCGCCTCGGAGAACGACTCCTCGTCCTCCACGACGAGCACACGGGTCACGGTTCGAGATCTCCTTCGGGGGTGGGGGCCAACGGCAGCCGGAGGGTGAACGTCGAACCCTCGCCCTCCACCGACCAGACCGTGCACTCGCCGCCGTGGTTGGCGCAGACGTGCTTGACGATCGCGAGGCCGAGGCCGGTGCCGCCGGTGATGCGCGAGCGCGCCGGGTCGACCCGGTAGAAGCGCTCGAAGATGCGGGACTGCTCGTCGGCGGGGATGCCGATGCCCTGGTCGGTGACGCTGATCTCGACGAGCCCGTCGCACGTCCGGGCCGCGACGGCGACCCGCGTGCCCGCAGGCGAGTACACGATCGCGTTCATGATCAGGTTGCGCAGCGCGGTGACGAGCTGCGACTCGTCGCCGCGGACGACGGCTCCCGAACGGTCGCCCACGACGACGTCGATCTCGCGGGCCGATGCCAGCAGCTTGGTCGCGTCGACGGCCTCGGACACCACGTGGTCGACCTCGACGTGCTCGACCGACTTCAGCGGGTCGTCGCTCTGCAGGCGCGACAGGTCGACGAGGTCGTTCACCAGGTTCGACAGCCGCTGCGACTCCACCTGCATGCGCGCGGCGAAGCGCTGGACGGCGTCGGGGTCGTCGCTGGCGCTCTGCACGGCCTCGGCCAGGAGGGACAGCGCGCCCACGGGCGTCTTCAGCTCGTGGGAGACGTTCGCGACGAAGTCGCGGCGCACGGCGTCGAGCCGACGCGACTCCGAGAGGTCCTCGACGGTCACCAGCGCCAGCAGCGGCGACAGCGCCGCGACCCGGACGCGGGCCTCGAGCTGGCCGGCGCCGAGCGGAGGACGGCGCAGCACGAGGTCCTGCTCGCGCGTCTCGCCATCGCGTCGGACGGCCGTCACGAGCGCCAGGACCTCCGAGAGCTGAAGGCGCGCCCCGGCGGCGATGCCCAGCGGTGCAGCGTCGCGCGAGGCGCGCACCACCTCGTTGTCGTGGGCCACCACGAACGCCGCACCGGGCAGCACCTCGAGGATCCGGTCGAGCCCTTCGGGCAGCGACGATTCCGCGGTCTGCACCGCCTGCTCCCCCTCCGACGGCCGGCTGACGAGGGCCCAGCACGCCGTCCCGGCGACGACCGCGCCGATCACGAGACCGAGGATCGCGGCCAGCGCGACACTCCCGGCGATGTCCACGGCGTCCACGATACGCACCGGCCGCGCAGGCGAACGACCGTCGAACGGCCGGGGTCCGCAGTCTTCGCAGGCTGTTCATCTGCGCCCCCGGATGTTCACCTCCGGGTCGATGTCCGTTCACGCGACCGCGGTCCGCAGGCTGTCGAGCCCCGTAGGCTGAGGGCACCAGGTGGCGGCCCGCGGCGCCGTCGCCGTCCGAGACAGAGGATCGACCTGCGATGCGCGAGGCCTACCACGAGCAGCTCGACCGGGTCAGCGACGACCTCGTCGAGATGACCCGACTCGTCGGCTCGGCGATGAACAAGGCCACCCAGGCCCTGCTCGACGCCGATCTCCAGCTCGCGGAGTCGGTGATCGCCGGCGACGACGCCATCGATGCGATCGCGTCGAAGGTCGAGGCCGACTGCTTCCAGGTGTCGGCGCTGCAGCAGCCGGTGGCCACCGACCTCCGCGTCATCGTCGCGGCGCTGCGCATCTCCGCCTCGCTCGAGCGCATGGGCGACCTCGCCGCCCACATCGCCAAGTCGGCCCGGCTGCGCTACCCGGCCTCCGCCGTACCCGTGCAGCTGCGCCCGACCTTCCAGGCGATGGGCGCCGTGGCGCAGAACGTCGTGGCCAAGACGGGGTCGGTCGTGGCCACCAAGGACGTCTCCATGGCGGCCGACGTCGCGCGCACCGACGAGGAGATGGACCGCCTGCACCGCGAGCTGTTCCAGACGGTGCTGGCGCCGTCGTGGGAGCACGGCGTGGAGGCCGCCGTCGACGTCACCCTCCTCTCCCGCTTCTACGAGCGCTTCGCCGACCACGCGGTCACCATCGCCAAGCGCGTCGTGTACGTCGCCACGGGAGAGCCGTACGCCACGGTCGACCCCGAGGCGCTCGTCGACGGCATCTGACCGCACTCGGGCAGGGCCTGCACGGCGGGACGTCCGGCTCGCCCGCGCTCGCTCTGCCCGTGAGCGCTCCCCCCGCCTTCGGTCGCCCGACCCGGCGGAATGCGCCAGACTCGGGGGTCGTTGTCCTCGGGCGGGTCCACCCGGGACCCCTGCTGGGAGCGGAGGTGCGTGGCGTGGCGGTGCTGCCGCTCGAGCCCGAGCCCTCCCGCCGCGCCTCGGCGACCCCCCGACGGGTGGCGGTGCTCTCGGTGCACACCTCCCCGCTCGACCAGCCCGGCACCGGCGACGCCGGTGGGATGAACGTCTACGTCACCGAGGTGGCCCGCCGGCTCGCCGCCCGGGGCGTCGAGGTCGAGATCTTCACCCGGGCGACCTCCGGCGACCTCGATCCGGTCGTCGAGATGCACGACGGCGTCGTGGTCCGCCACGTCACCGCCGGACCCTTCCAGGGCCTGGCCAAGGAGGACCTCCCGGGCCAGCTGTGCGCGGTGACCTCCGGCGTCCTGCGGGTGGAGGCCACCCGGCCCGAGGGCTGGTACGACCTGGTGCACTCGCACTACTGGCTGTCGGGCCAGGTGGGCTGGCTGGCTGCCGAGCGCTGGAACGTCCCGCTGGTGCACGCGATGCACACCATGGCCAAGGTCAAGAACCTCACCCTCGCCGACGGCGACGTCCCCGAGCCCGACGGCCGCGTGATCGGCGAGCAGCAGGTGGTCGACGCCTCCGACCGGCTGGTCGCCAACACCGCCATCGAGGCGGAGCAGCTCGTCGACCTGTACGCCGCCGACCCCCGCCGGGTCGCGGTGGTGCACCCCGGTGTCGACCTCGACTCGTTCACGCCGGGCGATCGCGCGGCCGCTCGCGCAAGGGTCGGCGTACCCCTCGACAAGCAGGTGCTGCTGTTCGTCGGCAGGATCCAGCCGCTCAAGGCGCCCGACGTCCTGGTCCGCGCGGTGGCCGCGATGGTCTCGGCCACGCCCACGCTGCGCGACACCCTGCAGGTCGTCGTCTGCGGCGGCCCGTCGGGCACCGGTCTCGCCCATCCGCACGCGCTCGAGGACCTCGCCGTCGAGCTCGGGGTGCGCGACCTCGTCCGGTTCGTGCCGCCCGTCGACCGCCACCGCCTCGCCGACTGGTACCGCGCGGCGGACCTGTGCGTCGTTCCGTCGTACTCGGAGTCCTTCGGCCTGGTCGCGGTCGAGGCGCAGGCCTGCGGCACCCCGGTCGTCGCCGCTCGCGTCGGCGGCCTCCCGACCGCGGTGGCCGACGGCCGCAGCGGCCGGCTCGTCGACGGCCACGACCCGCGGATCTGGGCCGGCGCGATCGCCGACGCGCTGACCGACACCGAGACGCTCGAGCGGTGGGCGGCCGGCTCGGTCGAGCACGCCGCGCACTTCGGCTGGGACGCCACCGCCGACGCCACCCTCGACGTCTATCGGGCCGCGCTGGCCGAGCGCGCGGGCGGGCGCGCGTTGACCGCGGTCCGCGCGTGACCTCGCCGGCCGACCTCCTGCGCGACGCCCTCGCGGCCCACGACCTCGACGTGGAGGAGACCGCGCCGGGCCGGTTCGTCGTCGTGCTCCCGGGCGAGCGCAAGCAGCGCACCACCGTCTCGCTGGTGGTGGGCGAGCACGCCCTGACCGTGCAGGCCTTCGTCGCACGGCACGTCGACGAGAACGCCGAGGCCGTCTACCGCTGGCTGCTCGAGCGCAACCTGCGCACGTACGGCGTCGCGTTCGCCGTCGACCACCTCGGCGACATCTACCTCACCGGAAAGCTGCCGCTCTCGTCGGTCACCCCCGACGAGGTCGACCGCCTGCTGGGCTCGGTGCTCGAGTACGCCGACGGCTCGTTCAACACCATCCTCGAGCTCGGCTTCGCCTCCTCCATCCGCAAGGAGTGGGACTGGCGCCTGAGCCGGGGCGAGCCGACCCAGAACCTCGAGGCCTTTCGCCACCTCGCTCCTCCCGACGCCTGAGCGGACCGCTCGCTCACCAGGTCGGCACGGCCAGCTCATCCCTGAAACGCACGTGCGCGCTGATAGCCCGTACGGCGCGTGCGACCTCGACAGCCCCGTCGAGAATCGGATCGAGCTCGCTGCCGACCGGCAGCCGACGGGATCGAGCGACCTGGTCCTCGAGGTCGCGCATCCGCCGCAGTGCCGCATCCAGCGCCACCACGCGTCCGTCGATGTCGGCGGGAAGCTCCGGGACCGGACTTCGCCGATCCTCAACCTCGTTCCGACACTCGATAACGGCGCGCTCGAGGAAATCCGCCAGGATGCGCGGCTCCGAACCCAGGACCTGACCCTCGTGCTCCGCCCAGGTACAGACGAGACGAGCGATGCTCTCCACCACGGAGAGGTTCCACCACAGGAAGGTCGCCGCGACGGCTTGCTTGCGTCTCGGATCATCAGCGGCAGCCCCTTCGCGATCGAGCCGCCACTGCGCCCAAGCCTCGCCGGACTCGTAGTTCTTGTGGACGAGTCGGCCGCCGGAATGGTCGGGCCAGGGAACCAGCCCTCGCTGATCCACGTCGCGACTCGGCAGGGGCGTGAGGCCGACCATCCTCACGACGTCCCGGTCCGGGATGTGGTCCGCGTAATCGTCGGGCACGACGAGCCACCAGTGCGCATCGCTCGCTGACGACGATGCACCCACGGCTCGGATCCACGCAAGGAGCTCGGCACGTGTCCGCTCTGGGTTCGCAGCCACCGCCAGATCGATCCAGCTCGGCACGCCTCCACGCGGGAGCCGCTCGTGATCGATACGTCCGGGGAACCGAGCTTCGACCCATGCCAGGACACGTGCCCGCACCCATTCGTCGACCTCCGCGCTGCTCGCGCACGGGAGTCCGAGGTGCCCCGCAAGGTCGCGCATGTTCTGCCCGTCAGCGGAGAGCACCCAGGTCGATCCGTCGAAGTAGCCTTCGCAGCTGCGAATCCAGCTGGTCAGCGGCTCGGGCATCTCGACCAGGTCCAGCACGCTGACGGGTTCGATCCCCCAGCCACCGGAGGCCTTCCAGTAGCCGAGCACGGCCCCGGCTCCGCCGCCGTCGACGGGTCGGACCCTCACGGCCTCGGTGAGGTTGCTGGCGCCCTCGAACTGGTAGGTCATCTCGCCCCCTGCGGGGAGGCTATGCACGAACGGCCTCCACCGTCCTGGTGAGGTAACCCGGGTGGTCTCCAGGCTGCCTCACCAGGTTGGATAAGGGCATGAGCGATGCGCCGTACACCCTGGTCCTGCTCCGTCATGGCGAGAGCACCTGGAACGCCCTGAACCAGTTCACCGGCTGGGTCGACGTCGACCTGTCGGAGAAGGGCCTCGCGGAGGCGGTGCGCGGCGGCGAGCTGCTGCGAGAGTCGGGGCTGCTGCCCGACGTCGTGCACACCTCGCTGCTGCGGCGCGCGATCAAGACGGCGCAGATCTCGCTCGACGTCTGCGACCGGCACTGGATCCCGGTGATCCGCAACTGGCGGCTCAACGAACGGCACTACGGAGCCCTGCAGGGCAAGAACAAGGCTCAGACGCTGGAGGCCTACGGCGAGGAGCAGTTCATGCTCTGGCGCCGCAGCTACGACACCCCGCCGCCCGCGATCGACCCCGACGACGAGTTCTCGCAGACGCACGACCCCCGCTACGCCTGGCTCCCGCCCGAGGCGAACCCGCTCACCGAGTGCCTCGAGGACGTCGTGCACCGCCTGCTGCCGTACTGGGAGGACGTGATCGTCCCCGACCTGCGCTCCGGCAAGGTCGTGCTCGTCGCGGCGCACGGCAACTCGCTGCGCGCCCTGGTGAAGCACCTCGACGGCATCAGCGACGACGACATCGCCGCGCTGAACATCCCCACCGGGATCCCGCTGGTCTACCGGCTCGACGGGAACCTGAAGCCGACCGTGCCCGGCGGCGAGTACCTCGACCCCGAGGCCGCGGTCGCGGCTGCCGCCGCCGTGGCGGCCCAGGGCAAGAAGTAGCAGCCGGATGACCGACCGCCTCGAGCTGCGCGACTCCACGCTGCGCGAGTGGGACGCCGTCGTCCTCGAGAGCGACCGCGAGACCGGCATCGTCCTGGACCGCAGCGCCTTCTACCCCGGCGGCGGCGGACAGCCGCCCGACCACGGTGTGCTGCTGTGGGGCGGCGTCCAGACCCGCATCGTGGGCGCCCTCAAGAGCGACGACGTGCGCCTCGTGGCGCTCGACGACGACCCGCTGCCGCCCGTCGGCACCGCGGTCCGCGGCGCGATCGAGGACGGACGGCGTACCGCGCTGATGCGCACGCACTCGGGCCTGCACCTCCTGTCGGGCGTGGTGTTCCGCGACTTCGGCGCGCTCGTCACCGGGTCCAACATGGAGCCGCTCGAGGGCCGGCTCGACTTCAACCTCGACGCCGTGCCCGAGGGTTTCAAGGACGCGGTCGAAGCAGCCTGCAACGTGGAGGTGGAGACCGACCGCGCGATCTCGGCCTACGAGCTGCCGCGCGACGAGGCGTTCGCCATCCCCGACATCATCCGCACCGCGACCAACCTGCTGCCGCCGACCATCGAGGTCGTGCGCATCGTCGACATCGACGGCCTCGACGTCCAGGCAGACGGCGGCACCCACGTCGCGTCGACGCGACAGGTCGGTCGGATGCGCGTGGTCAAGGTCGAGAACAAGGGCAAGGGCTTCCGGCGCATCCGCGTCGCGCTCGAGCCCTGAGCCGTACGCCGCACCGCACGCGCAGCGCCCGGCACGCGTCGGCGTCCCGGTCCATGAAGCGGCGACGCGCGGGCCGTGCCGGGCGGGTGCGGGCCCGAGGCTCAGATCCTGGATCGTCAAGGACACCAACGGTTCTGGAGCGGTGTCCCCCGCTCGGCGGATGCCGCTGCTCAGAGGTCGAGCACGTGGTCGACGAACGTGGTTCCGTACCACTCGTCGGTCGGCCCGAGCCGCGTCATGCCGAGCCTGTCGCACACGGCCATCGACCGCGCGTTGCCCTCGTAGACCACCGCATGCAGTCGGCGCACCCCGTGCTCGCGCGCGTGCTGCACGAGCCGATGCGCCGCCTCCGTCGCGATGCCGTGCCCCCACGCCGACGGGTGCAGGTGCCAGCCGATCTCGAGCGCGTCGCTCGGTGCGCCGTCGCTGCGCGGCAGGGTCACGACGAGCGCCGTCCCGCACGGCTGCACCGGTACGCCGTCCATCCCGGGCGTCTCGATCGCCCAGAGCCCCTGCGGCCCGGAGTCGATCTCCGCCCAGCGCAGGCAGGTGCGCCGCGCGGCCTCCACATCGGGGCACGGCTTCGGGTCGGCGCCGAGCCACCGCCAGACCTCGTCGTGCGACAGCACGGCGTAGGTGGCCTCGGCGTCGGCGTCGGAGCCGGTCCATGCGCGCAGCAGCAGCCGCTCGGTGCGCAGCTCGGGGACGGTCATGCCCCGACGCTAGCCCGCGGCGGCCAGCGCGAGGAGGAAGCGGCCGAGGACCTTCGGGTCGACGAGCACGAACCGCACGGCGTCGAACGCGTCGGGGTCGGCGGCCACGGCCTCGCGCACTGCGCGCACGGCGACCGGGGCGGCCTCCTCGACCGGGTAGCCGAAGACGCCGCAGGAGATCGCCGGGAACGACACCGTGCGCGCGCCGACCTCGCGGGCCGCGCGCAGCGCGTTGCGGTGGCAGGCCGCGAGCAGGGCGGCGTCGAGGCCGTTGTTGCGCCCGTAGACGGGCCCGACCGTGTGCACGACCCAGCGGGCCGGCATCCGCCCGGCCGTCGTCACGACCGCGTCACCCGTGGGCAGGCCGTCCGGCAGGGTGGTGCGCCGCAGCGCCATGCAGGCGTCGAGGATCTCCGGTCCGCCCGCGCGGTGGATGGCGCCGTCGACTCCGCCGCCGCCGAGCAGGGACCCGTTCGCGGCGTTGACGACGGCGTCGACCTCCTCGACGGTCAGGTCGCCCAGCACGGCCTCGATGACGGTCACGACGTCATCATCGATCCGGGGAGCGCGTCGCTGGGTGGCCCGCGGGGGTGACGGCCGACCAGGCGACCGTGACCTCTCCGAGCCGCCACCGGCTCGGGCCGTCGACCACGGGCACCCCGGACTCGCGCACGCTGCGCACCGCTGCGATCCAGCGCTGCCGGGCGCCGAACGAGGCGTGCGGGGCTGCCGCGGCCCAGGCCCGGTCGAGCGCCCGCAGGTAGTCGTGCACCGGTTCGCCCGGCACGTTGCGGTGGATGAGCGCCTTGGGCAGCCGCTCGGCGAGGTCGCCCGGAGCCCGCAGGCCCGCGAGCCGGGTCGAGAGCGTGAGCGAGCGCGGCGCGTCGTGCCCGGCCTCCACGGCGACCCACCAGGCGTGCCGGCCGAGCTCGTCGCAGGTGCCCTCGACGAGCAGCCCGCCCGGGGCGAGCCGCGCCGCCATCGTGGCCCACGCGTCGCGCACAGCGTGCTCGTCGTACTGGCGCAGCACGTTGAACGCCCGGACGACGACCGGCGACCGGCCGTCGAGAGGCACCTCGAAGCCACCTCGGCGGAACGACAGCGTGGCGTCCGCGTACGGCGCTGCGGCGTCCACGCGCACGGGGTCGATCTCGATGCCGACGACCTCGACGTCGGCGCGCACGGGCCGCAGCCGATCGCGCAGGTCGCGCGGGGTCCAGGCGGCCGCGCCGTAGCCGAGGTCGACGACGACGGGGTCGGGCGCATCGCGCAACGCCGGGGCGGCGGCATGCGCGACCCAGCGGTCGACGCGGCGCAGCCGGTTCGGGTGGGTGGTGCCCCGGGTGATGGTGCCCTGCGGCCGCGCGACCCGGCTCACCAGTTCGAGCCGCGCCCCGTGACCTGCTTGAGCCGCGGCCGCACGTCGACGAGGTAGACGATCGCCGCGACGACGCCGGCCATGCCGACGATCGCCAGCGTGGGGTTGGTCGGGACGCCGAGCAGCCCCAGCAGCCCGACGCCGAGAACGGGGAAGAAGATCTGCGCGGCGAGGCCGAGCCCGGTGAAGACCAGCCAGAGCCTCTTGGTCGACCGGTCCGCGGCGGGATAGGCCGCCGGCGGGAAGCGCAGCGCGTCGACGAAGGCGATGACGCCCAGCACCAGCAACGCCGTGTTGACGGCCAGGTAGATGAGGTTCCCCGTGAACATGCAGGCGAGCATACGGACTCCG
>JAKOVT010000493.1 GCA_029781935.1 Actinomycetes bacterium | reverse complement strand
GCCGACGTGAACGACATGACCCGCACCCGTCCGGTGCGGCCCTCGCGGAGGTCGTCGACGGCCTGCTCCGCCTCGTCGACGGAGCGGAGGATGGTCGCCGCGTGCTCGGCGAGCAGCAGCCCGGCGTCGGTGGCCCGGATGCCGCGCCCGTTCTTCTCGAACAGGGCGACGCCGGTCTCCCGCTCGAGGGTCGAGAGCTGCTGGCTGATGGACGACGGCGTGTAGCCCAGGCGGGTCGCGGCGGCGGTGACGGAGCCGGTGTCGACGACGGCGGCGAGGACCTGCAGGCGGCGGAGATCGAGCATGGACCCATTGTTCATCAAGACTGAAGAGAAGTGAAGAGATCGTTGCTTGTCCTTTCACGGTTGAGCCGTCACTCTTGAGGGGAGCCGCCAGCCCGGCGGCAGACCCGAGGAGGGGTGAGACTCATGACCGCCCTGCTGTTCGTCGTCGTCTTCCTGCTGATCGCCGTCGCGTCGCCCTTCTTCGGCGCCGACCGCACCGACGCGCGCTCCGAGGGGGCTCGGCCCGCCCAGGGCTGGTTTCCCGGCGCTCGGCGACGCCACGTCTGACCGCCACGTCCGCCGGGGCTCGCAGCCCCAGGGGTGAGACGGATGCAGCGAGGGCCCGCCACGACCACCACGGTCGTCGGCGGGCCCTCGTGCGTGTCGTCGACGCGGTCCGGCGTACGGCGCGGCTACACGTAGTCGCGGCGGCGCAGCCAGCCCATCGCGGGCGCGCCCCAGATCGGCGGCAGGTAGAACGTGGCCAGGCGCATCGCGATCGCGGTCGAGATCGCGACACTGCTCTCGACCCCGATGGCCTGCAGGCCCGCGGTGTAGCCGGCCTCGGCGACACCCATGCCGCCCGGCACCGGCATGAGCCCCGCGAAGAGCTGGACGCCGGTGTTGATGAGGATCAGCTGCGACAGGTGCGCGGTGTCGCCGAAGGCATAGAGGCAGACGCCGAGGATCGAGGCCTGGATCACCTGCGCGACGAAGTTGCCGAGCAGCATCGTCACCAGCTTCACCGGGTGGCGCAGCACGCGCATCGCGGTCTTGGCGTTGGCCGTCGACTCCTTGATCTGCTCGCGGATCCGCGGGACGAGCGCGCGCAGCCGGTGTCGGAACCTGGGCACGAAGATCAGCGCGAGCAGCCCGGCGACGATGAGGACGACGAGCAGGACCACGATCGGCGACGTGCTCGAGCTCGAGCTCGACGAGCTGGACGAGGAGCCCGACGGCGAGCTCGACCCGCGGATCGGCGTCGTCAGGCCGGGCAGCCCGGTGAGCAGGATGATCAGCAGCAGCGCCACCTGGATCAGGAAGCCGAAGAAGGAGTCGATCATCCCGGTCGACACCGCACCGGCGGGCGGAAGGCCGAACTTCTGGAAGAACCGGATCTCGAGCGCGAGACGCGCGGCGGTCGACGGCAGCGTCAGCGCGATGAACTGGATCGCGTACTGCAGCATCAGCACCGGGATGTAGCGCAGCCGCGCCATCGTCGCGCCGAGCGTCGAATAGGCCATCGCCGCCTG
>JAKOVT010000361.1 GCA_029781935.1 Actinomycetes bacterium | reverse complement strand
GGGCATGCCGATCCTCGCGATCGAGGACGGCGTCGTCGTCCGCGAGGGCCGTCAGAGCAACGGTGCGCTGCGCATCGTGATGCAGGGCGTGAGCGGCTCGAAGTTCTACTACGGCCACATGAGCAAGGACCTCGTGCACGCCGGTTCGCGGGTGAAGCGGGGCCAGGTCATCGGCCTCATGGGCGACACCGGCAGCCCCGGCGCGGTGCACCTGCACTTCGAGTACTGGCGCAGCGGCGGCGAGTCCGCCGCCGTCGACCCGGCACCGCTGCTGCGCGCGATCTGCTGACCGGTCACCGGGATCCGCGGTGCCGCTGCTGCTCCATCTCGACGGGCTCCCCGGGGTGGGCAAGACGACACTGGCTCGGCTGTGGGTCGAGGAGAACCCCGGCGCGCTCTGCCTCGACATCGACCTGCTCCGACGGTCCCTCGGTGGCTGGCGCGACGACCTGTCGCAGTCGGGCCAGCAGGCCCGTCGGCTGGCCTACCGGGTCGCGGACAAGCACCTGCGCGACGGTCACGACGTCGTCGTCCCTCAGTACGCCGTGAGCCGCGCGTTCGTCAGCGCGCTCGAGGACGTCGCCACGCGTGCCGGCGCCGATTTCCTGCTCGTGCTGCTGCGGGCGGACGGGGAGGACCGCGATCGCCTCGATCGGCGCACCGCCGTGGCGGCGGAGCCGCAGCACGTCGAGGCGGGCGAGGTGATCGCCGCGACCGGCTACCCGCCGTACGAGGCGCTCGCCGACCTCGTCGCCGAGGTGCCCGGTGCGCAGGTGCTCGACACCCGCGGCCGCACAGCCGCGCAGTCGCTCGACGCACTGCGGGACCTGCTGCGCCGCAGCGGCACCGCCTGAGCGCACGCTGTCACGGGCGTACGAGCACCATGCCCACGGTGTGCGGGGCGGTCTCCACGAACCCGAAGCGCTCGTAGAGCGCCCGTCCGGGCACGTCGGCCATCAACGTCACGTAGGGCTCGGGCGGCGCACCCTGCGCGATGGCGTCGAGCAGCGCGCGCAGCACCGCGGCGCCGATGCCACGTCGCTGGTAGGCCGGCAGCACGGCCATGTCGACGATGTGGAAGTACCACCCGCCGTCGCCGAGAACGCGCCCCATGCCGACCGTCTCAGCGGTCGCCTCGTCGACCACGTGGTACGCCGCCCACGCGCCGTGCAGTCCGGCCTCGCCCTGCGTGCGCGTCTTCGGCGAGAGGCCGCTCTCCGCGCGCAGCCGCAGGTAGTCGTCGAGCGCCGGTGGCCCGTCGACGAGGCGGAGCGTCCCGTCCATGCGGGTCAGATGCCCGTGGTGCTGCGGGGGTAGGCGATCGCGGGGTCGGTGAGGACGTTGACGAGGTACGGCGTCCCCGAGGCGAACGCGCGGTCGAGCGCCGGACCGATCTCCGTCGGATCGGTGACCGTCTCGCCGTCGCCGCCGAGGGCCTTCACGACCTCGTCGTACCGCGTTCCCGGACGGAGCTCGGCCGCGACGTCGTACTGGTAGAGGAACTGCATCGGGTGCTTCTCGAGACCCCAGATGCCGTTGTTGCCCACGACCATGACGACCGGCAGCCGGTGGCGCACGAGGGTGTCGACGTCGAGCAGCGAGAAGCCGGCCGATCCGTCGCCGAGCAGGAGCACGACCTGCGCCGAGGGGCGCGCGATGCGCGCGGCGATGGCGTAGCCCAGGCCGGTCCCGAGGCAGCCGTAGGGGCCCGGATCCAGCCAGCCTCCGGGGCGATGGGGCTCGACGTACTTGCCGGCGTAGGACACGAAGTCGCCTCCGTCGCCGATGACGACCGAGTCGTCGGCCAGCCGAGGGACCAGCTCGCCGTAGATCCGCGCGGGGTGGATCGGGTCGCGGTCGCTCGCGAGGTCGGCGGCGTCCTTCGCGACCGCCGCCTCGGCGGTGCCGCGCAGCGTCCCGGCCCACTCGGTGAAGTCCGGTCTGCGCAGCTGGTGCTCGATGCCCTCGAGCAGGGCGTCGAGGACGAGTCCGAGGTCGCCGCTGGCGGTCGCGGCCGGGTTCGCGTGGCGCGAGAGCTGGCCCGGTGCGTCGGCGATGTGGACGACGCGCGCGGCTGTGGAGCCCTCGCCGCCGCCGAAGACGCCGTAGCCGAGCCGGAAGTCCAGCGGCGTACCGATCACGATGACCAGGTCGGCACCGGAGAACGCGGCACCGCGCGCGCGGGTGACGAGCAGCGGGTGGCCCTGCGGCAGGATCCCGCGACCCATGCCGTTGGCGATCACGGGTACGCCGCACCCCTCGGCGAACCGCAGCGCCGCCTCCTCCGCACGGCCGGCCCAGACGTCGCCGCCGAGGACCAG
The DNA here is from genome assembly GCA_029781935.1 of Actinomycetes bacterium. Classification (GTDB taxonomy): domain Bacteria; phylum Actinomycetota; class Actinomycetes; order S36-B12; family CAIYMF01; genus Longivirga. The sequence continues at coordinate 20 of JAKOVT010000361.1, read as the reverse complement.
CACCGGTCGGGCCGACTCCG
>JAKOVT010000354.1 GCA_029781935.1 Actinomycetes bacterium | reverse complement strand
GCTACCCGGGGATCACGTCGGTCGGCTCCGGCACGCTGACGTTCGCCGTCGGCGCCCCGGCATCACTGTCGATCACGTCGTTCCAGGACTCGGACGGCAACACCCTCTTCTCGGGCGACATCGTCAACATCGGCTTCCAGGTCGAGGACGCCAACGGCAACCCGATCGACGTCAGCGGGAACGACGTCGCCATCACGTCGGTCACGTCCGGGACGACCGGCACCTTCTACAAGACCGGTGCAGGCACCAACACCGTCAGCGGCTACTGGAACGCGGCCGAGCAGGTGACCCTCAAGGTCGCCTACTCGAGCACGGTCTACGCGACGACGACGCAGACGTTCATCTTCCAGGACGCCACCAACGGCGGGCAGTTCTCTCCCTTCACCCCGGCCAGCGTCTCGACCAACAGCCAGAACGGCGACACGACCTGCCAGGACTCGTCGCAGTCCTGCGCCACCGTCGACCTCACGAACGGCGCCAACGGCACCGTGAACGTCACGAACACCGGCAGCCAGATCACCATCGACGGGAACTTCAAGAACCCCGCCGACGGCACGCCGCTGTACACCAACGCCCAGCCGATGGTCGTGCACTACAACTGCCCGGAGTCGCAGTGCCCGCTCGGCGGCATGCCGAACAACAACGGCGTGATCGGAAGCCCGTCGGTCGGCGACTCCTGCTACAGCGGCAGCGGTACGGTCTTCACCTACCCGGTGACCCTCGAGCCCTACTGCGTCGTCAGCTCCCCGAAGGAGTCGATCGAGGCGGCGCAGAGCTACCACTTCGAGGATGCGCTCGGCACCAACCCCGCCGACAACCTGATCCGGTACGCCTGCCAGGTCGACGGCTCGGGCAAGGCGCTGCTCCTCAACATGCTCGACACGAGCGCCACCTACTCGCCCGCGACCGAGGTTCCGCTGCACGGTCAGAACGGCGAGAACCTGTACTCGTGCCTCGACGTGACGAGCATCGACTGGACCGTCACCGGGGCCGGCACCGCGAACCCGAGCTACACGATCAACTACGTGATCCTGGCCGCTGACGACTACGTCACGAAGCTGCGGTAGGGAGCTCGAGGATCGAACCAGGGACGAGGGGCGGTGCCGATGGCACCGCCCCTCCTCTCGTTGCGCGGGCCTAGCCCACCCGGTTGACGATGCCGAGCCGGTCCGCGATCTGCGTCGCCTCCCGCTGCTTGGTCTCGGCCTCGACCGTCGAGCCGGCGACCGCGTACAGGTCGGCCAGCAGCTCGGCGAGCCGGAACTGCTCGTAGAGCAGTCCCATCTCCACGGCCGATGCCGTGCTCGCCTCGGCGAGCGCGATCGCCTCGTCCACGCGCCCGGTCCGGCCCCAGGCGCGGGCGCGTTCGAGACCGATGCGGGGCTGCAGCATGGTGATGGCGTCGTCGGAGCTGCTGCCGTGCTCGTCGAGCAGGGCGAGCGCCTCGTCGGCGCGACCGCTGACCGTCAGCGCCTGGGCGCGCACCAGCACCGCCTCGAGGGCCTGAGCGGGCTCGTCGTCGCCGCGCAGGAGCTCCTCGGCCCGCGCCGCGAGCTCGATGGCTGCCTCCGGCTCGCCACGGGCCAGCAGGAGCGCGGCGCGGAGCATCTCGGCGTAGTCCATGCCCCACTTCACGCCGGCGGCCGACAGCAGCCGGGAGGCCTCGTCGAGGATGTGGCCGGCGTCGTCGAGCTCGCCGCGGCTCAGGGTGAACTCGCCCAGGGACAGCGCAGCCTGCCCCGCGCCGGAGACGTCACCGATCTCCTGGGACAGCGCGTAGGAGTCCGCGAACTGGAGCGCGGCGTCGTCCCAGCGCCCGGTCGTGGCGCTGATGACCCCGTTGATGAAGCCGTACTGCGCCGCGCGCGCGAGCAGACCGCGCGACCGGGCCAGGGACAGCGCCTCGCGCGCGTTGTCGCCCACGTTGGGGTCGCCGAGATGGAACCGGGTGAGGTCGGCGACCATCAGCCCCGACAGCAGCGGGTCGAGCTCGTCGAGCTCGCGGGCGTCGTCGAGGTAGGTGTTCGCGATCGCCAAGGCCTCCTTGTACTTGCCCTGGTTCTGCCGGATCACGGCGCGCAACGACGCGGCGCGGACCTGGGCGCGACGGGTGGCCGCGCCGTCCTCGGACTCCTCGATCAGCCGGCTCGCCTTGTTCAGCTCGCGGATCGCCGCGGCGAAGCGCGCGGCGCTGTTGAGCACCGTGGCTCGTCGATGCCGCAGCTCGAACCCTCGCCCGGGGTCGTCCTTGCTGAGCTTGAGCGCCCGGTCGCAGGCGTCGAGCGCCTGGTCGAACAGCGATGCCGCGCTGCGGGCGTCGATGAGCTTGTTCAGCAGCGCCAGGCGGTCCTCGACGATCACTCCCGCACCGTTGGCGGCCGCCAGCGCGCGCTCGTAGTGCGCCGACGCGTCGACGTTCGCGTAGGCACGGGCGGCGCGGTCGCCGGCCATGGTGGCGTAGCGCCAGGTGCGCGGGTCGTCGCCCGCGCGCGAGAAGTGCAGGGCGAGGGTGTCGGAGTCGGCTTCGAGATCCTCCGACAGCTTCTCCACCGCGCGACCGGCCGCGCCGTGCAACCGGGCCCGCAGCCGATAGGCCAGCCCCTCGTACGCCGCGTCGCGGATCATCGAGTTGCGGAACCGGAGGCGCGACGGACCGTCGGCCTCGAGGAACTGGCCCAGCTTGTCGAGCGTGGCGCGGTCGAGGTGCAGGTCGTCGCCGCGCAGCGTCTGGTTGATGACCTCGCGCCGGAACGAACGGCCCAGCACCGAGGCGTAGCGCAGCACGCGCCGCGAGTGCGGGTCGAGGGCGTCGATCTGGGCATCGAGCGCGGCGTAGAGCGAGTCGGGCATCGCGTCGAGCGACCCGACCTCGCGGAACACCCGGACCAGCTCGTCGACGAAGAGGGGGTTGCCCTGCGCCCGGGCGACGATGCCGTCGGTCTCCTCCGGTCGCAGCGGAGCGTCGACGGTGGCGTCGATCACGATCTGGCGCATGACGTCGTCGGGCAGAGGTCCCAGCTCGATCCTCGTCGCCCCCGGAGGGTCGAAACCCTCGCCCTCCGAGCGCCGCGCGACGACCACAGCCCAGGGCCGCCCGGCCGCCGCGGCCACGACCCGGTTCAGCACGACGATGGACGACGAGTCGGCCCAGTGGCCCTCCTCCACGAGCAGGACGAACTCGCCCTCGACGCTCGAGTCGATCGCCCGCAGGACGAGGTCCGCGATCTGGTCAGGACGGAACTGGGGGTCGATGGCCCGCGACTCGGCGGTCTCGGGGATGGGGATGTTGACGACATCGGCGAGGAGCGGGGCGAGCGGCAGCAGGTCGGGCATCCGCTCCCGGAAGGCCGACAGGAACGCACCCGTCATCTCGTCCGGCGTACCCCGCTCCACCCCGAAGGCGGCACGCACCGGGTCGCGCAGCATGCGGTACGGCGAGGTGACACCGTACGGCTCCGCGCGGACGACGACGCGCGGGATCCCCCTGCCACGAAGGCCTTCGCGGATCAGGCGCGACTTGCCCAGGCCGGTCGAGGCCGACACCGTGATGACGCCGCCCTCGCCCGCGAGCGCCCGGTCGATCGCCTCGCGGAACGTCGCGAGCTCCTCGTCGCGGCCGACGAGCGGCAGGTTCGACCGGTCGACGGCCTCGCGCGTGCCGGTCTCCTCCCCCACGTCGTAGACGAGGACCGGCACGGCCTTGCCCTTCATCGGGAACGGCCCCGCCTGCTCGGTGGCGAACAGCGTGCGCGAGTGCTCGAGGACCGACGGGTGGGCGAAGAGCACGCCGCCGCCGGCCTTGGACATGATGCGGGCGGCGGTGTTGGTGGTGTCGCCCATGGCGGAGTACGCCGACCTGTTCAGCGTGCCGACCTCGGCCGCGAACACGTGCCCCCGGTTGACGCCGATCTGCACCGGCAGCGGAGTGCCGTGGTCGATCACCGCGCGCATCGCCCGCAGCATCCGGCCCTCGTCGTCCTCGCTGATGTAGGGCACGCCCGATGCCATGAACAGCTTGCCGCCGTCGGAGTCGATGTCGGTCGCGAGCAGCGTGACGCCCTCGGCGATCATCGCCGCCTCGAAGGTCGACAGCGTCTCGTGCATCACGGCGGCGACGGCCTCGTGCCCCTGCTCGCGCAGCATGACGTCGGTGCCGGAGAACCGGGCGAAGCCGATCGTCGCGATCTTGTGCTCGGGGTCGGGCACGCGGTCGGCGAGGTACTCCCCCAGTGCGTGCGGGAACAGGGTGCGCAGCCGCTGCGGCGTCACCTCAGGGGTGGGCGGCCCGAAACCCTCGGGTGCGTAGGTGAAACGCCACTTGAGGAGGTGGAGGCCGTCGTCGCGCACGTCGGTGGAACCGGGCGGGAGCCGGCTCGCGGTGCCCTCGGTGATGAGGATCTCGCCGGCGACGGCGGCATGCTCCGCCTCGGTCGTCGCCGTGCCCGCGCCACCGAGGATGAGCAGCTCGCGGGTGGGCGACCCCACGAGGAACAGGTCGACCGGACCCGAGTGGATGCCCACCGACATCGACAGCTTGAGCCTGCCGACCGAGGTCGGGATCTTGGCGGCCTCCTTGAGGGCCTGGCGCATGTCGACCGCCGAGCGGCACGCGCGCGCGGCGTGGTCGTCGCCGCGGAAGATGAACAGCAGGGCGTCGCCGCCGAACTTGAGCAGCTCGCCGCCCCGGATCGCGGCCTGGCTGAGCATCGCGCCGAACACCCGGTTGAGGGTCTCGATGAGCTCCTCCGCCCCGATGCGACCGCGGGTGGCGAGCCGCTCGGTCAGCGCGGTGAAGCCGGAGATGTCGGCGAACACCATCGTCGCGTCGAGCACCTGCCACTGCTGGCCAGGTGGTACGACGTCGTCCCAGTCGAGCGCGACCCGGGGCACGTGCCGTCGCAGGTCGACAGCGACCGAGACGTCGTGCGACGCGTCGTCGACGATCACGACCTCCGGGCGGCTGATGTCGAGGGGCATGGACGGATCCGCGGCCTACCCGGCGTCGGCGCGCGGCTCCTCGTCGGCGCGCAGGCGCGCGGCCAGCACCCGCAGCATCGGGACGGCGATCTCCGGGTGCTTCTCGAGCAGGTCCTCGAAGGTCCACTTCGACAGCGCGAAGGTCTTCAGGCCGTCCTCGCCGGCGACGACGTCGGCCGACCGGGGCCGGCCGTCGATCAGCGAGATCTCCCCGAAGTAGGTGCCGGGACCGAGCACCGTGTGGGTCTCGCCGTGGACGTCGATCCGAGCGCTGCCCCCGAGCACGACGTGCATCTCGGCGCCGCCGGGCGCGAAGGCCTTGAAGCCCTCGACGGCGTCGCCCTGCACGATCACGACGGTGCCGGGGGCGTAGTCCGCCTCGTGCCCGCGCTCGGCGATCTGCCCGAGCACACGGGGGCTCAGACCCTGGAAGAGGTCGACGCCACCCAGCACGGAGACCAGGTCCCCACCCGCCATGATCTTGCCTTTCGCTCGATCGGACAGTGCTCACGAGAGTAGTCGAAACGGGCCCTCCCGACGCGGCGATCCGCGCGCCCCGCCGGATGGACGCAGGGCGGTCGACCGCACGTCCAGCGCGTCCGCCGACAGGCGCTCCAGCGCGGTGAGCGCCCGGAACGCGGTGCGCGTTCCCGGAAGCCGCGCCGCTGCCCGAGGTCAGTCCAGGCCGGGCGCGGTGAGCGGACCGGACTTCGCCTGCGGGAAGTAGCCCTGACCGATGCCCGTCTCCCGCTTGGGGACCATCACCGACCTGGTCCACGACACGATGACGTCGCCGTCCTGGTTGAGCCCGCGGGTCACCATCGTGACGATCCCCATCCCCGGGCGCGACGAGCTCTCACGCTTGTCGGTGCAGACGCTCTCGGCGTAGATGGTGTCGCCGATGTAGACCGGGTGCGTCAGCTTGATGTCGGTCCAGCCGAGGTTCGCGACCGCGTTCTGGCTCATGTCGATCACCGAGAGGCCGAGCACCAGCGCCACGGTCAACCCGCTGTTGACGATGATCCGGCCGCCCGTGATCGGGTTCGACTCGGCGAGGTGGGCGTTGAAGTGGTTCTGGTTGGTGTTGCACGTGAGCTGCGTGAACCAGGTCGAGTCGGCCTCGGAGATGGTCCGGCCGAACGGGTGCTGGTAGACGTCGCCCACCACGAAGTCGTCGAAGAACCGGCCGAGCTCTGCCGGGTGCACGCTCATGTCCCGCCTCCTGTCGCGCATGGGCACCGCGTCCCGGCGCACCGTCCGTTCGAGCCTAGTGACGGCGCCGCCGGCGACGCCGGTCAGGCCCGGCGCAGCTCGGCGACCGCGGGGTGCGCAGCCGCGACCGGAGGGTCGCCGTACAGGCCCGGCTCGAGCGGCCCGTCGCCGGCGGCGGCCAGCGCCGCCAGCATCGGCACCGCGTCGGCGTACGCCGAGTCCGCCAGCGGACCGGTGTGGGCGAAGTCGAACAACGTCGATCGGATCGCATGGGGCGCAGGCAGATACACGACCGGCAGGTTCTCGGCCACGGCGAGATCCGACGTCACCTGCTGGCGCGCCGCGATCGCGAGCGACTGCACCAGGACGTCGAGCAGGCCGTCGGGGCGGCGGCTGGAGGGGCGGTACTGGCCGCAGTCGAGCACCACCACCGACGCGGCCCCGAGGTCGACCGCCTGCCGCACCGGCACCATCGCGCCGAGCCCGCCGTCGACGAGGCGGCGGCCGTCGCGCTCGACCCACGGGAAGACACCGGGGATGGCCGACGACGCGAGCAGCGCCTGCCGCAGATCGCCCTCGTCGATCAGCACGATCTCGCCGGTGTCGAGGTCGGTGGCCACCGCCGTGAACGGCACCGCGAGCTCCTCCACGCTGGCCACGGGCAGGTAGGCCGCGAGCAGCTCGGCGAGCGGGCCGGGGTCGAACAGGTAGGGGCGGCCCCCGGCGGTCGCGATCGCGTGGGTGATGACGCGGCCCGGGAACACCTGCTTGCGATCGATCTGGGGCCACAGCTCGGCCAGGGCCGCCGCCGCGCGCCCGGGATCGGCGGCCACGATCGCGCCGTTGATCGAGCCCACGCTGGTGCCGACCACGAGGTCGGGCCGGAGGTCGGAGAGGGCGAGCGCGCGCAGCATGCCCATCTGCACCGCGCCGTAGGCGCCGCCGCCGCCGAGGACGTAGGCCACCGGCGCGGGGAGCCGGTGGGCGAGAGGGAGACGGGCCACGTCCACGACCCCCATCCTCCACCGCGGCGGAGAGGCTCGCGAGGCGCCGGACGCCTAGGGTCGGCCCGTGCCCAGCAACGCCGACCCGGCCGGTCCCGCGACCGACGCCACCCGCGAGCTGTTCACGCTCGACCACGTCAGCCTGCGCTTCGGCGAGCGCCTCGTCCTCGACGACGTCCACGAGCACCTGCACACCCGCGTCGCGACCGCGATCGCCGGGCCGAGCGGCTCGGGCAAGTCGACGATGCTGCGGCTGCTGAACCGGCTCGAGGAGCCCACCGACGGTCGCGTGCTCTTCCACGGCGTCGACGTCCGGGAGCTCGACGTCCTCGAGCTGCGCCGTCGGGCCGTGCTCGTGCCGCAGCGCGCCGTGGCGCTCACCGACGGCGTGCGCTCCGAGGTGCGGCTGGCCGCGCCCGAGCTCTCCGACGACGACGTCGACCAGCTGCTCGCGCGGGTGGCGCTGAGGGCCGACGCCTTCGTCGGCCGCGACCCGCGCAGCCTCTCCGGCGGCGAGCTGCAGCGGCTCTGCCTCGCCCGCGCCCTGGCCGTCGGTCCTGAGGTGCTGCTGCTCGACGAGCCGACCTCGGCCCTCGACCCGCGCTCGGCCGACGCCGTCGACGAGGTGATCCGCTCGCTCGTGGCCGACGGCCTCTCGGTGGTGCTGGTGAGTCACGATGTACGCCGGGCCGCGGGCGTCTCGCAGGACGTCCTGGTCCTGCACGCGGGACGCGTGACGGCCCGCGGCGCGGCCGCGACGCTCGACCTCGAGCACGAGCTCATGCACCCGTCCGACGACGGGCACGAGCACGACGACGACGACCCGCGCGCGCACGGCCCGGCCCACGAGCCGCACGCGCACGATCCGCTGGAGCGGGACGACGACCGCATCGACGACCGCTGGGAGGGCCCGTGACCACGATCCCGAGCTGGGGGGCCGTCGCGGTCTCCGGCCTGCTCGTCCTCGTCGCCGTGGCGATCGCCGGCTGGCAGCGGCTGGGCATCTCCCGCGACATCGTCGTCGCGGCGGTGCGCGCGCTCGTGCAGCTCGTGGCCGTCGGTGCGGTGCTCGCCTGGTTGTTCGCGAACGCGGGCATCGGTGGCGCGCTGCTCTGGATCGCGGTGATGGCCGTGATCGCGGCCAACGAGTCCCGCCGTCGCGGCGCCGGCCTCCCCCGCGCCTACGTCGCCGCCCTCGTCGGGATCGGGGTCGGGACGCTCTCGACCCTCGGCGTCCTGCTGGTGGGCGGGGTGATCTCGACCGAGCCGCAGGTGCTGGTGCCCATCGGCGGGATGGTGGTCAGCGGGGCGATGCAGGCGGCGTCGCTCACCCTCACCTCGTTGCGCCGGTCGGCCCGGGAGAACCGGGCCGCGGTGGAGGCGGCGCTCAGCCTCGGCCTGCCGGCGACCCAGGCGTTCGCCCGGGAGATGCGCACGGCCGTGCGCACCGCGCTCGTGCCGACGGTCGACCAGACCCGGGTGGTGGGCCTGATCTCGCTGCCCGGGACCATGACCGGCCTGATCATCGCCGGCGTCGACCCGCTGCAGGCGATCCGCTACCAGATCATCGTCATGTACATGCTGCTCGCCGCATGGGCCGTGTCGGCGCTGGTCACCGCACGGGTGGCGCAGGGCGCCATGTTCGACGACGCCCAGCGCCTCGTCGCCGTCCCGGCGCCCTGACACGGCTCGCCCGGTCGCCCCGGCGGGGTGAACCGGGAGGCGGTCTGGTGCGTCAGACGGGGAAGGGACCGGCCCGCCGGGACCCGAATCCGGTATGGACGGTGCGCCGACGCCGTACCCGGGTGACAATCGGGGCACAGGCGAGGGGAGAACGCGCTCATGAACGACCACGACGGCCGACCCGGCGGGTCCGGCCAGCACGCCGCGACACCCGACGAGGTCGCCGACCTCGTCCACGCGGCGGCCCGGATCCGCGAGTCGGTGGAGACGGTCATCGAGGGCAAGTCCGAGGTCGTCCGGGTCGCGCTGGTCGTGCTCCTGGCCGAGGGCCACCTGCTCATCGAGGACGTCCCGGGCGTCGGCAAGACCATGCTCGCCAAGACCCTGGCGAGGTCGCTCGACTGCTCGGTGCGCCGCATCCAGTTCACGCCCGACCTGCTCCCCGGCGACGTCACCGGCGTCAGCGTCTTCAACCAGGAGAGCCGCGACTTCGAGTTCCGGCCCGGCGCGGTGTTCGCCAACATCGTGCTCGGCGACGAGATCAACCGTGCCTCGCCCAAGACCCAGTCGGCGCTGCTCGAGTGCATGGAGGAGCGCCAGGTCACCGTCGACGCGACCACCTACGAGCTCGCCTCGCCGTTCATGGTGATGGCCACGCAGAACCCGGTGGAGATGGAGGGCACCTACCCCCTCCCCGAGGCGCAGCGCGACCGCTTCATGGCGCGCGTGTCGATGGGCTACCCCGACCCGCGCGCCGAGATCGACATGCTCGCCGAGCACGCGGCCGCGAACCCGCTCGACCACATCACGCCGGTCGCCGACGCGGCCCTGGTGTCGCGGCTCGTCGAGGTGGTCCGCACCATCCACGTGGCCGACTCCGTGCGGCAGTACGCCGTCGACATCGCCAACGCCACGCGCACGCACAGCGACGTGCGCCTCGGCGCCTCGCCGCGCGCCACCCTGCACCTGGTCCGCGCCGCGAAGGCCTCGGCCGCGCTCGACGACCGCGACCACGTGCTGCCCGACGACCTGCAGGCGCTGGCACCGTCGGTGCTCTCCCACCGCCTGATCCTCACGGCCGACGCCCAGATCGCCGGCCGCACGACCGAGAGCGTGGTCTCCGACATCCTCGGCCGGGTCGCCGTACCGGCCCACGCGCGGGTCTAGTCGATGACCTCGATGCTCGACCGGCTCACCAGGCGAGGACGCGCCGTCCTCGCTCTGGGGGTCTGCGGCGTCGTGGTCTCGCTCGTGCTCGGCCAGCGCGACCTGCTGCGCATCGGGATCCTGCTCGTCGCGCTGCCGCTGCTCGCGGCGCTGCTCGTGTCGCGCACCCGCTACCGCCTCGCGTCGGCGCGCGGGCTGCGGCCCACCCGGGTGAGCGTCGACCAGGCGGCCACCAGCGTGATCCGCGTGCAGAACGTCTCGCGCCTGCCCAGCGGCCTGCTCCTCGTCGA
>JAKOVT010000487.1 GCA_029781935.1 Actinomycetes bacterium | reverse complement strand
GGGACGTGACCTGCTGGGCCTTGGCCTGGTCGTCCCAGAGGTCGGGCGCGGACGCCTCGGTCTCGAGCGCCGCGACCTCCGCGCGCATGGCGGGGACGTCGAGCACCTTCTCGATGCTGGTCAGCGTCGCGTCGTGCTCGGCGAGAGCCTCGCGGGGATCCTGGATGGCCACGGGCCACAGGGTAGTCGGCGATCCGCCGGGGTCGGAGCCGCCGGGTGTCTCAGCACGTGGCCCGACCCGCACCGGTGCACGCCGCCCCCCTAACCTGTCGGGCATGTCGAAGGTCTTGACCCAGCTGCCCGCAGGCGAGCGGGTCGGCATCGCGTTCTCCGGCGGGCTCGACACCTCGGTGGCCGTGGCCTGGATGCGCGAGCACGGCGCCGTCCCCTGCACCTACACCGCCGACCTGGGGCAGTACGACGAGCCCGACATCGAGTCGGTGCCCGGCCGCGCCCTGCAGTACGGCGCCGAGCTCGCCCGCCTCGTCGACTGCAAGGAGGCGCTCGTCGAGGAGGGCCTGCAGGCCCTCATGTGCGGGGCGTTCCACATCCGCACCGGCGGCCGCTCCTACTTCAACACCACTCCCCTGGGCCGCGCGGTCACCGGCACGCTGCTGGTGCGCGCGATGCGCGAGGACGACGTCGACATCTGGGGCGACGGCTCGACCTTCAAGGGCAACGACATCGAGCGCTTCTACCGGTACGGCCTGCTGGCCAACCCGAGCCTGCGCATCTACAAGCCGTGGCTCGACGCCGACTTCGTCTCCGAGCTCGGCGGCCGCCACGAGATGTCGGCCTGGCTGAGCCAGCGCGACCTCCCCTACCGCGACAGCCAGGAGAAGGCCTACTCCACCGACGCCAACATCTGGGGCGCGACCCACGAGGCCAAGACCCTCGAGCACCTCGACGAGTCGATCGAGGTCGTGCAGCCGATCATGGGCGTGCGGTTCTGGGACCCGTCGGTCGTCATCGAGACCGAGGACGTCACGATCCGCTTCGAGCAGGGCCGCCCGGTCGCCATCAACGGCGCGACGTTCGCGTCGCAGGTCGACCTGGTGCACGAGGCCAACACGATCGGTGGGCGTCACGGGCTCGGGATGTCGGACCAGATCGAGAACCGGATCATCGAGGCGAAGAGCCGCGGCATCTACGAGGCGCCGGGCATGGCGCTGCTGTTCGCGGCGTACGAGCGGCTGCTCAACGCGATCCACAACGAGGACACCATCGCGAACTACCACGCGGAGGGCCGACGTCTCGGTCGGCTGCTCTACGAGGGCCGCTGGCTCGACCCGCAGTCGCTCATGCTGCGCGAGAGCCTCCAGCGCTGGGTCGCCGGTGCCGTGACCGGCGAGGTCACGCTGCGCCTGCGCCGCGGCGAGGACTACTCGATCGTGCGCACCGCGGGCCCGAACCTCAGCTACCACCCGGACCGGCTGTCCATGGAGCGCACCGAGGACGCCGCGTTCGGCCCGCTCGACCGCATCGGTCAGCTGACGATGCGCAACCTCGACATCGCCGACACCCGCGCGAAGCTCGAGCTCTACGCCGGCCAGGGCCAGCTCGTCGGGCACGCCGAGCTCGTCGGACGGATCGAGGCCGGCGAGTCGCCCGCGATCGCCGAGCGCCCGGACAACCCGGTGGAGGACGCCGAGGTCGAGTCCCTCGACCGCGCCTCCTTCGAGTTCGGCGCCGACTGACCGCCGCATCTTTGCGGGCGTGATCTTGGTCGAACGTGGGGTTCCCGGGCCCCCAACGGCCGAGAAACCCCCAGCTGACCAAGATCACGCGGTTCGGAGGGGTCAGGCTGGGGGTGTGCAGGTGATGAGGTCCGTGATCGGTGCCGTCGTCGTGACGGCGCTGCTCGTCGCGTGCAGCTCGACGGCGGCGCCCTCCGCGTCGTCGAGCACGCCGCCCGTCGGCCCGTCCCCTGCCGGGTCGGAGTCCGCGACGTCGGCGTCGCCGGAGCCGAGCGATGCCGGGCTCGACCTGTACGCCGGCACCGAGCCGGCCGTCGCGCCGAAGGGCACCGTCACCACCCGGACGATCCGCACGGCCGATGGCCGCACGCGCAGCTACCGGCTGTTCGTGCCGGCAGGAGGCCGCGGCGTGGCTCCGTTGCTCGTCGCGCTGCACGGCGGCCTCGGCAGCGGCGCGCAGTTCGAGCAGAACAGCGGCTTCGACGGGCTCGCGACCTCGAACGCCTTCCTCGTCGCGTACCCCGACGGAGTCGGCCGGCTCGCGGACGGGTCCGGCGGCGCGCGGACCTGGAACGGCGGCGACTGCTGCGGCCCGGCGGTCTCGCGCCATGTCGACGACGTCGCGTTCCTGCGCGCGCTGGTGAAGGACGTGACGTCGGCGTACGCCGTGGACCCGAACCGGATCTACGCGGCGGGACACAGCAACGGCGGCATCATGGCGCTGCGCCTCGCGTGCGAGGCGTCCGACGTGTTCGCCGCGGTGGGCGTGCAGTCGTCGGCGCTCGGCGTCGCGACCTGCGCCCCGCCCAACCCCGTGTCGCTGCTGCAGATCCACGGCACCGCCGACACCAACGTGCCGCTCGCGGGCGGTCGCGGCAGCGGTCTGGCCGGCGTCGACTTCCGACCCGCCCAGCAGGCGGCCACCACCCTCGCAGCCGCCGATGGCTGCGGTGCCGACCCGACCACGACCGACGATTCCGTGAACCCCGACCTCCAGCTCGCCACGTGGTCGGGCTGCGCCGCGAGCACCGCGGTCGAGTTCCTCACGGTGGTCGGCGCGAACCACGCGTGGATGGGTCATCCGCCGTCGTCGGCGCTCGCCGAGCGCGTCGTCGGCACGCCGTACCCCGGGCTCGACTCCAGCCGCGCGATCTGGTCCTTCCTCGCCACCCACCCGCGCGTCTGAGCGGGGCGCCTCGCCGCTTCCCCGGACCGGCCACGGGACGGGGCCTGGTGGCGCCCGCTGGAGCGGCACGAGAGGTGTCCGCTGACCGGCGCTCCGCTCAGCCGGCGGCGTTCGCGGCGGTCGCCTCGGCGACGACGGTGATGCCGCGACCGCTGAGCAGCGACAGGAACGGCAGCCGGGCCACCGCGGTGACTCGCACGCTCACGGTGGTGCGCGTCGTGACGACCGACGTGACGCGCAGCGACCGCAACGTCGTCGGTACGCCGCCCATGTAGGTACGGACGGCCGTCCGCGCGGCGCGCGGGTCGAGCCGCAGGTCGCCGACCGCGCCACCGGCGTACACGGACGGCAGGTCGACCGCCTGCGCGCCCGCCAGCGCCGCACCGTCGACGGTGGACTGCAGCGCCCGCCGCTGCAGCCACAGCGCGCTCACGTCGGTGACGACCGTGACGAGCGTCAGCACGATCGCGACCGCCCCGATCACGAGCGGCAGGACGGTGCCGTCGTCCCCCGCAGCCCGGCGGCTCACGGCGAGCTCCGATAGCGGTCGACCGGCATCGACTCCTGGCCCGTCACCGTGACGCCCGGTCCGCCGATCAGCGGCAGCGCCACGACCACCCGCACGGTGACGTCGACCCGCGATCCCGGCACCAGGCAGCCGCCGACGCAGCGCACCGTCGGGCTGCTGCTCGAGACACCGGCGTCGGCGAGCACGAGCCGCACCGCAGCCCGTGCCCGCGCGAGGCCTTGGCGCGGGGAGTCGGCGGTGACGTAGGACCGCGCCGCCTCACGGGCGGCCGCCGTCGCGGCGTACGACGCCGACTGCACGGCCATCACCGACAGCACGCCGTACAGCAGCGGCACGAGCAGACCGACGCCGAGCACGAGCACCTCGAGGACCGCGGTGCCGCGGTCGCGGCCGCCGTTCGTCGGGAGCACCGCGCGGATCACGGCACGGCTCCTGGCTCGGCCGTCGCGTGGCCCTGCACGACGAGCACCGACGGACCGAGGAGCCCGACGAGCGGCAACCGCGCCCGGATCTCCACCTCGGTCACGGTGAGCCCGGACCGGCGGACGGCGCGAGCGGACACGGACTCGACCACACCGTCGGCGAACGAGTCGCCGAGCGCGTCCTCGATCCGCCGCCTCGCGAGGTCCGGGCCGCCTCCGGACACGGCTGCGACGCGCGCGCCCTCGGCCGCGGCCGACTGCAGCGTCGCGCGCACGTGCAGCGCGAGGCCGACCTGCACGACGGCGAGCAGGAGCAGGACGAGCAGCGGGACGACGACCGCGAACTCGACGACGGCCGAGCCGCGGTCGCGCCGTGGACGGGCCACGGTCAGGGCTTCGAGACCGACGTGATGGCTCGCTGCAGCACCGAGGTGAGCTGGCCGTCGGCCACGAGCCACAGCGCGGTGACCAGACCAGCGGTCATCACCGCGACGAGCACCCAGCCGGGGACGTCGCCCCGATCGCCGACGGCGCGGGACGAGAGGGCCGTCAGGGGTCGGGCGGGGAGGAGCCGGATACGGGACAGCATGGCGTTTCTCCAGGGGTGAGAGGGTTTTCCGGGGTCATGGGTTGAGCGACGCCATCGACGAGACGGCGGGGTACAGGGCGACGAGAACCACGGTCGGCAGCACGAGGAACACGACCGGGACGAGCATCAGGACCTCCTTGCGGCCCGCGGTCTCGAGCAGACCGCGATGCAGGTCCGCTCGTGCGTCGCCGGCCTGGGCTCGCAGCACGTCGGC
>JAKOVT010000343.1 GCA_029781935.1 Actinomycetes bacterium | reverse complement strand
CATCCTGGACATAGGTGCGGGGCCCCTCGATGTATGAGATCGAGGGGCCCCGCTGCACGTCCACCTGCTCCGCGGCCGGGTTTCCCCGACCGCTGGGAGCAGGCTTCCATGCTGCCGCACGTGCTGCGGACCCGTCGCGGTCGCGGTCGCCCGCTCCTGCGCCGTGGCGGCTGCTCCGAGGAGCCTCCGCCGTGCCCACCGCTCGTGTCGGCGGCCGCCGTGCGCGTCCGTCGGGCCGACGTGGCGTCGCGGTCGCCCGCTCCGCTCGCCTGGTGCGGCTCCGAGGAGCTGCTCCGTGGCCCGCCGATCGTTCTCGGCGTCGCGTCGCACCCGGTCTCGGGACCCGTCCCCGGTGCCGCTCCTCCGGTCTCCCGCCGACCGATCGCTCGGCCTGCTGGTCGTCCGGTCTCGCTGCTCCAGGTCCGTGGAGTCGCCTCCGCGGTCCCGCCCGTCGTGCTCGGCGTGGGCGTAGTTCTATCCGGGGATCGGCAAGGGGCACAAGAGGTTTCGGAGAGCAATTTCGACGGGGTACGTCGTCCACCGCCTCCCCACAGGCTGTGCACAGCTTGTCCTCCGGCAAGACGGGCACCGTCCCCAGCTTGTCCCCAGTTCTGTGCACAAAGGGTGCCCTGCTTGAAAGATTTCGCAACTGTGCGGATACTGCATTCACCGATCCGTGCCGCTGACCCCAGGACCCGCCGTGCCCGTCCCGCTCTACCAGGCCAAGGCCGACTTCTTCCGCACCCTCGGGCACCCGGCCCGGATCCGGGTCCTCGAGCTGCTGACCGAGCGCGACCACGCCGTGCACGAGCTCCTCGCCGCCATCGACATCGAGGCGAGCAACCTCTCCCAGCAGCTCGCGGTGCTGCGTCGCGCCGGTCTGGTCGTGCAGCGGCGCGAGGCAGGCGAGGTCGTCTACTCGGTGAGCGTCCCCGAGGTGAAGGACCTGCTCCTCGCCGGCCGCGCGATCCTGCGCAAGGTGGCCGAGGAGCAGGGCGCCCTGGGCCGCGAGCTGCGCAAGGGGGCGCGGCGATGAGCACGGGCGCGCCGGAGCAGCCGCTGCTCGCGCGCACCCTGGAGCGTGGACGGGCGCTGCTGCCCGGCCGCGCGGAGTGGGACTCGCTGCGTCGCGACCCGCGTCGTGACCTGATCGCGGGCATCACGGTCGCCGTCGTCGCCCTGCCGCTGGCGCTGGCCTTCGGCATCACCTCGGGGCTGGGCGCCGAGGCGGGGCTGGTCACCGCCGTCGTGGCCGGCGCGGTGGCCGCGGCGTTCGGCGGCAGCAACCTGCAGGTGTCGGGCCCGACGGGCGCGATGACCGTGGTGCTCGTCCCGATCGTCGCGCAGCTCGGCGCCTCGGCCGTGCTGGTGGTCGGCCTGATGGCCGGGGTGCTGCTCCTCTTCCTCGCCTGGACCGGCGCCGGCCGGTGGATGCGCTACATCCCCCTGCCCGTCGTCGAGGGGTTCACCCTCGGCATCGCCTGCGTCATCGCGCTGCAGCAGGTGCCGGCCGCGCTCGGCGTTCCCGGGCACGGTGAGAAGGTCGTCGTCGTCGCGTTCGACGCCGTGCGCACCTGGTTCTCCGACCCGCACTGGGCCGAGCCGGTGATCGCGGGTCTGGTCGTGGCGGCGATGCTCCTCGCGGTGCGGTTCCGTCCGTCGTGGCCGGTGTCGCTGCCCGCGGTGGTCGTCGCCGCGGTCATCGTGTCGCGCGCGCACCTCGACGTCCCCCTGATCGGGAGCATCCCCTCGGGCCTGCCCGTGCCGACCGTGCCCGACGTCCCGTGGGCCTCGCTGTCCAGCCTGGTGCTGCCGGCGGTGGCGGTGGCGGCGCTCGGTGCGCTCGAGAGCCTGCTGTCGGCGACCGTGGCCGATGGCATGAGCGTCGGCGAGCGGCACGATCCCGACAAGGAGCTGTTCGGCCAGGGCCTGGCCAACATCGCGGTGCCGTTCTTCGGCGGTATCCCGGCCACAGCCGCCATCGCGCGCACGGCGGTCAACGTGCGCAGCGGCGCGCGCTCGCGCCTGGCGGCCATCGTCCACGCGCTCGTGCTGCTGGTGGTCGTGGTGGCGCTCGCGCCGCTCGTGGCGGGAATCCCGCTGGCCGCGCTGGCCGGCGTCCTGCTCGCGACGTCGTTCCTCATGGTCGAGGTGTCGAGCGTGCGCGCCCTGCTGCGCTCGACCCGCGGCGACGCCGTCGTCCTGGTGCTCACCGCGGTGGCGACGGTGGCGTTCGACCTGGTGACCGCGGTGATCCTGGGTCTCGTCGTGGCCGGCTTCTTCGCCCTGCAGCAGGTCGCGCGCTCGTCGCGCGCCGACGAGGAGACGGTGGTGCTCGACGCGAGCGGGCACGACGCGGAGGAGACCGCGCTGCTCGCCGAGCACATCGTCGCCTACCGCCTCGAGGGCTCGTTGTTCTTCGGCGCCGCGCACTCGTTCCTCCTCGAGCTGTCTGAGGTGTCCGACGTGCGCGTGGTGATCCTCCGGATGTCGCGCGTCGTGAGCCTGGACGCCACCGGCGCGTCGGTGCTCGCCGACACGATCGCGCGCCTCGAGGCCCGCAACATCACCGTCCTGCTGTCGGGCGTGCGGTCCGAGCACCAGCAGGTGCTGACACGCCTCGGCGTCTACGACGAGCTCGCCCACGAACGGCACGTGTTCGCCACGACCCCCGACGCGATCGAGCACGCGCGGGCGCACGCGCAGCGGCGTCAGCACGCCCCCGGCGAGTCCTGACCCTCGGTCTGCGTGCGGGGCGCCGGTGCTGGCCGGTTCCTCAAACATGATCATGTTCGGGGAACTACCCCCGCCCGGGAGTTGGGGCGTCGCGCTGCGTGGGGGGCCTCGGTGCGGTTGGCTGGACGCCTGCTGATCCGCTCCCGAGGAGGACCGATGAGCCTGGACCGCAAGGTCGCGCCCGACCCCTACGACTTCCTCCCGCCCGTCCCGTCGTTCGACGTCACGAGCGACGACGTCGTCGGCGGCTCGATGACGCCGCTCGCGCACGTGCACGACTCGGCCGGCGGTGCGAACCGCTCGCCGCAGCTGCGCTGGAGCGGGGAGCCCGCGGGCACCCGCAGCTTCGTCGTCACCTGCTTCGACCCCGACGCCCCGACCCCCTCCGGCTTCTGGCACTGGGTGGTCGTCGACATCCCCGCCGACGTGCACGAGCT
>JAKOVT010000311.1 GCA_029781935.1 Actinomycetes bacterium | reverse complement strand
TCGACGCAGCCCGCGACGAACGCGGCGAGGCGATCGGGCTCGTAGCCGATCTGGAGCTGCAGGAACCGCGCCCCGGCGTCGGACTTCAGTCGCGCCCGCTCCACGCGGTAGTGGTGCGGGGGAGCGAACGGGTTCTCGACCGCGCCGATGAGCAGGTCGGGCGCGGGCTCGAGCTTGCGGCCGGAGACGTAGCGGCCCTGGCGCAGCCCGTCCATCACGCGCACGAGCTGCGGCCCGTCGAGGTCGAACACGCGGCGGGCCTGCGGCTCGTCGCCCGCCGTGACGTCGTCGCCGGTGAGGGCGCAGACGGCGGTGACGCCGTGCAGCGCCGCGCCGACGACGTCGGCCTGCGCCGCGATCCGGTTCTTGTCGCGGCAGACCACCTGCAGGATCGGCTCGGCGCCGAGCAGCTTCAGCGCGATGGCGATCGACACGTTGGACGCGTGCGCGTGCGCCGCCGGGTTGTCCGTGGCGTTGATCGCGTCGACGTACGGGAGGATCGGATCCAGCTTGCTCCTCACCGTGTCGAGCGTGCCGCCGTCGATGGACGGGAACTCGGCCGTGACGATCGGTCGGGTGCGCGACTCGACCAGCTGGCGGAACGTGCTCACGAGATCTCCGTCCTCGTGTGGAAGCCCTCGTCGAGCCCTCGCACGTCGTCGACCTCGCCGAGCGACGACCACGGCACCTCGAGCTCGTCGTGCGTGCGCCCTTCCCAGCCCTCCGGGAACTCGCGGTCGCGCCCGGTCACGAGATTGGCCCAGGACGCCGTGCCGCGGAGCTGGTTGTCGACCGGTGCGCGCAGATCGGAGAAGTGCTTGGCCCAGAACCCGGGGTTGAGCGGGTGGTGGCTGCGCTTCTCCGCCTTCGTCCACACGCAGGGCATCTCCGGCTTCACCTCGCAGTGCCCGTCCGCGCGGACGCCGCCGCACGGCCCGTTCCTCAGCGTCTTCGGGCACGTCATGGGACAGGTCCAGCCGGTGGAGTGCAGCACGCACTGGCCGCACATCCGGCAGTCCCAGACCGCGCCCTTGACGGAGTCCTCGAGGAGGGGCAGGAGCTTCATGTCAGACCTTCGCGGTCGCCCGCTTCTGGGCGAGCAGCTCCTTGGCCCGTCGGACCGCGGTCGCGGCGTCGGCGGCGTATCCGTCGGCGCCCGAGACGTCGGCGTACTCCTGGGTGACCGGAGCGCCGCCGACCATGATGATCACCTGGTCGCGCAGCCCGGCCTTCTCGATGGCGTTGATGTTGGCCTTGAACATCGGCATGGTCGTGGTGAGGAACGCCGACATCCCGACGATGTCGGGCTTGTGCTCCTCGATCCCGGCGATGAACTTCTCCGGCGCGGCCTGGACACCGATGTCGATGACCTCGAAGCCGGCGCCCTCGAGCATGATGTTGACGAGGTTCTTGCCGATGTCGTGGACGTCGCCCTTCACGGTTCCCATGAGGAACGTGCCGATCGTCTCGGCGCCGGTCTGCGCCAGCAGCGGGCGCAGGATGTCGAGGGCCCCGCTCATGGCCTTGCCGGCGATGAGCATCTCTGGCACGAAGAAGTCGCCGCGCTCGAACCGGGCGCCGACCTCCTCGAGCGAGGGGATGAGCGCGTCGAAGAGCAGCTGCGACGGGGTGAGCCCCTCGTCGAGCCCCTTCTGCGTCAGCTCGAGGACGGCGACCTTGTTGCCGACCATGGTCTCGTCGTAGAGCGCCTTGAGGATCTCGTCGTGCGTCATGCGGCGCCCTCCTTCCTGTTCGAGGGGCGTGCCGGGTCGTGGTGCGGGAGGGGGGAGGACAGTGCGGCGCACTCGCTGACGAGGAGCGCCCCCGCCCGGGCGACCTCGCGCGGCGTGAGCCGCGAGGTGGGGCCCGAGACGGAGATGGCGGCGACGGCGCGGCCGTCGGGCCCGAGGACGGCGGCCGCCACGGCGACCAGCCCGGGCTCGAGCTCGCTGTCGGCGACGGCGTAACCGCGCTCGAGGCACCGGCGCAGGTCGGTCTCGAGGGCGGCGCGCGTGGTGCGGGTGCGCTCGGTGAGCCGGGTCAGCCGGCCGGAGGGGAGGGGGTGGCCGTGGGCGAGGAGAGCCTTGCCCGAGGCCGTGGCGTGGTAGGGCACCTCGCGGTCGAGCCAGTTGACGGCACCGAGCAGATAGCGCGCGTCGACCTGATCGATCTGGACCACGCCGCCCTCGGCGCCGATCGCCAGGTTGACCGTCTCGCCCGTGGCGGCGGACAGCCGCTCGAGGGCGGGGTGCGCGCGCTCGGCGATGTCGTCGTGCGGGTCGAGCCGGCGCGCGAACGCGGTGACGACGTCGCCGGGGACGACCTCGCCGGACTGCGTGCGCGCGACGAGCCGGCTGCGCTCGAGGCTCCCGAGCAGGCGGGAGACGGTGCTCTTGGGCAGGCCGGTCGCGGCGACGAGCTCGGGGAAGGTCACCGGGTCGTGGGCGCGCAGCACGTGGACGAGCAACGAGGCGGCCCGGTCGACGGCCTGGGCGCCCGTGGTGGCGGTGCGCACGTCCACCTCCGTGATCGCGTCGTGGTGCTCGTCCCTGGTCCGGGGAATCGGTGCTCAGGGTCTGGTGCTGGTGGTGGTCCGTGCACCAGAATCGACGCCCGGACGCAGTTTCACGATATGGAACTGCTGTTCCACGAGTCAGCGTAGGATCCGGCGCTGAGCCTGGTCAAGGAGAGGGAGCCCCGTGTTCGTCAACAAGATGCCCCGCTACGAGATCCTCTCCGAGGACGCGATCGCCGCCCTCGACAAGGGCTGGCGGCGGATCGTGTCGGAGCTGGGCATCGAGTTCATGAAGCCCGAGGCCCTCGAGCTGTTCCGCGCGGCCGGTCAGCGGGTCGAGGACAACAAGGTCTTCCTCGACCCCGAGTTCGTGCTCGCCCAGGTCGCGAAGGCGCCGGCCGAGTTCGACCTGCAGGCCCGCAACCACGACAACGACGTGCACATCGGCGGCGACCACATGGTCTTCTCGAGCGTGTACGGCCCGCCGTTCGTCCGCAAGGGCAACGAGCGCCGCGACGCCACCCTCGCGGACTACCGCAACTTCGCCAAGCTGGCGCAGTCCTTCAAGGTCATGGACAGCGTGGGCGGCGTGGTCGCCGAGCCCAACGACGCACCGCTGGACTCGCGGCACCTCGACATGCTCTACGCGACGTTCACGCTCACCGACAAGGTGTTCCAGGGCAACGTCGTGAGCGGCGTCAACGCGCGCGACACCCTGGCGATGAGCGACATCGTCTTCGGCGGCCGCGAGAGCATCGAGCAGACCCCGGTCTCCTTCTCGCTCATCAACTGCAACTCGCCGCTGCGCTGGGACGACCGCATGCTCGACGCCCAGTTCGAGTACTCGGCGGCCAACCAGCCGGTCATCCTCACGCCGTTCCTGCTCATGGGCGCGATGTCGCCCGTGACCATCCCCGCCGCGCTCGTGCAGCAGATCGCCGAGGCCCTCTCGGGCATCGCGCTCTCGCAGCTCATCCGTCCCGGCTGCCCGGTGATCTTCGGGTCCTTCCTGTCCAACATCGACATGCAGTCCGGCTCGCCGCAGTTCGGCACGCCGGAGTCGGCGATCGGTCTGCTGTGCACCGGTCAGATCGCGCGCCACTTCGGCCTGCCCTTCCGCACCGGTGGCGGGCTGAACTCCTCGCAGTCGGTCGACTCGCAGTCCGGCTACGAGTCGCTCATGACGATGCTCCCCACCTTCCTCGCCGGCACCAACGTCGTCATGCACGCCGCGGGTTGGCTCGAGGGCGGCCTGGTGGCCTGCTACGAGAAGTACGTCGTCGACGTCCAGGTCCTCGAGATGCTGCAGAAGGAGTTCACGCCGCTCGAGATCGACGAGGCGAGCCTGGCGTTCGGCGCCCACGAGGAGGTCGGCCACGGCGGCCACTTCCTCGGCGCGATGCACACGATGGAGAGGTTCCGCGACTGCTTCTACCGGCCGTTCCTCAACTCGAGCGACAACTACGAGCGCTGGACGCGGCTGGGAGCGCGCGACACGGCCGCGCGGGCGGGCGAGATCGTCGACAAGACGCTCGAGGAGTACGAGGCTCCTGCGCTCGACGACGCGATCCGCGAGGAGCTCGAGGACTACGTCATCAGGCGGCGCGCGGAGCTCGGCGACTGATCTGGTCGAAACGGGCCCTGGGGGGAGTCCGCTCGCGCAAGATTAGGCCGTCCCACCCCTGAGGAGAGCACGATGACCCGGTCGTACGACGTGATCGTCGTCGGCGGCGGCTCCGCCGGATCGGCGATCGCCAACCGGCTCTCCGCCGACCCCTCGACGCGCGTGCTCGTGCTGGAGGCGGGCCGCTGGGACTACAAGTGGGACGTCTTCGTCCATATGCCGGCCGCCCTGTTCTTCGCCATCGGCAGCAAGTACTACGACTGGATGTACGAGACGGATCCCGAGCCGTACATGGACGGGCGTCGCGTCTACCACGCGCGCGGCAAGATCATGGGTGGCTCGAGCAGCATCAACGGGATGATCGTCCAGCGCGGCAACCCGCTCGACTACGAGCGGTGGGCGGCCGACAAGGGCATGGAGGACTGGGACTTCGCCCACTGCCTGCCCTACTTCAAGAAGCTCGAGAACGCGCTCGGCGCTGCCGACGACGACCCGTGGCGCGGCAAGGCGGGTCCGCTCACCATGACCCGCGGCCCGGTCACCAACCCGTTGTTCGACGCGTTCTTCGAGTCCGTGCAGCAGGCGGGCTACCCGCTCACCTCCGACGTGAACGGCTATCGCCAGGAGGGGTTCGCGCCCTTCGACGCGAACCTCTACCGGGGGCGCCGGCTCTCCGCGGCGCGCGCTTACCTCCACCCGGCCAAGAAGCGGCCCAACCTCGAGATCCGCGCGCACGCGCAGGTCGCCCGTGTGGTCTTCGACGGCACGCGCGCGGTCGGTGTCGAGGTGATGAAGCGCGGCGGCGGCGTCGAGCGGGTCTACGGCGGCGAGGTGATCCTCTGCGGCGGTGCGTTCAACTCGCCCCAGCTGCTCCAGCTCTCCGGCATCGGCGACTCCCAGCACCTGCGGTCGGTGGGGATCGAGCCGGTCGCGCACCTCCCCGGCGTCGGCGAGAACCTGCAGGACCACCTCGAGGTCTACATCCAGCACGCCTGCACGCAGCCGGTGTCGATGAACCCCTACATGGCGAAGTGGCGCATGCCGATCATCGGCGCGCAGTGGTTGTTCCTGCGCAGCGGGCCGGCGGCGACCAACCACTTCGAGGGCGGCGGCTTCGTCCGGAGCAACGACGACGTGGCCTACCCCAACCTCATGTACCACTTCCTGCCGATCGCGGTCCGCTACGACGGCACCTCGCCCGCCGAGGGCCACGGTTACCAGGTGCACGTCGGGCCGATGTACTCCGACGCACGCGGGCATGTCCGCATCCGTACGGCGGACCCGGCAGCGAAACCGTCGATCCTGTTCAACTACCTCTCGACCGACCAGGACCGGCGCGAGTGGGTCGAGGCGATCCGCGTCACGCGCGACATCCTCGGGCAGCCCGCGCTGCAGGCCTACAGCGGCGGCGAGATCTCGCCCGGTGCGGAGGTGGAGACCGACGAGGAGATCCTCGACTGGGTCCGTCGCGACGCCGAGACCGCGCTGCACCCCTCGTGCACCGCGCGCATGGGCGTCGACGACATGTCGGTGGTCGACCCGACGAGCATGAAGGTGCACGGCGTCGAGGGGCTGCGCGTCGTCGACGCCTCCGTGTTCCCGTACGTCACCAACGGCAACCTCTACACCCCGGTGATGATGGTGGCGGAGAAGGCCGCCGATCTCATCGCGGGCAGCACGCCGCTGCCGCCCGAGCCGCTCGAGTTCTACCGCCACCAGCCCTCGACCCAGGAGGTGCGCGGTGCCTGACCTGTTCATCGACGGGTCCTGGAGCTCGGGGGCGAAGGGTCTCACCCGGGAGATCCGCTGCCCGGCCGACGGCACGCTCGTCGCCACCGTCGACGAGGCGACCCGCGAGGACACCGAACGCGCCATCGCGGCCGCGCGGGTCGCGGCCGACGACGGCCGCTGGGCGTCCGTCCCCGCCTCCGAGCGCGGCCGCCTGCTTCACCGCCTCGCCGACCTGCTCGAGCGCGACGTCGAGACCATCGCCCGCCTCGAGTCGCTCGACACCGGCAAGCGCATGGTCGAGAGCCGCTACGACGTGGCGGATGTCGTCAGCGCGTTCCGCTGGTTCGCCGGCCTCGCGGGCATCGATCTCGGTCGCGTGGTCGACCCCGGTGGCACCGGCACGTTCTCGCGGGTGGTCTACGAGCCGGTGGGCGTGTGCGCGCTCATCACGCCGTGGAACTACCCGCTGCTCCAGGCGTCCTGGAAGGTCGGCCCCGCGGTCGCTGCGGGAAACACCTTCGTGCTCAAGCCCTCCGAGCTGACGCCGTCGACGACCATCCACCTCGTGCGGCTGCTGCAGGAGGCGGGTCTGCCCGACGGCGTGGCCAACCTCGTGCTCGGCGCCGGTGCCGAGGCGGGCGCACCGCTGGCCGAGCACCCCGACGTCGACATGGTCTCGTTCACGGGCGGCCTGCTCACCGGTCGGCGGATCATGGCGGCTGCGGCGAGCACGGTGAAGAAGGTGGCGCTCGAGCTCGGCGGCAAGAACCCCAACATCGTCTTCGCCGACGCCGACCTCGACGCAGCCGTCGACAACGCCGCCACCGCCGTGTTCCTCCACTCCGGCCAGGTCTGCTCGGCCGGTGCCCGGCTGCTCGTCGAGGAGCCGGTCCACGACGAGGTGGTCGACCGCGTCGTGGCGATCGCGGAGGGGATCCGCCTCGGCGGTCCGTTCGACCCGATGGCCGAGACCGGTCCGCTGATCTCCCAGGCGCACCGCGACAAGGTGGCGGCCTACGTCGAGCGCGCGGTCGCCGACGGCGCGGTGCTGCGCACCGGGGGATCCGTCCCCGACGAGCCGGCGCTCGCCACCGGCTGGTACTACCCCCCGACCGTCCTCGACCGGTGCGACACCGCGATGGCGTGCGTGCAGGACGAGTCGTTCGGCCCGGTGCTCACGGTCGAGACGTTCCGCACCGAGGAGGAGGCGGTCCGGCTCGGCAACGACACGATCTACGGGCTCGCCGGAGCCGTCTGGACCGGCGACTCCTCCAAGGCGCACTGCGTGGCAGCGGCCCTGCGGCACGGCACGATCTGGATCAACGACTACCACCCGTACCGCCCGGCGGCGGAGTGGGGCGGGTTCAAGCAGTCCGGGGTCGGACGCGAGCTCGGGCACGTCGGGTTCGCCGAGTACGTCGAGCCCAAGCACATCTACGAGAACCTGCAGCCGGCGCCCAGCGGGTGGTTCGGCGGGACGGAGCCGACGAACTCATGAGCAGCACCGCAGCCGCCGAGACCGCGACGACCACCGGCACCGCGACGCCCGCCGTCTCCGTGCGCAACCTCTGGAAGGTGTTCGGCCCCAAGGCCGAGAGCGTTCCTGGCTCGCCCGACGGCGAGCTGCCCTCGGCCGAGCTGAAGGCGAAGACCGGCTGCGTGGCGGCGGTGCGCGACGTGTCGTTCGACGTCGCGCCGGGCGAGGTGTTCGTCGTCATGGGCCTGTCCGGCTCGGGCAAGTCCACGCTCGTACGTTGCGTCACGCGGCTCATCGAGCCGACGGCCGGCGACGTCCTGATCGAGGGCGACAACCTGTCGGCCGCCGACGCCAAGCGGCTGCGCGAGCTGCGGCGCAACCGCTTCGCGATGGTGTTCCAGCACTTCGGCCTGCTGCCGCACCGACGCGTGGTCGACAACGTGGCCTACGGCCTCGAGGTTCGCGGCGACGACAAGGCCTCGCGCACCAAGCGCGCGCAGGAGGTGATCGAGCTCGTCGGCCTCTCCGGTTTCGAGAACTCCTTCCCCGACCAGCTCTCGGGCGGCATGCAGCAGCGCGTCGGCCTGGCTCGGGCGCTCGCAGGCGACCCCGACATCATGTTCTTCGACGAGCCGTTCTCCGCGCTCGACCCGCTCATCCGTCGTGGCATGCAGGACGAGGTCCTCCGGCTGCACCACGAGGTGGGCAAGACCATGGTGTTCATCACGCACGACCTGTCCGAGGCGCTGCGCCTCGGAGACCGCATCCTCATCATGCGCCACGGTCGCCTGGTGCAGTGCGGCCGCCCCGACGAGCTGGTCGGTGCTCCGGCCGACGACTACGTCCGCGACTTCACCCGCGACATCCCGCGCTCTCACGTCCTCACCATGCGATGGATCGCGCGTCCCCTCGCCGAGGGCGAGGGGTCCGACGGGCCCGAGGTGTCACCGGACCTGGTGATCCGCGACTCGATCCCGATCGTCAGCGGAGCCGCGTCGCCGGTGCGCGTCGTCGACAACGGCGCACTGCTGGGCGTCGTCGGACGCGACGACCTGCTCGCGGTGATCGGGGGGCAGGGCTCGTGAGCGTCGGGATCGTCCCGCCGCTCGCCGGGAGCGTCGCGACCGGTCCGGACCTGCCTGCGTCCGACGGCGGACCCCGTCGTCGGCCGACCGCGAAGTGGCAGCTGCTCGCGCTGCTGGTCGTGTGGGTCGTGCTGTACAAGGTCTTCGACGGGAAGTGGCCGCTCGAGACCGGGGTGCCCGAAGCCGCGCAGTCGTGGCTGCAGGACTTCGCCACGAACATCGGCGCCGACCGGCTGACGAACCCGCTGTTCCTCTACGTCCTGACGCCGATCACCGACGCGCTGCAGGCGGCCTACGACGGCGGCGTGTGGATCACCCAGCAGCTGGGCTGGACCGGCATGACCGGTCTGGCGAGCGCCGTCGCGCTGGTCCTCGCCGGCTGGCGGATGGCCGTGCTCGCCTTCCTCGGCTTCCTGGCCTTCGGCGTGCTCGGCCTCTGGGACGAGAGCATGGAGACCCTGGTGCTCGTCGCCATCTCCGTGCTGCTCTCGGTGGTCATCGGCATCCCGCTCGGCGTCTGGGCCGGTCTGTCGAAGCGTTTCGCCCGCTTCCTCATGCCGGTGCTCGACACGCTGCAGATCATGCCGTCACTGGCCTACCTGCCGTTCATCACGTTGTTCTTCCTCATCGGTCCGCCCAGCGGCATCATCGCGACCCTCGTCTACGCCGTGCCGCCGGTGATCCGGCTCACGGCGGTGGGGATCCGCGAGGTCGCGCCCGAGTCGGTGGAGGCCAGCCGCTCCCTCGGTGCCACCGCGCGCCAGGTGCTGTTCGGCGTGCAGCTGCCGATGTCGCGGCGCACCCGCGTGGTCGGCATCAACCAGACCGTGATGGCCGCGCTGTCGATGGTCACGATCGCGGCGCTCGTCGCCGCACCCGGTCTCGGCCAGGTGGTGGTCAACGCGCTCGTCGTGCTCAACGTCGGCGCCGCGTTCAACGCCGGCATCGCGATCGTCATCATGGCGATCGTCCTGGACCGCGTCATCACCGCGGCGAGCCGCCGGGTCGGCTCCGCCCCGCCCTCGCGGCAGGCCAAGCTCCTGACGTGGGGCGTGGCCGCCGGGCTCGTGGTCGTGGGCGCGCTCCTCCCGGCCGTCCTGCCGTCGCTGGCCAAGTGGAACGCGGCGTACGTCTACGCGCTCACCGACTGGGTCAACTCGCTGACGGCCTGGGCGAAGGTGAACCTCTACCCCGTCACCACCGCGTTCACCGAGTGGTTCACGTCGTGGTTCATCAACCCGCTCGACTCGCTGTTCGCCGGCACGCCCTGGTTCATCACGATCGCGATGTGGACGGCGCTCGCGTTCATCCTCGGACGGTCCCGCCCGGCGTTCACGGCCTTGTTCTGCCTGCTCGGCATCGTGCTGCTCGCGCTGTGGCCGTCGAGCATGACGACGCTGACCCAGGTGATCATCGCCGCGGCGGTCACCATGATCCTCGGGCTGATCTTCGGCGTCTGGATCGGACGCAGCCGCTGGGCCGACCGCATCCTGCGCCCGATCCTCGATGCCGGCCAGGTCATGCCGCCGTTCGTCTACCTCATCCCGTGCCTGTTCCTGTTCGGCCCGACCCGCTTCACCGCGATCGTGGCGGCCGTCATCTATGCGGCGCCGGCCGCCATCAAGATCGTCGGCGAGGGGATCGACCGCGTGCCGAGCGACTCGGTGGAGGCGGCGCGGTCGGTGGGCTCGACCACCGTTCAGGAGATCGTCAAGGTCCAGCTCCCGATGGCGCGCCCGATCATCCTGGTGGCACTGAACCAGGGGATCATCTTCGTCATGTCGATGGTGGTCATCGGCGGCCTCGTGGGTGGTGGAGGCCTCGGTTACGACGTGATCACGGGCTTCGCACAGGAGCGTCAAGTGGGGTTGGGTCTGGCCGCGGGCATTGCGATCGTTCTTCTCGGCGTCATGCTCGACCGGATCAGCCAGTCTGCAGGAAGGGTCCGGCGGACCTCGTCGGACCTCGGGTAACGAGTCGGCCTCGGCCGCGAACTGGAAGGAACCTCGTGGGCATCTCTCGGAGGAAGTTCTCCGCGGTAGGAGTGATGGCGGCCACGGCTGCCCTGCTCCTCTCCGCGTGCGCCGGTTCGGCGAGCAACAGCGCGTCGTCGCCGGCGGCCAGCGGGGGCAGCGGATCGGCGGCCAGCTGCGGCAGCACGCCGATCACCATCGCGAAGAACGCATGGACCGGCTACTACGCCAACGTGGCCGTGGTCGACTACATCCTGCGCACGAAGCTCGGCTGCACGACCAAGATCTCGGAGATCAACGAGCAGGTCGCGTGGCAGGGCTTCCCGACCGGTCAGGTCGACCTGATCCTCGAGAACTGGGGCCACGACGACCTGGTCAAGAAGTACATCACCGACCAGAAGGTGGCCGTCGACCTCGGTCCCACCGGCAACCAGGGCATCATCGGCTGGTACGTGCCCGCGTGGATGGCCGAGAAGTACCCGGACATCACCGACTACAAGAACCTCAACAAGTACGCCGACCTGTTCAAGACCTCCGAGTCCGGCGACAAGGGCCAGCTCCTCGACGGCGACCCGTCCTACGTCACCAACGACGTCGCGCTGGTGAAGAACCTCGGGCTGAACTACAAGGTCGTCACCGGCGGGTCCGAGGCCGCGCTCATCACGGCCATGCAGAAGGCCACCGACAACAAGACGCCGCTGCTGTTCTACTTCTACGAGCCGCAGTACGCGCTGGCCAACATCAAGGTCGCCCGTGTCGCGCTCCCGCCCTACACCGCGGGCTGCGACGCCGACCCGGCCAAGGTCGCCTGCGACTACCCGCCCTACACGCTGAACAAGATCGCGCGTGCGAAGTGGGTCGAGGCGGGCGG
>JAKOVT010000301.1 GCA_029781935.1 Actinomycetes bacterium | reverse complement strand
CGTCGTAGTCCCACACGTACGAGCCCTCGCCGCCGGCGATGAGCATGGGGTTCAGCGCCGCCTGCGCCGACCACGAGTGGAAGACGTGCGCGCGGTCGAGGTCGTGGACGTGCTGACCCAGGGCGGGGTCGGGGGTGATGCTCATGCGGGCTCCCGGTTCGAGGTCGCCGACTCGCGTCGGACGCAGCCAGGGTAGGGGTCGGCCGTGGACGCCGTCAGCGGCAGGGTGTCAGGCGGATCCGTCGTACGCCGACAGCCTGTCAGGCGCAGATCCTCGCTCGACCGATCACGCGGAGCCGTCGTACGCCGAGAGCCGGTCGGCCAGACGAGCCCGGACCTCCGGCCACTCCTCGGCCGTGATCGAGAACAGGACGGTGTCGCGGACGGTGCCGTCGGCGCGGCGCTGGTAGCGGCGCAGCACGCCCTCGAACTGCGCGCCGAGCCTGGCGATCGCGCGCTGGCTGCGCTCGTTGCGGATGTCGGTCTTGAGCTGGACGCGCCCCATCCCCAGCTCCTCGAACGCGTACCCGAGCAGCAGCAGCTTGGCCTCGGGGTTCACCTGCGTCGCCCACACGCCGGGGTCGTACGCCGTGTTGCCGATCTCGAGCCGCGCGTCGGCCGGAGCGATCTCGAGGTAGGACGACCACCCGACGACCGAGCCCGCGGTGCGCTCCCCGACGTCCTGCAGCAGCCGCACCGTCCACGGGTGCCAGCCGCGCTCGACGACGGCGTCGTACCAGCGGCGCATCGCGGCGTCGTCGGGCACCGGGCCGCCGGCGATGTGACGGTGCACCGCCTCGTGGTCGAGCGCGCCCCGCAGCCCGGTGACGTCGTCGGGAGCGGTCGGCGTCAGCTCGATCCAGCGGCCGGTCAGCCGTACGCCGGGCGCCGGAGGCCAGGTCGCGGCCGGCCAGACGGCGTCGTCGGGACGTGGGTCGGTCCGCGGCTCGAAGCTGCTCATGCGGTGACGCTATCCAGCCCGGCGCTGCCGCGGGATCGCGCTGCGCCGCGACACCGCCGGGGCGGCTGAGAAGAATCGAGCGCACGAGGCACGGGAGGACCATCATGCCGACCGACGAAGCCAGCCGCACCGTCCTGATCAACGCTCCTGTCGACCGCGTCCTGGAGACCATCCGCGACGTCGCCCACCAGCCCGGCTGGGTCGAGGAGATCAAGACCGTCGACGTCCTCGAGAGCGATGCCGACGGGCGGCCCGCGCTCGCGCGCGTGACCGCGAGCGCCCCCGTCGGCACCGACGAGTACACCCTCGCCTACCAGCACCGCGACGACGGCATGAGCTGGTCGCTGGTCAAGGGCCGGCTCCAGACCGGGCAGGACGCGAGCTACGCGCTGCGCGCGGTCGATCCGAGCAGCACCGAGGTGCGGTTCGACCTGCGCATCAGCCACAACCTGCCGCTGCCGGGATTCCTGCGCCGCAAGGTGATCGGAGACCTCGTCGACCACAACGTCAACGGCTTGAAGCGCCACCTCGACGGGAGCTGACCCGGCGATCCCGGCTGCGCGGTACGCCGGTGATGCTCACGGCGCACGAGCGTCCGCGGCGCTACGAACGAGCGCCGCGCACGGGCCGCACCCGCTCTCAGAGGCGGCGAACCATCCGCACGTGGCCAGAGACGTCGTCGACGCCGTCGACCACCACGGGCTCGTCGGTGCCCTCGACCTCGAAGCCGATGCTCGTGTGGAACGCGACGGACGCGGTGTTCTGCGTCGACGTGACGCAGCGGATGACCGTGATCCCACGAAGGCGCGCGGCGTCGGCGAACGCGTCGTGCAGCGCACGGCCGAGGCCGGTGCCGCGCTGGGTGGGGCTCACCCCGACGAAGTGGACGTAGGCCTCGCCGGGGTGGTCGGGCGAGTCGAAGCCGACGAGGAAACCCGCGAGGCCGCCGTCATCCTCCTCGGCGACGAGCGACGTGCCCGCGAAGTGCTCGAGGAACAGGCTCGGCAGCAGCGCCGCCATCCGACGCCCGCCCCACCACTCGTCGACGACAGCGATGATCCGTGGGTGGTCCTCGAGCCGCGCCTGACGAAGAACGACCGTCACGCGCGAGAACCTAGCGAACCGCCCCCGATCTGGAGGTCTGAGCGTGCGCTATAGCGACCTCTGGGACCTCCAGATCGGGTCAGTCGAGGAGGTCGTGGAGCACGACGGTCTGCTCGCGCTCCGGGCCGACACCGATGGCGCTGATCCGCGAGCCGCAGCGCTCGTCGAGGAACCGCACGTACGCCTGCGCGTTCGCGGGCAGGTCCTCGAGCGAGCGGGCCGCCGAGATGTCCTCGGTCCAGCCCGGCAGGTACTCGTACACCGGCTTCGCGTGGTGGAACCCGGTCTGGGTCATGGGCAGCTCGGTGACCCGCTCGCCGTCGACGTCGTAGGCGACGCACACCGGGATCCGCGTGATCCCGGTGAGGACGTCGAGCTTGGTGACGACGAGGTCGGTCACCCCGTTGATCCGTGAGGAGTAGCGCGCCACCGGTACGTCGAACCAGCCGCAGCGGCGCGGGCGGCCGGTGGTGGTGCCGTACTCGTGGCCGACCGAC
>JAKOVT010000291.1 GCA_029781935.1 Actinomycetes bacterium | reverse complement strand
CGAGTACTTCGGCACCGTGATCCCGTCGGGCGACAACAAGTTCTCGGCGCTCAACACGGCGGTGTGGTCGGGCGGCTCGTTCATCTACGTGCCCAAGGGCGTCCACGTCGAGATCCCGCTGCAGGCCTACTTCCGCATCAACACCGAGAACATGGGCCAGTTCGAGCGGACGCTGATCATCGTCGACGAGGACGCCTACGTGCACTACGTCGAGGGCTGCACCGCGCCGATCTACTCCAGCGACTCGCTGCACTCGGCCGTCGTGGAGATCATCGTGAAGAAGGGCGCGCGCTGCCGCTACACGACGATCCAGAACTGGTCGAACAACGTCTACAACCTCGTCACCAAGCGCGCCGTCGCTCAGACCGGTGCCACGATGGAGTGGATCGACGGCAACATCGGCTCCAAGGTCACGATGAAGTACCCCGCCGTGTGGATGGTCGGCGAGCACGCCAAGGGCGAGACGCTCTCGATCGCGTTCGCCGGCGAGGGCCAGCACCAGGACGCCGGCTCCAAGATGGTGCACGCGGCGCCCAACACCTCGTCGACCATCGTGTCGAAGTCGGTCGCCCGCGGTGGTGGGCGCACGTCGTACCGCGGTCTGGTCCAGGTCAACGAGGACGCGCACGGCTCGCGCAGCACGGTGAAGTGCGACGCCCTCCTCGTCGACGACATCAGCCGCTCCGACACCTACCCCTACGTCGACGTCCGCACCGACGACGTCTCGATGGGGCACGAGGCCACGGTCTCGAAGGTGAGCGCCGACCAGCTCTTCTACCTGATGTCGCGCGGCCTCACCGAGGACGAGGCGATGGCGATGATCGTGCGCGGCTTCGTCGAGCCGATCGCGCGCGAGCTGCCCATGGAGTACGCCCTCGAGCTCAACCGGCTCATCGAGCTGCAGATGGAAGGAGCGGTGGGCTGAGTGTCCGCCAGCACTGAGACCCGGACCCGCGACACCGCGGACCAGGCCCCCGCCGCCGACCTCGCCCCCCGGGTGCTGTCGCGCGACCCCGACGACTTCGCCCTGCCCACAGGCCGCGAGGAGGCCTGGCGGTTCACGCCGCTGCGCCGGTTCGCCTCGCTGCTCGCCGGTGAGCGGTCGTCGGCCCACCTCCACTGGGAGACGGTGCTGCCCGAGGGCGTCGTCGTCGACGAGCTGCCCGCCGACGACCCGTTCCTCGCGACCCTTCCGCTCCCCGTCGACCGCTTGTCCGCGGTGGCCGTCGGTCGCGCAGGCGGGGCCGTCCGCGTCACGGTGCCCGAGTCGGCGCCGCACGAGGCCGTCGTGCTGCGGCTGCGCGGCGACGACGCGACCGCTGTCGTGCAGGGCCACGTCGTCCTCGACGTCCGCCCCTTCGCGCAGGCCACGGTCGTCCTCGAGCACAGCGGCGGCGCGCAGTACGTCGAGCACCTCAGCGTGGTGGTCGGCGACGGCGCCGCGCTGCGCCTGCTGCACGTGCAGGCATGGGACGACGACTCCGTGCACGCCGCGCACGTCGCGGTGCGCGTGGGCCGCGACGCCACGTTCCGGTCGTTCCAGGCGAGCCTGGGCGGGGGAGCGGTGCGGATCCTCGAGACCGTCGAGTACGCCGGTCCGGGCGGCGACGTCGAGCTCCTCGGCCTGTTCTTCGCCGACGCGGGCCAGCACCTCGAGCACCGGATCCTCGTCGACCACGCCGTGCCGCACTGCCGGAGCAACGTCCTCTACAAGGGCGCCCTCGCCGGCGACGTCGACGCGGGCGAGGACGGCATCGCGCGCAGCGTGTGGGTGGGCGACGTCCTCATCCGCGCCGCCGCCGTGGGCACCGAGACCTACGAGCTCAACCGGAACCTGCTGCTCACCGAGGCGACGCGCGCCGACTCCGTGCCCAACCTCGAGATCGAGACGGGCGAGATCGTCGGCGCCGGGCACGCGAGCGCCACGGGCCGGTTCGACGACGAGCAGCTGTTCTACTTGCAGTCGCGCGGGATCCCGGCCGACGTCGCCACCCGACTGGTCGTGCGCGGATTTTTCGCCGACGTGATCGGCCGGCTCGACCTCCCCGAGTGGGAGTCGGTCCTTCAGGACCGCATCGACTCCGAGCTCGGCTTCGACGCCTACGACGACCCCGGGGCGCAGGTCGAGGAGGACGAGGCATGAGCCTCCTGCAGGTCTGCAAGCTCATCGACGTCCCCGTCCCCGGTGCGCTCGCGGTCGTCGTCGAAGGCGTGCCCGTCGCGGTCGTCCGCGACTCCGCGGGCGGCGTGCACGCGCTGCGCGACGTGTGCTCGCACGCCGACGTCGCGCTCTCGGAGGGCGAGGTCGACGGCTGCACGCTCGAGTGCTGGCTGCACGGCTCGCGCTTCGACGTCCGGACCGGGGAGCCCTCCGGCCCTCCGGCCTCCCGTCCCGTCCCCGTCTACCTGGCCACGGTCGAGGGCGAGGGTGACGACGCCGTCGTCCTCGTCGACATCACCGTGAACGCCGCCGCCCGCTGAGCCTCGCCGAAGAACAAGGAGCACCATGTCCACCCTCGAGATCCGCGACCTGCACGTCACCGTCGAGGCCGACGGCGGCGCGCGCGAGATCCTGCGCGGCGTCGACCTCACCGTCCGCAGCGGCGAGACCCACGCGATCATGGGCCCGAACGGCTCGGGCAAGTCCACGCTGGCCTACTCGATCGCCGGCCACCCCAAGTACACCGTCACCGGCGGCACCGTCACCCTCGACGGCGAGGACGTCCTCGCCATGTCCGTCGACGAGCGCGCCCGAGCCGGCCTGTTCCTCGCGATGCAGTACCCCGTCGAGGTCCCCGGCGTCTCCGTCTCCAACTTCCTGCGCACGTCGGTCACCGCCGTCCGCGGCGAGGCGCCCAAGCTGCGCACCTGGATCAAGGAGATGAAGGGCGCGATGGAGGGGCTGTCGATGGACGCCGCCTTCGCCGAGCGCTCGGTCAACGAGGGGTTCTCGGGCGGCGAGAAGAAGCGCCACGAGATCCTGCAGATGCAGCTGCTCCAGCCCAAGATCGCCGTGCTCGACGAGACCGACTCCGGGCTCGACGTCGACGCCCTGCGCATCGTGTCGGAGGGCGTGAACAAGGTCGCCGAGAACGGCGAGGTCGGCATCCTGCTGATCACGCACTACACGCGGATCCTGCGCTACATCACGCCCGACTTCGTCCACGTGTTCGTCGACGGCCGCATCGTGGCCGAGGGCGGCGCGGAGCTGGCCGACGAGCTGGAGGCCCAGGGCTACGACGAGTACGTGAAGGCGGCGGCCGGGGCATGACCGTCACCGCCCCCGTGTCGGGGCTCCTCGACGTCGACCGCGTGGCGGCCGACTTCCCGATCCTGTCGCGCACCGGGCGCGGCGGGAACCGGTTGGTCTACCTCGATTCCGGAGCCACGTCGCAGAAGCCCGTCGCGGTCCTCGACGCCGAGCGCGCCTTCTACACGCAGCACAACGCTGCCGTGCACCGCGGCGCGCACCTGCTCGCGGAGGAGGCCACCGACGCCTACGAGCACGCGCGCGACACCATCGCCCGCTTCGTCGGGGCGCAGGCCCGCGAGCTGGTCTTCACGAAGAACGCCACCGAGGCGCTCAACCTCGTGTCGTACGCGTTCAGCAACGCCACCGCGAAGGCGCAGCACGGCCGCGCGCTGCCCGACGGCGCGGAGCGGTTCGTCCTCGCCCCGGGCGACGAGATCGTCGTCACGGAGATGGAGCACCACGCCAACCTCGTGCCGTGGCAGGAGGTGTGCGACAAGACCGGTGCGGTGCTGCGCTGGATCGGCGTCACCGAGGAGGGCCGGCTCGACCTCGACGACCCCGAGCACGGTCTCGCGATCATCAACGAGCGCACCAAGGTCGTCGCGCTGACCCACCAGAGCAACGTCCTGGGCACCGTCACGCCGGTGCGCCGCGTCGCCGCAGCCGCGCACGCCGTCGGCGCGCTCGTCGTGCTCGACGCCTGCCAGTCCGTGCCGCACATGGCGATCGACGTCCGCGACCTCGGCGCCGACTACGTCGCGTTCAGCGGCCACAAGATGCTCGGCCCCTCCGGTATCGGCGTGCTGTGGGGCCGCTACGACCTGCTCGAGTCGATGCCGCCGTTCCTCACCGGCGGCTCGATGATCGAGGTGGTGCGCATGGAGGGCTCGACCTTCGCCCCGCCGCCGCAGCGGTTCGAGGCCGGCGTCCCGATGGCCGCGCAGGCCGTGGGTCTCGGTGCGGCGGTCGACTACCTCGAGGCGCTGACGTCGGCCGACGGCTCGCTGTCGGGCATGCCCGCCGTGGCCGCGCACGAGCACGCGCTCACGGCGTACGCGCTCGCGTCCCTGGCCGAGGTCCCCGGCGTGCGCGTCGTGGGCCCGCTCGACTCCGACGCCCGTGGGTCCGCCGTGTCCTTCGTCGTCGACGGCATCCACGCCCACGACGTCGGCCAGGTGCTCGACGACCGCGGCGTGGAGGTGCGCGTGGGCCACCACTGCGCCTGGCCGCTGCACCGGCGGTTCGGCGTCGCCGCGACCGCCCGGGCCACGTTCTACGTCTACAACGGCCCGCGCGACGTCGACGACCTCGTGGCGGCGGTGCGCCACGCCCAGACCTTCTTCGGGGTCGCGTGATGGACCTGCAGAGCCTGTACCAGGAGATCATCCTGGACCACTAC
This sequence comes from Actinomycetes bacterium, assembly GCA_029781935.1. Lineage (GTDB taxonomy): Bacteria > Actinomycetota > Actinomycetes > S36-B12 > CAIYMF01 > Longivirga. The sequence continues at coordinate 402 of JAKOVT010000291.1, read as the reverse complement.
AAGAACCCCCGCGGGAAGGGCCTTCGCGACCCGTACGCCGTCGAGGTGCACCACGTGAACCCCACCTGCGGCGACGAGATCACGTTGCGCGTGACGCTCGACGGCGACAAGGTCGTCGACGTCTCCTACGACGGCCAGGGCTGCTCGATCTCGCAGGCCTCGGCCTCGGTTCTCTACGAGCAGCTCGTCGGCCAGACGGTCAGCGACGACCTGGCCACGACCGACGCGTTCCAGGAGCTCATGCAGGGCCGTGGGCAGGTCGAGCCCGACGAGGACGTCCTCGGCGACGCGGTCGCGTTCGCCGGGGTGGCGAAGTACCCCGCACGCGTGAAGTGCGCGCTGCTGGCGTGGATGGCATGGAAGGACGCGGTCGCGCAGGCCGTGTCGAGCGAGAGCAGGTAG
>JAKOVT010000266.1 GCA_029781935.1 Actinomycetes bacterium | reverse complement strand
TGCTCGACCTGCTGCCCGCGGTGATGGCCGCCGGTGTGTGGTCGCTCGTGTTCACCGGTCTCGGCACCTGGACCGGCTTCCACGCGCCGACCCTCACCATCCCCGGCCTTCCCACCGGCGACCTCGACCTCGGCGACCTGCTCTGGACCGTCCCGGTCGCGATGCTGATCGCGCTCGCGGCGCAGGCGACCCGACGGGTCGGCCTGCGCGTCGCGAGCGCCGCCGCGCACCGCACCGTCGCGGTGACGACCGCGGTGGGCGTCGTGGTCGGCGTGAGCGCGGCGGCGTACGCGCTGCTCACCGACCGCCCCGTGAGCGACGTCCTGTTCTCCGGCGAGACCGCGCTCGAGGAGCTCGTCGCCAACCCCTCGCAGTGGGCCACCGGCACCCTGCTGGCGCTCGTCGCGTTCAAGGCGATCGCGTACGCGGTGTCGATCGGCGCCTTCCGCGGCGGCCCGACCTTCCCCGCCCTGTTCCTCGGCGCCGCCGCCGGGATCCTGCTCGGTGCGCTGCCCGGGTTGGGCGTCACGGCCGGCATCGCCGTGGGGATGACCGCCGCCACCGCCGCCGTGCTGCGCCTGCCGATCACGTCGATCGTGCTCGTGACCCTGCTGCTCGGGTCGCAGGCCTACAGCCAGATCCCGGTGGTCATGATCGCGGCCGTCGTCGGTCTGGTGACGGCGGTGAGCCTCGACGGCGCGGCCACCCTCCGCCCGCTCCGGGTGCGCGAGGCCCGCCGCGCCTCCGGCTGACCTGTCGACGCTGCGGTCACGTGGCGGAGGAGCGGGCGACGGCGTCGTCGGCGAGGGCGTAGAGGTACGCCGGCAGCGGGCCCTCCGCGGTCTGCACGGTGGTGAGCGTGCGGACGTAGCTCGCGCCCTCGAACGCGTCGAGCCGCGGCCAGGCGTCCGCGAGCGCGTCGGACTCCAGCACGGCGACCTCGACGACCTCGCCGTCCGGGTCGAGCACGATGCCGGGGAACCCTTGCGCGGCACCCCACCCGATCGCGAGCAGCCGCCCGCGCACCGTTCCGGAGAGCCAGCGCCCCGGCAGGTCCGCCACGTGGTGGTGGTTGGACCTGCCGGGCCCGAGCGTCCCGTACGTCGCCAGCCGCTGCGTCACCCGCGCAGGATGCCACCCCGCCCGCCGCGAGATGTGGGCGCTCGGCGTACGTCGCCACGCCCTCCACGCACATCTGCGCGGCACGGTGGCGAGATGTGGGAGCTCGGCGTACGTCGCCACGCCCTCGACCGACCTCTCGGACCCTCGCGACAACCCGGTGACGGGATCGCGCCCTAGACCGGGCACCGAACTGCGTCCCGCCGTCGCCGGTGCAAGGCTGGGGGAAGGCCGATCGCCGCGACCGCCGAGGTCGCCACCCCGACGGCGCGACCACCGGTGCATGCCGACGCGAACCGGGGTGGGAGTCATGACCGCCGTCATGGAGCAGGGGGCGCCGAGCCGCACCGCCGAGCTGGCGCTGCGCACCCGCGGCCTCACCAAGCTCTACGGCGCCCAGGTGGGCATCACCGATCTCGACCTCGACGTCAGCACCGAGGAGGTCTTCGGCTTCCTCGGCCCCAACGGCGCCGGCAAGACCACCACGATCCGGATGCTGCTCGGCCTGATCCGGCCGACCCGCGGCGAGGCGACCATCCTCGGTACGCCGCTGCGCCCCGGCCCCGTCGGCGCCCGCGCCGACCTCGGCTACCTGCCCGGCGACCTCGCCCTCTACGACCGGATGACCGGCGAGCAGGTGCTGCACTACCTCGCGAGCCTGCGCGGCGGCGTGCCGGCGCAGCGCTACCGCGACCTCGCGGAGCGGCTCGGCCTCGACCTCACCCGACGGGTGCGCGACCTGTCGCGCGGCAACCGGCAGAAGGTCGGCGTCGTGCAGGCCTTCATGCACTGGCCCCGGCTGCTCGTCCTCGACGAGCCGACCAGCGGCCTCGACCCGCTGGTGCAGGTGGAGTTCGGGCGCCTGGTGCGCGAGGCGGTCGACTTCGGCGCCACGGTGTTCCTGTCGTCGCACGTGCTGGCCGAGGTCGAGCAGCTCGCCGACCGCGTCGCGATCGTCGACGGCGGCCGGCTGCTCGTCGTCGACACCGTCGACGGACTGCGCGAGAAGGCGACCAAGCGCGTCGAGCTCGACTTCCCCGGCTCTCCGCCGCCCGAGCTGGGCAGCGCGCCCGGCGTACGCGAGCTGGAGGTGCGCGGCGACACGGCGGTGTGCACGGTGGCCGGGCCGGTCGGGCCGCTCATGGCGGTGGCGGTGCGGTACGGCCTGCTCGACGTGCACACCCACGACCCCGACCTCGAGGACGCGTTCCTCGGCTACGTGGCGGGAGGTACGCGATGAACCTCGTCCAGACCCACGTCCACCACGGGGTGGCGCACCGGGGTCCCGACGTACCGGCACGCCCGGGCACCCTGCGCCAGGTCGCGATCGTCACGGGGCGCACGGTGGCCGAGCGCTGGCGCTCGCTGCTGGTGTGGTCGCTCGGGCTCGTCGGCATCACGGCGATCGAGCTCGCGGTCTACCCCTCGATCCAGTCGACGTCGGAAGGCTGGCGGGCGATGCTCGACCAGTGGCCCGACGCCCTCAAGGAGGCGTTCCGCCTCGACGCCTACGCCTCGGGCACCGGGTTCCTCAACACCGAGCTGTTCTCGATGATGTTCCCGATCGTGCTCATCGCGGTGGCCATCGGCATCGCGGCCTCGGCGACGGCCGGCGAGGAGGAGCGCGGGACCGCGGATCTCCTTCTCTCCCTGCCCATCCGTCGCGGTCAGGTGCTCTGCGCCAAGGTGCTCGCGCTGGTCGTGTGCGTCGTGGTGGTGGGCCTCGCCGGGGTGATCACGATCGTGATCGGCGCCCCGATGGTCGACCTCGACGTCGGCACCTCGGAGGTCTTCGCCGCGGGCGCGATGACGGTGCTGCTCGGCCTGCTGTTCGGGTCGTTCGCGCTCCTCGTCGGCGCGCTCACCGGCCGCCGCGCGGCGGCGCTCGGCGCCGGCATCGGGCTGGCCATCGCGGCGTTCCTGCTGCAGGTGCTGGCGCCGATGGCCGACTGGCTCGAGCCGTGGCAGAAGGCGTCGCCGTTCTACTGGGCGACGCACTCCGACCCGCTCCTCAACGGCTTCGACGTCGGCTCCACCACCCTGCTGGTGGCGGTCTGCGTCGTGCTGCTCGCGGCCACGGCCGTCGTGTTCCACCGCCGCGACGTCGTCGGCAGGTGACGGCGTGCCATGTCTGCTGAGCTGCTCGCGCGGCACGACGGCTCCTGGCCCGGACTGACCCCGGCCGAAGCCGGTCGTCGGCTCGAGGCCCAGGGCCGCAACGAGATCGAGGCGCGCGGTCGCGTGTCGGTGCTGTCGAGCATCGGCGCGCAGCTGCGCGACCCGCTCATCCTCGTGCTGCTCGCGGCGTGCGTCCTCACCGTCGTCACCGGCGACTGGACCGACGCGGCGGTGATCGCGCTCGTGGTCGTGGTGAACACCGCGGTCGGCGTACGCCAGGAGATCAAGGCCGACCACGCGGTGGCCGCGCTCGCCGCACTGTCGGCACCGTCGGTGCGGGTACGCCGCGGCGGCGTCGAGAGCTCGGTGCCCGCGGCCCACCTCGTGCGGGGCGACGTCGTGCTCCTCGCCGAGGGCGACGTGGTGCCCGCCGACTGCCGGGTGCTGGAGGCGTCGTCGCTGCTCGTCGACGAGTCGGCGCTCACCGGCGAGTCGGTGGCGGTGGGCAAGTCGGGGCCGCACGACGAGGAGGCGGGGGAGCCGCTGTCGTCGGGCACGGTGGTGGTGAAGGGCCGCGCCGTCGCCGAGGTGGAGGCCACCGGTGCCGCGAGCGCGCTCGGGCGGATCGCGGCGCTGCTCGACACCCATGTGCAGCCGACTCCGCTGCAGAAGCGGCTGGCGGGTCTGGGCCGGGTGCTCGCGATCGTCGCGGTGTCGCTGTCGGGCGTGGTGCTCGTGCTGGGCCTGCTGCGCGGCGAGCCGCTCGAGCTCATGCTGCTCACCGCGGTGAGCCTGGCGGTGGCGGCCGTGCCGGAGTCGCTGCCGGCCGTCGTCACCGTGAGCCTCGGGCTCGGCGCCCGGCGGATGGCCGCGCGCAACGCGATCGTGCGCCGCCTCTCGGCGGTGGAGACCCTCGGCTCGGTCACCGTCCTCGCCACCGACAAGACCGGCACGCTGACGCAGGCGCAGATGGTCGTGGAGCAGGTCTGGACGCCTCAGCGCCACGTGATGGTGTCGGGCGAGGGCTACTCGCCCGAGGGCGCCCTCGTCGTCGCCGGCGCTGCGCTCGACGTCGAGCATGCTGCCGACGTCGTCGACCTCCTCCGCGCAGCCGCGCTGTGCAACGACGCGCGGCTCGTGCGGCAGGACGGCGCGTGGACCGGCCTCGGGGACCCCACCGAGTGCGCGCTGCTCGCGGCGGCCGCGAAGGCAGGGCTCGACAAGGCCGACCTCGACCGTCGGCACCCGCGTCTGGGCGAGGTGCCGTTCGACAGCGCGACCCAGCGGATGATCACCGCCCACGAGACCGCTGGCGGCCGGATCCTGGTGGCGTGCAAGGGATCCGTCGAGGCGCTGCACGCGGCGTACGGGCAGGCACGCCGCGCGCTCGAGTGGCACGAGGCCGCGGTGCACGCCGCCGAGCTCGCCGCGCAGGGCTACCGCGTGCTCGCCGTGACCTCGGGCGAGACCGACGACGCCGCGCGCTGGGAGCACGCGCCGCAGCGGCTGCTCGGACTCGTCGCGATGAACGACCCCGCCAAGCCCGCCGCCCGCGCCACCCTCGACTCCTGCCGCGCCGCGGGCATCGTGCCGGTGCTCATCACCGGCGACCACCCCGAGACCGCCCGCGCCGTCGCCGTCTCGGTGGGCGTGGTCGATCAGGAGGACGCCGGGACGGCGGTCGTGACCGGGCCGCAGATCGAGAGCGGCGGCGTACCCGACCTCACCGAGCCGCGGGTGTTCGCGCGGACGACGCCGGAGCACAAGCTCGCGATCGTGCAGGCCTGGAAGGACCGCGGCGCCGTGGTCGCGATGACGGGCGACGGCGTCAACGACGGTCCGGCGCTGCGCCGCGCCGACATCGGCGTGGCGATGGGCCACCGCGGCACCGAGGTGGCCCGCCAGGCCGCCGACCTCGTCCTCGCCGACGACGACCTCGCGACCGTGGTCGCCGCCGTGGGCGAGGGCCGTCGGGTCTACGACAACATCCGCCTGTTCCTCGTGTTCGGTCTGTCGGGCGGCGCCGCGGAGATCCTGCTCATGCTCGTCGGCCCGTTCGTGGGGCTGCTCGTGCCGCTGATCGCGGCGCAGATCCTCTGGATCAACCTGCTCACCCACGGACTCACCGGGGTGGCCCTCGGCGCCGAGCCGGCGGATCCCGGCGTGCTGCAGCGACCGCCGCGGCCGCCGGAGCAGAGCGTGCTCGGCGACCGGCTCTGGCAGCGCGTGGTGGCCGTGTCGGTGGTGCTGTCGCTCGCGACCCTCGGCCTCGGGCTCTGGGCCTCGGACTCCGGCCGCGCCTGGCAGACGATGGTGTTCCTGGGTCTCACCGCGGTGCAGCTCGGCGTCGCCCTCGGCCTGCGCCCTCGCCAGCTCACCCGCGCCAATCCGTCGCTGCCGCTCGCGGTGCTCGGCGCGTTCGCGCTGGCGCTGGCCGGCGTCTACGTCCCGGTGCTCCAGGACCTCCTCGGCACGGTCGCCCTGCCGCTCGCCGACGCCGCGCTGGCCGCCTCGCTCGCCGTGGTCGGCTGGCTCGCCGCCCGCCTCACCCGCCCCCGCGTCAAGGTCCGCGAGACCCGCCGAGCCGCCTGACCTCACGTGCTCCGTCACGGCGTACGTCGGTAACCAGGCGGCACTCAGGTGCCCCCACGCTCCCGAGATCGTGGGGACGGGGTCTCGCCAGCCGCGGGCGACGGGGCGACACGCCGGCGACACGCCGGGGGAGCGGCGTACGCCGGACCACAAGATGTGGGGGTCGGAGCCCGATTTCCCAACAACGGCAGGCGTGTCGCGGCTCACGCCTCCTGGACCAAGATCACGAGCCGCAAGTCGGCCGCGGCGGGCCTTGCCACTGTCGGAGGTGGGGCGTACGGTTCCCCTACATCTAGTAGTTACACCGCTGTAAGTCCTCCACAGGTAGTGGCAGGCAGGTCCCCAGGTTCTCCCCCAGGGGTCCCCAATCTGTCCACACCCGGGTCCACAGGACGAGCAGCAGAACCAGTGCAAATCCGGACAGAACGACCCGAGAACGACCCGCACGGTTCGTCCACAGCCCGCTGGGGACAACCGGCCGGCCCCGACGCACGAGGAAGAAGGAGGTGGCACGACATGCACTGCCCGTTCTGCCGCCACCCCGACTCCCGGGTCGTCGACTCCCGCACGGCCGACGACGGCACCGCGATCCGTCGCCGCCGCCAGTGCCCCGAGTGCGGCAAGCGGTTCACCACCGCCGAGACCGTCACGCTCACGGTGGTCAAGCGCAACGGCGTCACCGAGCCGTTCAGCCGGGCCAAGGTCGTGAGCGGCGTGCGCAAGGCCTGCCAGGGCCGCCCGGTCACCGACGACGACCTCTCCCGTCTGGCGCAGGACGTCGAGGAGTCGGTGCGCGCCACCGGCACGAGCGAGATCGCCAGCCACGACGTCGGCCTGGCGATCCTGGCCCCGCTGCGCGACCTCGACGAGGTGGCCTACCTGCGGTTCGCGAGCGTCTACCGCGCGTTCGACGACCTCGAGGACTTCGAGCACGAGATCGCGCTGCTGCGCGCCGAGCGCGACCTGTCGGTGCAGCTCAGCGACAGCGCCGACAGCAGCCCCCCGACGGGCTGACCCGCACGTCGGCGTACGCCAGACCGTCGGACCCCCTCACAAGACTTCCCGCCGTATCCACGCGGCACCAGCACGACACAGCACCACCGCAGCCAGGGGACGCGAGGCCCCGAAGCAGACCCTGACCGAGATCGACAGAGCCGTCACGAGAAGGCGGCATCGCTGGAGGAGCGACATGGCGGAGACCACGAGCGGCGCCAAGGCGTCGGCGCGCAAGGCGCGTCCGGAGCTGGCCGGGCTCACGATCGAGCGCATCTACACGACCCCGGGCGTGCACCCCTACGACGAGGTCACCTGGGAGGCGCGCGACGTCGTCCAGACCAACTGGAAGACCGGCGAGACCGTCTTCGAGCAGCGCGGCGTGGAGTTCCCCGACTTCTGGTCGGTCAACGCCTCCACCATCGTGACCACGAAGTACTTCCGCGGCGCCGTGGGCACCGAGGTGCGCGAGCGCAGCCTCAAGCAGCTCATCGACCGCGTGGTGCTCACCTACACCAAGGCCGGCCGCGACCACGGCTACTTCCTCACCGACGAGGACGCCACCGTCTTCGAGCACGAGCTCACCTGGATGCTGCTGCACCAGGTCTTCAGCTTCAACAGCCCGGTGTGGTTCAACGTGGGTACGTCGAGCCCGCAGCAGGTCAGCGCGTGCTTCATCCTCGCGGTCGACGACACGATGGACTCGATCCTCAACTGGTACCGCGAGGAGGGCCTGATCTTCAAGGGCGGCTCCGGCGCCGGCCTCAACCTCTCCCGCATCCGTTCGAGCAAGGAGCTGCTCTCCTCCGGCGGCACCGCGAGCGGCCCGGTCTCCTTCATGCGCGGCGCCGACGCGTCCGCAGGCACCATCAAGTCCGGTGGCGCCACGCGTCGCGCGGCGAAGATGGTCGTGCTCGACGTCGACCACCCCGACATCGAGGAGTTCATCGAGACCAAGGCCGCGGAGGAGCGCAAGATCCGCGTGCTCCGCGACGCCGGGTTCGACATGGACCTCGGCGGCAAGGACATCACCTCCGTCCAGTACCAGAACGCCAACAACTCGGTCCGCGTGAGCGACGAGTTCATGCGCGCGGTCGAGGAGGGCAAGGACTTCGGGCTGCGCGCCCGCGAGACCGGCGAGGTCATCGAGACCGTCGACGCCAAGGAGCTCTTCGAGAAGATCTGCAAGGCGGCGTGGGAGTGCGCCGACCCGGGCATCCAGTACGACGACACGATCAACGACTGGCACACCAACCCCGAGACCGGCCGCATCACCGCGTCCAACCCGTGCTCGGAGTACATGTCGCTCGACAACTCGTCGTGCAACCTGGCGAGCCTGAACCTGCTGAAGTTCCTCAAGGACGACGACACCTTCGACGCCGCCACCTTCGCCAAGGCGTGCGAGCTCATCATCACGGCGATGGACATCTCGATCTGCTTCGCCGACTTCCCGACCGAGCCGATCGGCGACACCACCCGCAAGTACCGCCAGCTCGGCATCGGCTACGCCAACCTCGGCGCGCTGCTCATGGCGACCGGCCTGCCCTACGACAGCGACGGCGGCCGCGCGCTCGCCGGCGCGATCACGAGCCTCATGACGGGTACGGCGTACAAGCGGTCGGCCGAGATCGCCGGTGTCGTCGGCGCCTACGAGGGCTACGCCCGCAACGCCGAGGCGCACAAGCGCGTCATGCGCAAGCACGCCGCGGCCACCGACAACCTGCGCACCGTGAGCAGCCTCGACGGCGACGTCGCCAAGCTCGCGCAGAAGGCGTGGCAGGACGGCATCAAGATCGGCGAGAAGAACGGCTGGCGCAACGCGCAGGCCTCGGTGCTCGCGCCCACCGGCACCATCGGCTTCATGATGGACTGCGACACCACCGGCATCGAGCCCGACTTCTCGCTGGTGAAGTTCAAGAAGCTCGTCGGCGGCGGGTCGATGCAGATCGTCAACCAGACGATCCCGCGGGCGCTGCGCAAGCTCGGCTACACCGAGGAGACCGTCGAGGCGATCGTCGAGTACATCGCCGACAAGGGCCACGTCGTCGACGCGCCCGGCCTCAAGCCCGAGCACTACGCCGTGTTCGACACCGCCATGGGCGAGCGCTCCATCTCCCCGATGGGCCACGTGCGCATGATGGC
>JAKOVT010000205.1 GCA_029781935.1 Actinomycetes bacterium | reverse complement strand
ACGGGCAACTACCACCCGAAGACCGCGCGGCTCTACGAGGACGTCGGACTGCTGACCACCGACGAGGAGGTCGGCGAGGACGTCGCCCGGCTGTTCAACGTGCTCTCCGGCTACTCGATGGAGACCGACTACCGGCGCCTGCTCGTCGCGCCGCACTCGCTGCGCTCCGGGCTCGTCGAACGGATCGACCGCGAGATCGAGAACAAGAAGGCGGGTCGGTCGGCCCGGATCCGCTTCAAGTGCAACTCGATCGTCGACGAGCAGACGATCGACGCGCTGTACCGCGCGTCGCAGGCCGGCGTCCCCGTCGACATCTGGGTGCGCGGCATCTGCGCCGTGCGGCCCGGCGTCCCCGGGCTCTCCGACTCCATCCGGGTCCGCTCGGTCCTCGGCCGCTTCCTCGAGCACTCGCGCGTGTACGAGTTCGACAACGACGGCGACCCCGAGGTGTGGATCGGCTCGGCCGACCTCATGCACCGCAACCTCGACCGGCGGATCGAGGTGCTCGTGCGTCTCGGCTCCCGCACGCACTCGGAGAGCCTCTCGGCGCTCATCGACTTCGCCTTCGACGAGGGCACCAGCTCGTGGCACCTCGGCGCCGACGGCTCGTGGACGCGGGTGAGCCGCGGTCCCGACCGCGTACCGCTCGCCGACGTGCAGGAGACGCTCATCGCCCGTCGGGCCCGGCGCTAGGAGCACTCGGTGCCGGGTCCCGAGGTGGTGGCGAGCGACCCTGATCGCCTGCTGCCTCCGGCGGTGCCGGTGAGCCGCGGGTCGACCGCGGGCGTCGCCGTCCTCGGGCATCTGCGCCGTCAGAGCGCCGCGCTGCTCACCGCCGACGCCGGACTCGCCGAGGATGCCGACGACAGCGTGCACGCAGCCCGAGTCGCGGCCCGTCGGCTGCGCAGCGGGCTGCGCGTCTACGGCGACCTGCTCCGCGACGACGTCTCCCCAGGACTCCGGTCGGAGCTGGCGTGGTACGCCGGAACCCTCTCCCCCGCAAGGGATCTCGAGGTCTTCGCCGATCAGCTCCGCACTCTCGAGACGGTGGAGGGGCTCGCCGACGCGGTCCTCCCCTGGGTGGAGCGCACGCGCGCCGCAGCCGTGGCCGAAGCGGTGGCGGCGTCGCGGTCGGATCGCGCAGTCGCGCTCAAGCGCACGCTGGTCGAGCTGTCGCGCGCCCCGCGGTTCGTCGACGCCGCGAGCCGCCGGGCGCCGAAGGTGCTCGCCCCGCGGGTGCTGCACGCCGACGAACGCGCCGCCCGCCAGCTCGATCGGCTGCGCCCCGGTGACGACAGCCACCTCTGGCACGGAGCCCGTATCACCGCGAAGCGCGCGCGGTACGCCGCGGAGGTCGGCGCGCCCGCTCTCGGCAAGGACTGCGAGGACCTGGCGCGGCTCTGGTCCCGGCTGACCGAACCGCTCGGCGAGGCGCAGGACGCCGTCATCCAGCGCGGACTGGTGCTCGACCGCGTCGACGACCCCGCCGTGCCGCTCTCGGCCGGTGAGGCGTTCGCGTGCGGAGTGTTCGTCGCGAGCACCCACGACCGCGAGGTGGAGGCGCACCGTCGCGCACGTCACGTGTGGAAGGACTCCCGCGACGAGCACCGGCGGCTGCGCCGTAGCGTGAGGCCGTGAGCGCACGCATCGAGGCTGCGGGGGCCGTGGTCGTCCGGTCGAACGGAGCCGGGCGGCAGGTGGCCGTGGTCCACCGCCCGCGCAGGTCGGACTGGTCGCTGCCCAAGGGCAAGCTCGAGGGCGACGAGCGGCACGAGGTGGCCGCCGTGCGCGAGGTGCTGGAGGAGACCGGCGTCCGCGCCGCGCTCGGCCCCTACCTCGGGGAGCGGTCCTACGAGGTCGAGGGCGTCCCGAAGCGGGTGCGCTGGTGGCGGGCGACGGTGCTCGACGAGGCTCCCCGCGACGCCGACCACGAGATCGACGACCTGCGCTGGCTCGCCGCCGACGAGGCCAAGGACCTGCTCACCTACGCCGAGGACCGCGACCTCGTCGACCAGGCGCTCGCGCTGCCGGACACGACCGCGACGCTGGTGCTGCGTCATGCCGAGGCGATGAAGCGCGCCGTGTGGCGCGACTCCGGCGACCCGCTGGCCGACCTCGACTCGGCCCGCCCGCTCGACGACCACGGCATGGAGCAGGCGCTCGGCCTCGTCGACCTGCTCGCGGCGTACGCGCCTCGCTCGGTGGTGTCGTCGGACGCCCGGCGCTGCCGCGCGACGGTGGAGCCCTACGCCGCGCACCTCGGCACCGACCTGCAGCTCGAGCACGACCTGAGCGAGGAGGGGTGCGAGGACGACCCCAGGGCCACCCGCGACACCGTCCGCCGGCTGCTCCAGGCGGGCGGCCCCGCCGTCTGGTGCACGCACCGGCCCGTGCTGCCCGTCGCCCTGGCCGCCCTCGCCGCCGTTCTCGACCTCGACAAGCGCGACGACGCCCTCGACCCGCGGCTCAAGCCCGGAGCGGCCGTGGTGCTGCACCGGGCGGCCGACGGCTCGGTCGCCGCCATCGACCGGCTGCCCGCCTGAGGGCTGGCGCGCTCCCCCAGCACGCGCGCACTCCATCTGTACGCCGCTCGTTCACCTCCCGTTCACCGACTCCCCCCGATCCGGTCAGACCGGCTTCCTAGCGTCACCGGCGTACGGACCCGACATCGACCTCCTGGAGGACCAGGGTGAACATCACGAAGGCCGCGCCGATCGCGGCTGTCGCACTCGCCGGCGCGCTCACGCTCGCCGCCTGCGGCTCGGACAACGGCGGCGGCAGCACCAGCGCCTCCGGCTCGAGCTCGATCGCCTGCGAGAGCGGCTCCCTCAAGGCCTCGGGCTCGTCGGCGCAGAAGAACGCGATGGCGGCGTGGATCAACGCCTACCAGACCGCGTGCTCGGGCGCGACGATCGACTACCAGGCCAACGGCTCCGGTGCCGGCATCAAGGACTTCATCAACAAGCAGACCGCCTTCGCCGGCTCCGACTCCGCGCTCAAGGACCAGGACCAGACCGACGCCGACGCTCGCTGCGCCAGCGGTCCGGCCATCAACCTCCCGATGGTCGGCGGGGCCATCGCCGCCGCGTACAACCTGCCGGGCGTGGACAAGCTCGTCCTGACGCCGAAGACGCTGGCCGACATCTACAGCGGCAAGATCACCAAGTGGAACGACCCGGCGATCGCCGCGTCCAACTCCGGTGCCACGCTCCCGGACGCGCCGATCATCGCCTTCCACCGCAGCGACTCGTCGGGCACGACCGACAACTTCACCGGGTTCCTCACGGCGCAGGCGCCGAGCGAGTGGACGTTCGGCAAGGCCAAGGACTGGCCCGCCGCCATCAAGTCGGGCCAGGGTGCCAAGGGCTCGGACGGTGTCGCCAGCTCGGTCAAGACCACGCCGAACTCGATCGGCTACGTCGAGCTGTCGTTCCTCGCCTCGCAGGGCCTGTCGGGCGCCTGGCTGGACAACGGCGGCGGCGCCATCGAGCCGACGTCGGCCAACGCGGCGATCACCATCTCGACCGCCACGGTGACCGGCTCGGGCAACAACCTGCCGCTCAAGATCGACTACTCGACCACGACGGGCTACCCGATGGTGCTCGTGACGTACGAGATCACCTGCGAGAAGGGCCTCGACTCGTCGCTCCTCCCGCTCACCAAGTCGTTCCTCACGTACACGGCGAGCGACGACGCGCAGGGCAAGCTGAGCTCGTCCGGGTACGTCCCGATCACCGGTGACCTGCTCACGAAGGTGCGGACCGCCGTCTCGTCCATCTCCTGACGACTCCCACGCCCGACGACTAGTGTTCCAGGGGGTGACCGGTCGACCGGTCACCCCCTGGAGCCGTCCTGACGCCACCCACGGGGATTCCCGATGAGCACAACGCTCGATCCGTCGAGCCCGTCCGCACCGACGACGACCTCCAGCATCCGGGGCTCGTCGGTGCGCGCCGGCGACCGCGTCTTCCGCGGCTTGTCGCGCGGCGCCGGCATCGTGATCCTGATCACGATGGCCGCGATCGCGGTCTTCCTCGTCTGGAAGGCGATCCCGAGCCTGCAGGCGAACACGGCCAACTTCTTCACCACCGAGGAGTGGTCGCCCGACGCGGAGCCGGCGTACTTCGGCATCGCGGCGCTCACCTTCGGCACGCTCATGACCTCGGCGATCGCCATGCTGCTCGCCGTGCCCGTGGGTATCGGCATCGCGCTGTTCATCGCGCACTACGCCTCGCGGCCGCTGGCCAGCACGCTGGGGTTCATCACCGACCTGCTCGCCGCGGTCCCCTCGATCATCTTCGGCATGTGGGGCATCCAGTTCCTCACCCCGCAGCTGGCGGGGTTCGATGCCTGGCTGTCGACCTATCTCGGCTTCATCCCGCTGTTCCAGAACGACCTCGGCGTCTACACGAGGTCGATCCTCAACGCGGGCATCGTGCTCGCCATCATGGTCCTGCCCACCATCTCGGCCATCAGCAGAGAGGTCTTCCTGCAGGTGCCCCGCGCGCACATCGAGGCATCCCTGGCTCTCGGAGCGACCCGCTGGGAGATGGTGCGGCAGGCGATCTTCCCGTTCGCCCGACCCGGCATGATCTCCGCCTCGATGCTCGGCCTGGGCCGCGCGCTCGGCGAGACCATCGCCGTCGCCCTGATGCTCAGCGCGACCTACACCATCAACTGGCACATCACCGAGCCGGGCGGGATCACGTTCGCGGCGAACATCGCGCTCAAGTGGAACGAAGCCGGAACGATCGGCATCTCCGCCCTCATCGCCAGCGGCCTCGTGCTCTTCGTGATCACCCTGGCCGTCAACATGGCGGCCCGTCTCATCATCGCCCGCCGCGCAGAGTTCTCGGGGGCGCAGTGATGAGCGGCCAGACGCCCGGGTCCCCCGGCTCGCTGAACGACGACGAGCGCACCGCGTCCGACCAGCTGCTGCATGCCGCTCTCGCGGGCGGGAAGCTGCCCCGCTGGGCGCCGACCGCGGTGGCCGGGGCCGCGTTCGTCCTCGCTGTCCTGCTCAACCTGCTCACCCCGGTCGACGGCGTGGCCGGCACGCTGGTGGTGGGCGTGCTGGTCTTCGTCATCGTGCAGACGGCCTGGAGCTTCACCGTCGAAGGACGTCGCCACGCCGTCGACCGGCTGGCCACGACGGCGATCTACGCCACCTTCGTCATCGCGCTCGTCCCGCTCGTGGCGGTGCTGGCGACGGTGATCGTCAAGGGCATGCAGATCATGTCGACCCAGTTCCTCATGACCTCGATGCGCAACGTGGACCCGAACTCCTACGACGGCGGCGTCTACCACGCGATCGTCGGCACCCTCGAGCAGGTCGGCATCGCCGCCCTGATCGGCGTACCGCTCGGCATCCTGACCGCCATCTACCTGGTCGAGTACGCCCCCGATGCCAGGAGGCGGCGTCTCGCGCACCTCGTGAGCTTCTTCGTGGACGTCATGACCGGCGTCCCGTCCGTGGTGGTCGGCCTCTTCGTCTACACGGCGTTCGTACTGACCCTCGGGATGCAGCGCTCCGGCTTCGCGGCGTCGATCGCGCTCACCATCCTGATGCTGCCGGTCGTGGTGCGCTCCACCGAGGAGATGCTGCGCATCGTCCCGCGGGACCTGCGCGAGGCCTCGTACGCGCTGGGGATCCCGAAGTGGCGCACCATCCTCAAGGTGGTCCTCCCCACCGCCATGTCGGGCATCATCACCGGCGCCATGCTGGCGATCGCGCGCGTCGCGGGCGAGACCGCGCCGCTGCTGCTCACGACCTTCTTCTCGAACTCGATCAACTTCAACCCGTTCAAGGGTCCCCAGGCATCGCTGCCGACCTACATCTGGGATCAGTTCAACACCGGCACGAACAGCGCGACGGACCGCGCCTGGGGTGCGGCGCTGGTCCTCATCTTCATCGTCATGGCGCTCTACCTGGGCGCCAAGATCATCGCTCGCTTCACCGGTGTGAAGCGGGCCTGACCGAGCAGGGACGAATCTCCTCATGGCCAAGCGCATCGACGCCACCGACGTCGACATCTTCTACGGCTCGTTCAAAGCCGTGGAGGGCGTGACCCTCTCGGTCGAACCGCGGTCCGTCACGGCGTTCATCGGGCCGTCCGGCTGCGGCAAGTCGACGATGCTGCGGACGATCAACCGCATGCACGAAGTGATCCCGGGCGCTCGCGTGGAGGGGAAGGTCCTGCTCGACGGGGAGGACATCTACGGCTCCGACGTCGACCCGGTGAACGTGCGTCGCACCATCGGCATGGTGTTCCAGAGGCCGAACCCCTTCCCCACCATGTCGATCCACGACAACGTCATCGCGGGGCTCAAGCTCGACGGCAAGAAGCGCCGGAAGCCCGAGCTCTCCGACATCGTGGAGAAGTCGCTGCGCGGCGCCAACCTCTGGGAAGAGGTCAAGGACCGCCTCGGCCGTCCCGGGGCGAGCCTCTCGGGCGGCCAGCAGCAGCGTCTCTGCATCGCGCGCGCGATCGCCGTCGAGCCGCAGGTGCTCCTCATGGACGAGCCCTGCTCCGCGCTCGACCCGATCTCCACGCTCGCGATCGAGGACCTGATCGAGGAGCTCAAGGAGCGCTACACGATCGTCATCGTCACGCACAACATGCAGCAGGCCGCACGCGTCTCCGACACCACGGCCTTCTTCAACCTCGCGGGCGTCGGCAAGCCCGGCAAGCTCGTCGAGATGGCGCCGACGACGACCCTGTTCTCGAACCCCACCCAGCAGGCCACCGAGGACTACATCTCCGGTCGTTTCGGCTGACGGGAGCGGTCGTCAGTCCGCACCGCGCGGGAACCCACCGGCCTTGCTCACGAGCGACGGCGTCGGACGGCCGAGCTGCTCGCCGAGCCAGTCGCTCGCCGCGATGAGGGCGTCGAGGTCGACGCCGGTGTCGACGCCCGATCGCTCGAGCAGGTAGACGAGGTCCTCCGTCGCGATGTTGCCGGTCGCCCTCGGCGCGAACGGGCAGCCGCCGATCCCACCGAGGCTCGAGTCGAGAACGCGCACGCCCTCCTCGTACGCCGCGAGCGCGTTGGCGTAGCCGGTGTTGCGCGTGTTGTGGAAGTGGGCGCGCAGCCGCACGTCGCCCGTGGCGGTGCGGACCGCCCGCACGCGTGCTCGCACGTCGGCCGGTACGGCGACGCCGATGGTGTCGGCGATCGCGATCTCCTCGACGCCGGTGGCAGCGAGCTCCGCGACCACGGCGACCAGCCGGTCGACCGGCACCTCGCCCTCGAAGGGGCAGCCGAACGCGGTCGACACCGTGACGGTCGGGGCGATGCCCTGCGCCAGCGCGAGCGGCACCACCTCCGCGACCGAGCGCACGGCGTCCTGCACCGACATGCCCTGGTTGCGCTGCGCGAAGGAGTCCGACGCCGCGACGACGAGGTTGACCTCGTCGACCGCGGTGGCAGCTGCCCGCTCGAAGCCGCGGACGTTGAGCACCAGCCCGATCAGGGAGTGGTCGTCGCGGCCGGGCAGCGCCGCGGCACCCGCGACGACGTCCTCGGCATCGGCCATCTGCGGCACGCGCTTCGGGTTCACGAACGACGCGACCTCGGCCCGGCGCAGCCCGGCGGCGAGGGCGCGCTGCACGAGCCCCACCTTCTGCTCGGTCGTCAAGGTCGCGGGATCGTTCTGCAGGCCGTCGCGCGGCGAGACCTCGACGATCTGCACGTCGACCACCGCTGCCACCCTCCGTCGT
>JAKOVT010000191.1 GCA_029781935.1 Actinomycetes bacterium | reverse complement strand
CCTCCTCGGCACCCAGCGAGCGCCAGTCGGCGCAGCTGATGGCGACGCGCTCGACGTCGTCGAGGATCGCGACCCGCATCGCGGCAGCCCCCGTCAGGCCCGGCGCGGGAACTGGGTGAAGTCCGGCGTCCGCTTCTCCTTGAAGGCCTCCCGGCCCTCGCGCGCCTCCGCCTGGCCGTAGAAGAGCAGGTTCGCGTCGTGAGCGAGCTGCTGGATGCCGGCGTAGCCGTCCTCCGTCGCGTTGAAGCTGAGCTTCACCAGACGCAGCGCCCACGGCGACAGGGCGAGCATCTCGCGGCACCACTGCACGGTGGTCGCCTCGAGGTCGGCCAGCGGCACGACCGTGTTGACCAGGCCCATCCGCATCGCCTCGTCGGCGTCGTACTGCCGGCACAGCATCCAGATCTCCTTCGCCCGCTTGGGGCCGACGAGGTCGGCGAGGATGCTGGCGCCGTAGCCGCCGTCGAAGGAGCCGACCTTCGGTCCGACCTGGCCGAACCGGGCGTTGTCGGCCGCGATGGTGAGATCGGCGACGAGGTGCAGGACGTGACCGCCGCCGATGGCCCAGCCGGCCACCATCGCCACGATCGGCTTGGGGCAGCGGCGCATCTGCACGTGCAGGTCGGTCACGTGGAACCGGCCGGTCGCTCCCTCGTCGGTCTTGTAGCCGCTGTCGCCGCGCACCCGCTGGTCGCCGCCGGAGCAGAAGGCGCGATCGCCCGCCCCGGTGAGGATGATGACGCCGATCGACTCGTCCTCGCGCGCGAGGTCGAGCGCCCGGGAGATCTCGATGATGGTCTGCGGGCGGAAGGCGTTGTGGACCTCGGGGCGGTCGATGGTGATCTTGGCGATCCCGTCCTCGCTGGTCTCGAAGCGGATGTCGGTCCACTCGCCGCTCGCGCGCCACTCGACAGGGGTCCGGTTCAGCTCAGCCATGCGGCCATTCTGTCCGCACCCGCCGCGCACTTCATCCGGAGACCCCGACGAACCGGATCCGCTGACCGGGACGCGCCTGCGCGGCGACGTCGGTGTCGGCGTCCAGCACCACCGCGACGACGGGGTAGCCGCCCGTCACCGGGTGGTCGGCGAGGAAGAGCGCGGGCAGGCCGCTCGGCGGCACCTGCACGGCACCGCGCACCAGCCCCTCGCTCGGCCACTCGCGCGAGGCGTCCCAGTCCAGCCCCGCGGCGTGCGAGCCCTCGGGCCGTGCCAGGCGCAGCGCGACCCGGCTGCTGGCGGCGCCGACCTCCCACTCGCCGCCGAGGAGCGCCTCGGCGCCCGGCACGCGGTCGTCGCGCGGACCCATCGCGACTCCGAGCTCGACCACGCCCGCGCGCCAGGTGCGCCGACGCACCACCCGCGGGGTCCACGGCGCGTCCTCGACCGGCCCGAGCGCCAGCACGTCGTCGCGCCGCAGCGGCTCGGGACCCAGCGCAGCGAGCACGTCCCGGCTGCACGAGCCGAGCACGGGTACGACGTCGACGCCGCCACGCGCGCCGAGGTAGCAGCGCAGGCCGCGCTGCGCGACGCCGACCCGCAGCTCTGCACCGTCGCGCAGCCGGATGCGGGCGTCGTGCCTCTCGACGCCGCCGTCGACCTCGACCTCGCACGGCGCCCCGGTCACGGCGACCCAGACGTCGCCGACCGCGCGCACCCGCAGCCCGCCCCCGACGTTCTCCAGCACCGCGACGCCGGGGCGGTTGCCCACCAGCTCGTTCGCGCGGTGGTACGACTCGCGGTCCGCCGCTCCCGACGGCCCCACGCCCCAGCGGGCCAGACCCGGGCGGCCGTCGTCCTGCACGAGCGTCTGCAGACCGGGGTCGAGCACGACCAGCGCGCGGCTCACGCGGCACCCCTGTCGACGAAGCGCACGCGCATCCCGGGCACCACGGCAGCCGGCGGATCGGCGGACACATCCCACATGACGTGCTCGGTCGAACCGATCAGCTGCCACCCGCCGGGCGTGCGCGACGGGTACACGCTGCAGTAGTCGCCGGCCAGCGCCACCGACCCGGGCTCGACCGCGGCACGCGGTTCCGGTCGCCGGGGCGCGACGAGACGGGGGTCGCCGCCGGTGAGGTAGACGAATCCCGGCGAGAAGCCGGCGAACGCCGCGGTCCACGTCGTCGCGGTGTGAGCGGCCACGACCTCGTCCCGGGTGAGACCGCTCGCCCGCGCGACGTCGTCGAGGTCCGGTCCGTCGTACCGCACGACGATCACCACCTCGCCCGCGTCGGCCACCGGCGGCACGGCGTACGCCGTCACCGCGCGGTCCGCCAGCAGGGCGAGCTCGTCGAGACGCACGCCGAGGTCGACGCCGCTGCGGAACCGCACGAGCACCGACTCGCCCGCGGGGACCACGTCCTCCACGTCGCGCAGCCCGACGAGCCCGTGCGCGACGCGCAGCGCCTCGTCGAGCCCGTCGACGGCGACGAGCGCGGCGCGGTCGCCCGCCGGGCGCAGCCGGTACGTCACGCGAAGGACCTGACCGCGACCCCGTGGTCGTCGAGGGCGGAGCGCACGGCCCGGAGCAGTCCGGTCGCGCCACCGGTGTCGCCGTGCACGCACAGGGTCGCGGCCTCGACGTGGATCACCGCGCCGGAGCGGGCGACAAGGCGGCCGTGGACCGCGAGATCGATTGCGCGCGCGGCGATCTCGTCCTGGTCGTGCAGGAGCGCGCCGTCCTCCACGCGCGGCACGAGCGTGCCGTCGTCGCGGTAGGCGCGGTCGAGGAACGCCTCCCCGACGACCCGCAGCCCGGCCTCGGCGGCCAGCTGCGCGAGAACGCCCCCGGGCAGCGCCACGACCGCGAGGCCGAGACCCGTGGCCTCCACGCCCCGCACGACCGCCTCCGCCTGCGCGATGTCGTGCACGACGGTGTTGTAGAGGGCGCCGTGCGGCTTCACGTACCGGACACGCGTGCCCGTGACCGATGCGACGTCGTGCAGCGAGACCACCTGCGAACGCACGAGCTCGGCGAGCTCCTCGGGGGCGACGTCCCGCGGGCGTCGTCCGAAGCCCTCGCGGTCGGCGTACGACACATGGGCGCCCACACTGACGCCGTTCTCGACGGCGAGCTCGACCGTGCGCCGCATCGACTCGGCGTCGCCGCAGTGGCCGCCGCAGGCCACGCTCGCGCTCGTCACGAGACGCAGCAGCGATGCGTCGTCGGTGCTCCAGCCGTCGAACGACTCCCCCACGTCGGCGTTGAGGTCGATACGCACAGGTCGATCCTGGCACGCCCTCAGCGGCGTGCGCGGTCGTCGTCCGGGGCAGCCCGCAGCGGCCACAGCCCGTCGCTTCTGCCTCCGGAACGCGGACGACGACGCGCCGGCGGCGTCAAGGTCGCGCCAACCGCGTGCGCGGGCGTCGTCGGGATGGCACCGTGTGCCTCCCCGGGCACACCCACAGGAGGACGGCGATGGCGCTTCTCGGATCGGACTGGCAGGGCCGCATCTACTCGGGCGGGTGGGTCGACGGCACGGGAGGCACCCGGGACGTCGTGTCGCCGTCGACCGGCGAGGTGATCGGGTCCATCGGCATCGCCAGCCCCGACGACGTGGCTCGCGCCGGTGAGGCCGCTGCCGAGGCGCAGCGTGCGTGGGCGGCGACGCCGTACAACGAGCGCGCCGCGGTCCTGCGCCGGGCCGGCGACCTCTGGCACGCGAACGCCGACGAGATCACCGACTGGCTCATGCGCGAGACCGGCGCCATCGGCCCGTTCGGCGGCTTCCAGATCATGACCTCGGCGGAGGAGTGCTTCGAGGCCGCGGCGCTGGCGTCGACGCCGTACGGCGAGCTGCTCCGCTCCTCGTCGCCGCGGCTCTCGATGGCGCGGCGCGTCCCGGTGGGCGTCGTCGGAGTCATCTCGCCGTTCAACGTGCCCACCATCCTGTCCATCCGCGCCGTGGCTCCGGCGCTGGCGCTGGGCAACGCCGTCATCCTCAAGCCCGACCCCCGCACGTCGGTCTCCGGCGGTGCTGTGCTCGCCGAGATCTTCCGCGCCGCGGGCCTGCCCGACGGCGTGCTGCACGTGCTGCCCGGCGGCGTCGAGACCGGTGAGGCGCTCGTCGCGGACCGACGCGTGCCCGTCATCTCGTTCACGGGATCCACGCGCGGCGGCCGCGCGGTCGCTGCTCTCGGCGCGCAGCACCTCAAGCGCGTCCACCTCGAGCTCGGCGGCAACTCGGCGCTCCTGGTGCTCGACGACGTCGACGTCGACGCCGCCTCCTCGGTCGGCGCGTGGGGCTCCTTCGCCCACCAGGGCCAGGTCTGCATGACGACGGGTCGCCACCTGGTGCTCTCGTCGATCGCCGACGAGTACGTCTCCGCGCTGTCCGCGCGTGCCGACCACCTGCCGGTGGGCGACCCGACGACCGGACAGGTGGCGCTCGGCCCGGTCATCGACGCCGGGCAGCGCGACAAGATCCACGGCATGGTGACCTCCTCCGTCGACGCCGGTGCGCGCCTGGCCGCAGGAGGCACGTACGAGAACCTGTTCTACCGGCCGACGGTGCTCGACTCCGTGCCGCTGGACTCGACGGCGTACCGCGAAGAGGTGTTCGGCCCGGTCGCGCCGGTGGTGCGCGTCGACAGCGTGGAGCAGGCGATCGCCCTGGCCAACGACAGCGACTACGGCCTCTCGCTCGGCATCCTGACCCGAGACGTCATGCGCGGGCTCGAGATCGCCGAGCAGATCCCCACCGGCCTGGTGCACATCAACGACCAGACGATCAACGACGAGGCCACGATCCCCTTCGGCGGCACCGGGATCTCCGGCACCGGAGGTCGCCTCGGCGGCCCTGCGGCGAACCTCGAGGCGTTCACCCACACCCAGTGGGTCACCGTCAGGGGAACGCTCCCGCAGTACCCGTTCTGATCGGCAGCACGTGGCGTCGGTCACGTTCACGCTGACCGGCACGCGGTGGACGAGCACGAACGGGGCGGCGGCGAGCCTTCGTGGGGGTCTCACCGAGTCTCGTCGCGCATCTGCTGCATCCACCAGGCGCGGTCCGTCGGAAGTACCTGATGACGCGCCCCACCGGGGGCGACGCGGACCTCAGGAGACGACACCATGCGCCACACCAAGATCGCCGTCGCTGCCGTGGCGGCGCTCGCCGCTCTGACCCTCGCCGCGTGCGGCAGCTCCACCGAGACGGCGTCGAGCCCGACGCCCGCAGCCTCGTCGCCGAGCTCCCCGGCGGCGTCGTCACCGGCGGCGTCCGGCACCATCGTCGACGTCGCAGCCGCCAACCCCGACTTCACCACGCTCGTCGCGGCGGTGAAGGCGGCCGGTCTCGTGGAGACGTTGAGCGGCCCCGGGCCGTTCACCGTGTTCGCGCCCACCAACGAGGCGTTCGCCGCCCTGCCGCCGGGCCTGCTCGACAAGCTGCTTCTGCCGGAGAACAAGGACGTCCTCACCAAGATCCTGACCTACCACGTCCTGGCCTCGAAGGTCATGGCCGCGGACGTCGCCGACGGCAAGGTCGCCACGGTGCAGGGCGGCACCATCACGCTCGACACCATGAACGGCGTGAAGGTCGACGACGCCAAGGTCATCACCGCCGATGTCGCCGCAAGCAACGGCGTCATCCACGTGATCGACAAGGTGCTCGTGCCCGCCGACGTCGACGTCAGCAAGCTCTGACCGACCCGGCCAGCGCCCCGTCCCCCGTGCACGAGGGGCGGGGCGCTCCCGCGTTCCGGGGCCCGACGTGGGGCGGGTGGGGCTCGAACCCACGACCTGACGGGTCGTCAACGGCCGTTTCAGGTCGTCTCACACAGTGCCACAATTCCTTGTACGCCAAGCGATTTCGTCGCATAGCGTCTCACGCTGTCTCATGCCGTAGCACCGACCGTTGGTGTACCGGTTGGTGTACGCCGCTGCCGGACTGACCCCGCCGCCGGGTCGGTCACCCGGCAACAAGGCGGCCCCGCCAGAGATGTCACTCCGACGGGGCCTGGGCACCACGAGTAGGAGCTCGCAATGTCCGAGAACCACGGTACGACCACCAGCACGACCGAGCACGAGGACCTCGACACCCGGAAGGGTGAGGACGCCCTCCCCAACGGCCGCCCTTCGGAGCTGCTCCGAACGAAGCCCGACCCCGACCCCTACATGAAGTCCTGCCCGTCCTGGTGCACGGACGCCGGGCGGGGGCACCGGGACCAGACGCACCACGACGACCGCCGGCACTGGGGCACGTTCCACGAGGTCGAGCTCGAGCTGCCCCAGTGCGACGGGAAGAACGACCACAGCATCCTCGTGGTGATGTCGCAGCACTACCGTGCGGCGGAGCCGGAGGTGCGTGTCGACGTCGGCGGGAACGAGGCCGTCCTGCTGACGGTGCTCGAGGCGCGCTGGCTGCACGACCGTCTCGGGACGATCCTGCGCGTTGCCGACGAGGCGGTGTCGCGATGAGCTGGACCGAGCTGACGGCCATCGGGGCCGTCCCCCTGCACCCGCACGGCCAGCTCGTGATCGGCCGGTTCGAGGACGAGGACGGCGTCGAGATCACACTGGCGGTCGAGTCCGAGGGGTTCGAGCCGCTCGAGTGGACGATCGATGCCGCCGTCGCGCCGCACCTGGCGTGGGCGGTGCTGACGGCGGCGCTGCCGCCCGACACCTCGAAGTCGTAGGCTGCACGACCAGAAGGCCCCGCACCGCGCGTCCCCCCGTCGCGGTGCGGGCCTTCTGCTGTGTCAGGGGCCTTCGTCCGGAAGGGTCCTCAGGTAGGCGAGGCACTTGTGGCCCGCGTCTGTGAGCTTGTACGTCACGGGTCCGCCGCCGAAGGCGCCGTGCAGCACGTCGTAGGCGAGGCCGCTCGCGTCCAGTCGACGCAGGATCGGGAGGACGACGACCTCCGACATGCCGGCGGCCGACCATGCCGGGTCGGCAGCATCCCACCCTCGCTCAGGCCCGGTCTC
>JAKOVT010000189.1 GCA_029781935.1 Actinomycetes bacterium | reverse complement strand
CCTGTCCCGCGCCGGCCGAGTGGAGGACGGCACCACGGTCTCCGACTTCGACGAGGCCGAGGTCCGCCAGCAGCGCTCCGTGGGTCTTGCCCTCGCCCCGCTCGAGGTCGACGGCATCAAGGTCAACCTCGTCGACACCCCCGGGTACGCCGACTTCGTGGGCGACCTGCGCGCGGGTCTGCGGGCCGCGGACGCGGCCCTCTTCGTGATCGGCGCGACCGACGGCGTCGACGGCGCCACCCAGCTGCTCTGGGACGAGTGCGCCGCCGTCGGGATGCCGCGCGCAGTCGTCGTCACCAAGCTCGACAAGGAGCGCGCCGACTTCGACGAGACCGTCGCCGTGTGCCAGCGGGTGTTCGGCAACGGCGTCCTGCCGCTCTACCTGCCGATGCACAAGGACGACGGCGCGGTCGGCGGGCTCATCGGACTGCTCTCGCAGCAGGTCTTCGACTACTCGTCGGGCAGCCGGCTGCAGCGCGAGCCCGACGCCGAGCACCTGCCGCTCATCGAGGGCAGCCGCGGAACGCTCATCGAGGGGATCATCGCCGAGAGCGAGGACGAGACCCTCATGGACCGCTACCTCGGCGGCGAGGACGTCGACGTCGACACGCTCATCACCGACCTCGAGACGGCGGTGGCGCGCGGCACGTTCTACCCGGTGCTCGGCTCGGCGTCGGCACCCGCCGGCTTCGGCATGGCCGAGCTGCTTGAGGTGATCGTGCGCGGCTTCCCGTCGCCGCTCGAGCATCCGTTGCCCGCCGTGACCTCGCCCTCGGGCGACCCGCGCGAACCGCTCGCGTGCGACCCGGCCGGTCCGCTGTGCGCGGAGGTCGTCAAGACCACGACCGACCCGTACGTCGGCCGCATCTCGCTCGTGCGCGTCTTCAGCGGCACGCTGCGGCCGGACCAGACCGTGCATGTGTCGGGGCACTTCGCTCCCGACCGGGGGCACGAGGACCACGACGTCGACGAGCGCGTCGGGGCGCTGTCGTCGCCCCTCGGCAAGACCCAGCGCACGGCGAGTGCGGCGATCGCGGGCGACATCGTCGCCGTGGCGAAGCTGTCGCGCGCCGAGACCGGCGACACGCTGTCGGAGAAGGACAACCCGCTGCTCGTCGAGCCGTGGGTCATGCCCGACCCGCTCCTGCCGGTCGCGATCGTCGCGCACACCAAGGCCGACGACGACAAGCTCGCCCAGGGTCTCGGCCGCCTCGTCGCCGAGGACCCGACGATGCGTCTCGAGCGCAACCCCGAGACCAACCAGCTCGTGCTCTGGTGCATGGGCGAGGCGCACGTCGACGTGCTCCTCGACCGGCTCCGCAACCGGTACGGCGTCGCCGTCGACTCGGTGCCGCTGCGCGTGTCGCTCCGCGAGACGTTCTCGGGTCCCGGCAAGGGCCACGGCCGCCTCGTGAAGCAGTCCGGCGGCCACGGCCAGTACGCCGTGTGCGACATCGAGGTCGAGCCGCTTCCCTCGGGCAGCGGGTTCGAGTTCGTCGACAAGGTCGTGGGCGGCGCGATCCCCCGCAACTTCATCCCGAGCGTCGAGAAGGGCGTGCGAGCGCAGATGGAGAAGGGCGTCGCCGCGGGCTACCCGCTGATCGACATCCGCGTCACGCTCGTCGACGGCAAGGCGCACTCGGTCGACTCGTCCGACATGGCCTTCCAGCAGGCCGGCGGCCTCGCGCTCAAGGAGGCCGCGGCTGCTGCCCACGTCTCGCTGCTCGAGCCGGTCGACCGGATCAAGGTGCTCGTGTCCGACGAGTACATGGGTGCGGTCATGAGCGACCTGTCGGGTCGTCGCGGTCGCGTGGTGGGCAGCGAGCCCGTGGGCAGCGGGCGTTCGCAGGTGATCGCCGACGTACCCCAGCTCGAGCTGACCCGGTACGCCGTCGAGCTGCGCTCGCTGTCGCACGGCACCGCGACCTTCACCCGGTCCTACAGCGGCCACGAGCCGATGCCGGCCCAGCTCGCGAAGAAGATCCAGGAGGAGGCAGCGGCCGCCGGCCACTGAGTCGTAGCTCGCGGAGCGCCCCGGACCTCCCCTGGTCCGGGGCGCTCCGTCGTCCCTCACCACGGCGAGCTCACAACCGAGCAGCGTCCACGGCGAGTTGGTGCCGCAGAGCGAGTGGTGTCGGCGCTACTCGGAGACGACGGGGTGGAACGAGGCCGACATCGAGGGCAAGTCGATCTTCGACATGAACTCCTGCGCGACCGGGCTCGTGTCTCGCGCCGCACCACCTGCGGCGTGGTCCATGTCGGCGTAGCGCAGAACGAGGACCCAGTCACCGTCCTGGCTTCGAGCGGCTTCTCGCCGCTCCAGTCCGGGGAGGGTGGGGGCGACCTCCCGCTGGAATCGTTCGTTGATGGCGAGCATCTCCTCGTCGGTGACCTCCGGCTTGGCGCGGAATCGGACGATCTGCAGGACCGCCATGGTCGGCTCCTTTCCGAATGATATTTCAGATTCGAAGGACACTCTCCGGCACAATCCTTCGAATTGCAAGGGTTGCGTACAATCGACCCATGGCAGACGACGTGCGCTGGCTCGACGAGCAGGAAATGGCCGCATGGGGACCGTTCGTGGTCTCGACGCTGCACCTGCACGCCCAGCTCGAACGAGACCTGAAGCGCGCCTTCGACGTGACCCTGCTCGACCACGGCATCCTGCTCATGCTCCGGAACACCCCCGACGGCCTCACGATGGGGCACCTCGCCGGCCAGTTCGGGACCGAGGCCAGCGTGATCACCTACCGCGTCAACCGGCTCGAGGAACGCGGGCTGGCGCGGCGGGCTCGGCGTGAGGGCAACCGACGCGAGGTGCTTGCCCGCATCACCAAGCCGGGCGAGCGCCTCTGCGACCGGATGGGCCCCATCCACGCCGCCAGCGTCCGCCGTCACTTCCTCGACCACGTCCCGCGACCCGATCTACCGGCGATCGCCGATGCGTTCGCCCACCTCTACAGCGCGCAGCGCGAGCAGGACTACGACCGGCCCTAGGTCCCGCCCCCGCTCGCCGTCGGTCTGTCCGGCGCTCCGACTCCACGCCAGGTCGCGCGGTTCTCCGGCGATCCCGAGCTGCCGTCGTCGATCGAGACTGGGCCGCGACGGAGGATGAGCCTCTGCCGGTGGAGGAGCTCTCTCTGGTGGGTGTCGGACCGCGAGAGGCGGTCAGAGGGCGCAGGCGGGGGTGCCGCCGGGGAGGCGCTGGCGGTTCTTGGCGACCACGGCGTACATCGCGTCCGCGACCCAGGAGGTGGGTCGGCTGACGGCGAGCAGACCGAGGCCACGAGCGGTGGCGCCGACGAGTCCCCCGCGCCCGCGGCCCCCCGTCCGCAGGAGCGCACCGACGGCCGCGGCTCCCTCGGCGCGGGTGGTGACGGGCGCGGTGACGTCGCCGATCCACTGGACCTTGGCGTCGCACTCGCGCGCGGTCAGGCCGAGCGCGTCGAGGTCGGTGCGCTGGTAGGGCACGACCGCGAACGCACCGGGGAAGCGGTCTGCGAGCCAGGTGACGCTGGTGGTGCAGAAGCCGCAGTCGCCGTCGAACACGAGCACCGATCCGGTGCGCAAGGCCGTCGTCATGCGTTCAGCCTCGCACTCGCGGCAACTCCTCGCGACGCCTGGCGAAGGGCAAGGCCCTACCAGGCGGCTATGACGAGGTCTCTCGTCTGCTCCAGGAGCTGGGGCATGGTCTTCGTGGCGCCGACGACGGTGATGAAGTTCATGTCGCCGCCCCAGCGCGGGACGACGTGCTGGTGCAGGTGACCGGCCACGCCGGCGCCGCCGACGGCGCCCTGGTTCATGCCGATGTTGAAGCCCTGCGCGCCCGACACGTCGCGCAGCACGGTCATCGCGCGCTGGGTGAACGCGCCGAGCTCGGCGACCTCGGCGGCGTCGAGCTCGGTGTAGTCGGCCAGGTGACGGTACGGGCACACCATGAGGTGCCCGGCGTTGTACGGGTAGAGGTTGAGCACGGCGTAGACCGTGTCGCCGCGCGCGACGACGAGGCTGGTCTCGGCGTCCATGCCGGGAGCCACGCAGAACGGGCACTCGTCGCCCGC
This sequence comes from Actinomycetes bacterium, assembly GCA_029781935.1. Classification (GTDB taxonomy): domain Bacteria; phylum Actinomycetota; class Actinomycetes; order S36-B12; family CAIYMF01; genus Longivirga. The sequence continues at coordinate 6,727 of JAKOVT010000189.1, read as the reverse complement.
GTCGTCGTGGCGCGGCTTGTTCTCGCCCTTGAGGTAGGCCATCCGGTGCGGCGACCACAGCCGCTCCCAGGCGTCGGCGCCGCTCACACCTGCACCCGGGTGTTGCGCGCCTCCACGATCTCCGTGATCGCGTCGGCGACCCGCACTCCGTTCTTCTGCGAGCCGTCTCGGTAGCGGAAGGACACCGCGCCAGCAGCGACGTCGTCGTCGCCGGCGATGAGCATGTACGGCACCTTCTGCTTCTGCGCGTTGCGGATCTTCTTCTGCATCCGGTCGTCGGAGGTGTCGACCTCCACGCGGATGCCCTGTGCGCGCAGCTGCGCGGCCACGTCCTCCAGGTAGTCGACGTGGCCGTCGGTGATCGGGATGCCGACGACCTGCACCGGCGCGAGCCACACCGGGAACGCTCCGGCGTAGTGCTCGAGCAGCACGGCGAAGAACCGCTCGATCGAGCCGAACAGGGCGCGGTGGATCATCACCGGGCGCTGGCGCGAGCCGTCGGCGGCCGTGTACTCGAGGCCGAACCGCTCCGGCAGGTTGAAGTCGACCTGGATGGTCGACATCTGCCAGGTACGGCCGATCGCGTCGCGCGCCTGCACGGAGATCTTCGGGCCGTAGAACGCGGCGCCGCCCGGATCCATGACCAGCTCGAGGTTCTGCCGCTCGGCCGCCTGGCGCAGCGTCTCGGTCGCCTCCTCCCACGCCTCGTCGGTGCCGACGAACTTCTCCGGGTCCTTGGTCGACAGCTCGAGGTAGAAGTCGTCGAGGCCGTAGTCGCGCAGCAGGTCGAGCACGAAGGTCAGCAGCGAGTCGAGCTCGCCCGGCATCTGCTCGGGGGTGCAGTAGATGTGCGCGTCGTCCTGGGTGAAGCCGCGCGCCCGGGTGAGGCCCTGGATGACGCCGGACTTCTCGTAGCGGTAGACCGTGCCGAACTCGAACAGCCGCAACGGCAGCTCGCGGTAGGACCGGCCCCGGGCGTCGAAGATCAGGTTGTGCATGGGGCAGTTCATCGGCTTCATGTAGTACTTCTGCGGGGCGCGCTTGAGGTGGCCCTCGTCGTCGTACTCCGCGTCGAGCTCCATGGGCGGGTACATGCCCTCGGCGTACCAGTCGAGGTGGCCGGAGATCTCGAACAGGTTCGCCTTGGTGAGGTGCGGGGTGTTGACGAACTCGTAGCCCGCCTCCTCGTGCCTCTGTCGGGAGTAGTGCTCGAGCTCGCGGCGGATGATGCCGCCCTTGGGGTGGAAGACCGCGAGGCCGGAGCCGATCTGCTCCGGGAAGCTGAACAGGTCGAGCTCCGAGCCGAGGCGGCGGTGGTCGCGCTTCTCGGCCTCCTCGAGGAAGGCGAGGTGCTCCTTGAGCCGGTCGCGGCTCTCCCACGCGGTTCCGTAGACGCGCTGCAGCATCGGGTTCTTCTCGCTGCCGCGCCAGTAGGCCGACGCCGAACGCATCAGCTTGAACGCCGGGATGATCCGGGTGGTCGGCACGTGCGGCCCGCGGCACAGGTCGCCCCACACGCGCTCGCCGGACTTGGCGTCGAGGTTGTCGTAGATGGTGAGCTCGGCGCCGCCGACCTCCATCATCTCGTCGAGATCGGCGCCCTTGATGCCGATGAGCTCGATCTTGTAGGGCTCGTCGGCGAGCTCCTCGCGCGCCAGATCCTCGGTGACGACGCGGCGGGAGAACCGCTGACCCGACTTCACGATCTCCTGCATCTTCTTCTCGAGCGCCGAGAGGTCATCGGGGGTGAACGGGCGCGCGACGTCGAAGTCGTAGTAGAAGCCGTCGCGGATCGGCGGGCCGATGCCGAGCTTCGCCTCCGGGAACAGCTGCTGCACCGCCTGGGCCAGGACGTGCGCGGTCGAGTGCCGCAGCACCGAACGTCCGTCCTCGGAGTCGATGGTGACGGGCTCCAGGACATCGCCCTCGCGCACGACGTAGGCGAGGTCCTTGAGCGCGCCGTCGAGACGGGCGACGACCACGGAGCGGTCGGGGAACACCTCGGCCGCAGTGGTGCCCTCGGGCACCGTCCGCTCGTCGAGGCTGCCGTCGGGCTGGCGGACGGAGATGGAGGGCACGTCGGCTCCTGGTGCTCGGCGGACGACCGTGACGAGGGGTCGTCCGCGACGGACCCAGCGGGTACGAGGCGCTGGGGTTCGGGCACGCTCAGGGTAGCCCGGCGACCTGTCCGGGGGCTTGCCGGTAAGCGTCGCGCCGGTTACACCGCGCGGTAGCCGACCCTCACGAGGCGGCCGTCGAGGGTCACGGCGTACAGCTCGCGGGCGTCGTCGATGCCGAAGCCCGACACCTGGCTCAGTGCGGTGGGCGAGCCCTGGACGCCGTTCTTGTAGGGCCAGATCCGGCCGGTGACGAAGTCGCCGAGGATGTAGGTGCCCTGCAGGCCCGGGTACGCCGCACCGCGGTAGACGAACCCGCCGATGAGCGCCTCCGCCGACTTGCTGGTGCGGCAGCCGGCGACGGCGTCGGCGTGGCAGAGCTCGAGGACGGGGTTCGTGTAGGTCACGCGAGTGCTGCACCGCGAGGCGTTGTAGGTGTGGCGACCCTCTCGGCACGACCAACCGAGGTTGCGCCCCGCGCCGGTGCCGCGCCCGATGGCGTCGACCTCCTCCCAGCGCCCCTGGCCGACGTCGCCGATCCACTGCGTACCGGTCGTGTCGAACGACCAGCGCCACGGGTTGCGCAACCCGGACAGGTAGATCTCGTGCCGCGCCCAGGTCGACCGGACGTACGGGTTCGTCGTCGGGATGCAGTAGACGTGGATGCCGCAGCGCACGTCGATGCGCAGCATCTTCCCCAGCAGCGACCGCAGGTTCTGCGCGTTGTTGCGCGGGTCGCCCGCGCTGCTGCCGTCGCCCGTGCCGAGGTAGAGGTAGCCGTCGGGACCGAAGCCGATGTAGCCGCCGTTGTGGTTGGAGTACGTCGGGTGCGGCACCACGAGCACGACCTTGCCGGTGCTCGGCGCGATGGTGGCCGCCGACGCCGAGGTCGTGGCGTACCGAGCGAGCACCAGCGCGCCGTCGGCGCGGGTGTACGTGACCCAGAAGCGCGGCGTACGGGAGTAGTTCGGGTCGAAGGCGAGCCCCAGCATGCCGCGCTCGCCGCCGCTGGCGACCAGCCCGCGGATGTCGAGGAACGTGCCCGTCACCGCCCCGCCCTGCACGATGCGGATGCGCCCGGCCTGCTCGACCACGAACAGCCGCGACGACCCGTCGTTCGCCGACGTCACCATCAGCGGATCCACCAGCCCGGTGGCCACGGTCGACGTCGTGAGCCGGATGCTGCCGATCGGGGTCAGCGCCGTCGGAGAGACCACGGCCGATGCGGAGGCGGTCCGCATCGGCACGGGCACGGCCGACACGGGCGCGGCGATCGGCACGGCTGCCGCCGCAGCGGCGGCAACGGCGACGAGGGCGCGACGAGTACGGGTCATGGCGGTACCTCCCGCGTCGACGCTACCCCGCGTCCCGCGACCCTGCCTCGGGCCGGAACGGGTGACGCCGTCAGCCCAGGGACGGCGAGGGGAGCTCGCGGGTCGGGTCGACGAGGTCGATCGCCCCGTCGCTGGCGCACCAGTGGTCGAGCTCCACGATGCGGGCGCCGCGCGCCAGCAGGTCCGGCAGCGCGGGGTGCGGACCGGGCACCGCGAGCCCGACCGAGCCGGACGGCCCCACCCGGGCGGCGAGACCGGCGGCGAGGGCCTCCAGCGCGGTCGGCTCGGAGGTGACGGCGCGGATGACGCGCACCCCGTGCTCGACCGGGACCACGACCGCGGTGACGGCACCCGGAACGACCACCGTGCGCAGGTCGTCGCGTCCCACCGGCCAGCCGGCGTCCCCGGTCGCGAACTCCCGCTCCTCGATCAGCTCCCGCGCGCCCGCGTCGCTGCTGCCAGGGACCCGCAGGTACAGCAGCGGCCAGCGCGGCCGGGCCCCGTACCGGGCGTAGCCCGACAGCGCCCGCGGATCCTGCGACGACGACGTCAGCCGCTCCGGCCGATCCGCCCACATCGCGTCGAGCAGCGCTCGGCCGTGACCGGCGTCACGGGACTCGGGGTGCACGAAGAGATCGGTGAGGAACGCCGCACCGCCGCGGTCCACCAGACCGGCGTAGCCACGGACGTCGCCGACCTCGCCGCTCACCAGCAGACGGCCGGCGGTGAGCAGGTGACTGCGGTAGCCCTCGTCGTAGACCGACTGGATCCCGGTCTGCTCGCAGGCCGCCGCCACGGCCCGCAGCGACTCCAGATCGGCGGCGACGGGCTCCCTGGGCGTGGGCACGTCGTGACTGTAGGCGCTGCGACGTGTCCGCAGAACGGCCGACGGCCCCCGGGATCCGGGGGCCGTCGGTGTGCGTGGGCGTTACTGGGTTCGAACCAGGCACGGCGGATTCCGCTCACCTGCGAGAACGCCTGTCTCCCAGCGCATCTGGGCCGACACGCATAACGCAGAAGTATGCGGGAAGTGGCACGAAGGGGCATCGGTGTGGCACGCTGGTGGCACGCCGGGCGTTCCTGGCGATGAGCCAGCGACGAGGAGTCGGGTGTGGCACGCAGGAAGGTGCGGCGTCGAGAGCAGGGTGCGGGCGCCGTCCGTCAGCTCCCCTCGGGTCGCTGGCAGGCGCGCTACCCGTCCCCCACCGAGGTCGTCGAGGTGCGCGGGCCCCAGGGCGAGGCGCGCACGCGGGCCAAGCTCGTGCCGGCCCCTCACACCTTCGACACCAAGCTCGACGCCGAGACGTGGCTGGATGGAGAGGGCTGGCTCGAGGCGCCCGCGGCCCAGCGCGACGACCCCACCCTGCGCGTGTACGCCGGTGCCTGGCTCGGCGGTCGCGACCTGCGGCCCAGGACCGCGGAGCACTACCGGTCGATGCTCGAGCACCACATACTCCCCGAGCTCGGGGACCTGCCGCTGTCCCGACTCACGCCGATCGTCGTCCGCGACTGGTACGGCGGCCTCAATCGCGACGCGCCGACCCTGCGCGCACACACGTACTCGCTTCTGCGGACGATCCTCAACACCGCCGTGCGCGACGAGCTGATCGACGCCAACCCGTGTCGGGTCGAGGGCGCAGGCTCGGTGAAGCGGGCTCGGGACATGCGCCCGGCGACGGTCGAGGAGCTCGCTGTGATGGTCGAGGCGATGCCCGACGAGTACCGCCTGCTGCTCCTGCTGGCCGCCTGGTGCGCCCTGAGGGTCGGCGAGGTGTGCGCGCTGCAGCGCCGGGACATCGATCTCGAGCGGGGTGTGCTCACCGTGCAGCGGGCCGTCGTCTGGACGCAGGGCCGGATGCTCGAGGGCGAGCCGAAGACGGCCGCCGGCCGTCGTACCGTCGCGATCCCGCCGCACCTGCACGACGCCGTCCGGGAGCACCTCGAGGTGTACGTCGCCAAGGCGCCGAGCTCGCTGCTGTTCCCCGGCCGGGACGGATCCTGGCTCCCGCCCTCGACCCTGCGCGGCATGTTCTACCGGGCCCGCGACGCGGCCGGGCGCCCCGACCTGGCCTTCCATGCCCTGAGGCACACCGGAGCGGTCCTGGCGGCGCAGAGCGGTGCCACGCTGGCCGAGCTCATGGCGCGCCTCGGGCACACGACCCCGGGTGCGGCGATGCGCTACCAGCACGCCGCGGCCGACCGGGACCGCGCGATCGCTGAGGCGATGAGCGCTCTCGCGACCTCTCCCCCGCCCAAGTCCCGCCGCCGGACGGCCTCCGGCACGTAGAAGGTGCCCCGACGCCGGTTGCAGCCGGCGCCGGGGCTGGACACACCGAGAGTGAGCTCGACATGTCCGAGAACCACGGTACGACCAGCACGACCGAGCACGAGGACGTCGGCACCCGAACGGCCGAGGAGCGCAGCTACGGCCCCTGCCCCTCGTGGTGCACCGAGGCGGACAAGCGCCAGCACCGGGACGACGACGCATGGAGGCACCCCGACGACCGGGTGCACTACAGCGAGTACATGGGTGAGATCGACCCGCTGGAGGTCATGAGGCCCCGGCCGTGGGACAGGCCCGGCGGTGGCTTCGAGTGGCTCGAGAACGACCTGCGGATCTACCTCGCGCAGCGCTGGCGGGAGAGCGGCCCTCGCATGGTGTTCATGATGAACGACTCGACGATGCTCGAGCTGACGATCCCCGAGGCTCGTCTCGTGTTCCTCGGGATCTCGAACCTGCTCAATGCCGCAGAGGGGGGCGGTACGCGATGAGCTGGACCGAGCTGACGGCCATCGGGACCGTCCCCTTGCACCCGCACGGCCAGCTCGTGATCGGCCGGTTCGAGGACCCGGACGGGGTCGAGGTCACGATCGCTGTCGAGTCGGAGGGCTTCGAGCCGCTCGAGTGGTCGATGGACGCCGCAGTCGCGCCGCACCTGGCGTGGGCGATCCTCACGGCGGCACTGCCGCCGGACACCTCGAAGTCGTAGGCTGCACGACCAGAAGGCCCGTACCGCGTCTCCCCCGTCGCGGTGCGGGCCTTCTGCTGCGTCAGGGGCCGTCGTCCGGAAGGGCCCTCAGGTAGGCGAGGCACTTGTGGCCCGCGTCTGTGAGCTTGTACGTCACGGGTCCGCCGCCGAAGGCGCCGTGCAGCACGTCGTAGGCGAGGCCGCTCGCGTCCAGTCGACGCAGGATCGGGAGGACGACGACCTCCGACATGCCGGCGGCCGACCATGCCGGGTCGGCAGCATCCCACCCTCGCTCAGGCCCGGTCTC
>JAKOVT010000184.1 GCA_029781935.1 Actinomycetes bacterium | reverse complement strand
GACCTGCGGATTCGCTGCGCCGAACGACTGAAGTCCGGTCACGCACCTGCCGAACAACTCCTTGTCACCAGTCGCACCCTGCGGCCTGGTCCCGACCGGGAGGACGCGCACCGCCATGACCACCGTTCTCGTCTGCGACGACGCGCCGCAGCAGCGCCAGACCATCGTGCGCGCGGTCAGTGCCATCCCGGGCGTCGAGCGCGTCACCGCCGCCGGCAGCGGCGAGGAGGTCCTGGCGCGGTTCCCCATCGAGCGGCCCGACCTGGTGCTCATGGACGTCCGGATGCCCGGCATCGGCGGTGTCGAGGCGTCGCGCCGGTTGGTCGCCTCGTACCCGGAGGCCGCGGTCGTCATGCTCACGATGGGCGAGGACCCCGACGGCGTCGCGCGCGCCGTGTCCGGCGGTGCCCGCGGGTACGTCGCCAAGGACGCCAGCCGCGAGGAGGTCGCTGCCACGGTGGCGCTGTCGCTCGCCACCACCCGCGACGGCGTCGGCGGCCGCGCGCCGCGCGTGCGTCCCGCCGGTGCCCCTCCCTCGCTCACCGAGCGCGAGCAGCAGGTGCTCGACGGCATGTCGCGCGGCAAGTCCAACGCCGAGATCGGCCGCGAGCTCTACCTGTCCGAGGACACCGTCAAGACCCACGCCCGGCGGCTGTTCCGCAAGCTGGCCGCCGCCGACCGCGCCCAGGCCGTCGCGCTCGGCTTCCGCTGGGGCTTCCTGCGCTGATCCACCCGCTTCTCCTCGAACGGCCCGTCCCCCACCCGGAGCGGGCCGTTCGTCGTTGCGGGGGGGGGGCTCGGAGCTGCCCCGCTCAGTCGAGGCGCGCGACGTCGAGCTCGAAGCCCTGTGCGCGCAGCCGCGCCGCCAGCGCGTGTCCGATCCCCGCCGCGGGCGTGAGCACCCCGGCGGCGTCGGGAAGGGACGCGTCGTCGAGAGCGAGGGCGAGCACGGACTGGCCGAGCATCACCGACGTCGCCTGGTAGCCCGGATCTCCCTGCGCCCTGATCACGCACGACCAGCGTGCGCCGCTCGTCGTCCTCGTCCTCGTGTCGGTGGTGAAGTGGCCGTCGCGGCGGGTCTGCTCGCCGGGACCGTCGCCCGGCGAGGGCAGCGCACGGTCGAGGAGCGACCGGGTCGGTGCGAAGGAGAGCCCCGCCACCACCGCGCCGAGGCCGGCCGTCACGGCGGCGGCGCGCAGCGGCGCGAGCGCGTCGCGCCCGAACGCCATCTCCTCGCCGTACGCGAAGGTGCGGCCGTAGGCCCACTCCTGCAAGGAGTTCGACAGGCGCACGATGCGGGTGTTGTACGACGCCATGGCGAACGGACCGACCCACTCGCCGCTCCCGTTGCGGCGGATCGGCGCCAGGTCGCCCGGCAGCCGCACGTCCGGCTCGTCGGTGCGCGCCGGGCTCAGGGAGTAGGGGTCGGCGAGGACGCCGGCGAGCGCACGGTCGGCCGCGACCTCCTCGGTGATCGCGCGCAGCGAGTCGACGGTCCCGCCGCTGATGCCTCCGCTGACGCGCTGCAGCAGCAGCCGGGTCTCCTCGAGCGACCCGTCGCCCGCGTCGCGTGCCGAGTCGGCGAGCAGGAGCACCGACAGGTCGGACGGGATGCTGTCGAAGCCGCACGAGTGCACGATCCGCGCGCCGCTCGTGCGCGCCGTGCTGTCCCACAGGTCCAGGGTTCGGCGCACGAACAGGCTCTCGCCGGTGAGGTCGGCGTAGTGGGTGCCGGCGGCGGCGCAGGCCTCGACGACGGGCATGCCGTAGCGCAGGTAGGGGCCGACCGTCGTGGCCACCGCGCGGGTGCGCTGCGCCATCGCCTCGACGGCCCCGCGGTCCCCGGTGTCGACCACCAGCAGCGGCCAGTCCGCCGCGGCCGCCCCGAGCCCCGCCCGGACCTCGGCGAGGCGCTCGAGGCTGCGGGCCGCCAGGGCGATCCGGGTGCCCGCCGGGGCGTGCGCGGCGAGGTGCCCGGCGGTGAGCCGGCCCACGAAGCCGGTGGCACCGAGGAGGACGACGTCGAGGTCGCGCTGGGCGCTCATCGCCCCACGGTCGCACACCGTCCGCGCCGGCGGGCCCGGGCCGCGGCGACGCCGAGCATCGGGGGTCACGCGGACGCGCGGCAACGCGGTTGCCCGGGCGGGACCGACGGCGCAGGCTCCCGGCATGGCCGTGGTCCCGACGCACCCTCCTTACGACCTGCTGCTGGCGACCGCGGACGAGGTCGCCGCGGCTCGGCCCGAGGTGGACCCGGCCATGGTCCGCGAGATCTTCGAGGAGGCGGCCACGTTGCTCGCCGACGGCCTCGTCCTCGACGGCCTCGACGAGCACGACCAGCGGCAGGTCGTGGAGGCGCTCTGCGTCGACCTGTGCGCCTCCGACCCCGGTGCGGCGATCCGGGCCCGGGCCGACGCGGTGCTGACGGACCCGGGGCGGCTCCACGACCCGGAGGAGGCCTGGTCGGCGTACCTCACGACCGTGCAGCTGTTCGGGATCTGATCTGGAAGTCGCCGGTCCGCCACGGTTATCGGGGGCGCCGGGAGCGCAGGTAGGCTGGCCAGCACCGCCTCAGATCCGGAAGGCCACCCGTGTCGGACACCCCTGGCATCCCTGACAAGTTCGCCGCGCTCGGGCTGACCTACGACGACGTCCTGCTGCTCCCCGGTGAGACCGACGTCGTCCCCGCGGAGGTCGACACCACCAGCCGGCTGACCCGCGAGATCTCGCTGCGGGTGCCGCTCGTGTCGGCCGCGATGGACACGGTGACCGAGGCGCGGATGGCGATCGCGATGGCCCGCCAGGGCGGCCTCGGCGTCCTGCACCGCAACCTCTCCATCGAGGACCAGGCCTACCAGGTCGACCTCGTGAAGCGGACGCAGACCGGGATGATCTCCAACCCGATCACGATCCACCCCAAGGCCACGCTCGAGGAGCTCGACGAGCGCTGCGGCCAGTACCGCGTCAGCGGTCTCCCCGTGGTCGACGAGGACGGTGTGCTGCTCGGCATCGTCACCAACCGCGACCTGCGCTTCACCCCGGTCGCCGAGTGGGTGCGCACCCTCGTCTCCGACGTCATGACGCCGATGCCGCTCGTCGTCGGGCACGACGGCATCTCGCGTGACGAGGCGACGCTGCTCCTGCGCCAGCACAAGCGCGAGCGCCTGCCGATCGTCGATGACCGAGGCCGGCTCACGGGGCTCATCACGGTGAAGGACTTCGTGAAGTCCGAGCAGTACCCGAGCGCCAGCAAGGACCCCGACGGCCGCCTCATGGTCGGCGCGGCGATCGGCTACTTCGGCGACGCCTGGGAGCGGGCGACCACGCTGGTCGAGGCCGGCGTCGACGTCCTCGTCGCCGACACCGCGCACGGCCACGTGCAGCTGCTGCTCGACATGGTCCGTCGGCTCAAGTCCGACCCGCTGACCCGTCACGTGCAGGTGATCGGCGGCAACGTCGCCACGCGCGCCGGCGCCCAGGCGTTCGTCGACGCCGGCGCCGACGCCGTGAAGGTCGGCGTGGGTCCCGGCTCCATCTGCACCACCCGGGTGGTCACCGGGGTGGGTGCCCCGCAGATCACGGCGGTCTACGAGGCGTCGCTCGCCACGAAGCCGGCCGGCGTGCCCGTCATCGCCGACGGCGGTCTGCAGTACTCCGGCGACATCGCGAAGGCGATCGTCGCCGGTGCGGAGTCGGTGATGGTCGGCTCGATGCTGGCCGGCTGCGACGAGAGCCCCGGCGAGGTCATCTTCGTCAACGGCAAGCAGTACAAGTCCTACCGCGGCATGGGGTCGCTGGGCGCGATGAGCTCGCGCGGCAAGAAGTC
>JAKOVT010000472.1 GCA_029781935.1 Actinomycetes bacterium | reverse complement strand
CCGGCGGAGTAGTCGAACAGGAACAGGTCCTGCAGGGTGATGACGTCGCCCTCCATGCCCACGACCTCGGTGACGTGGGTGATGCGGCGCGAGCCGTCGCGGAAGCGCGACTGGTGCACGATCAGGTCGAACGCGCCGGACACCTGCTCGCGGATCGCCTTGAGCGGCAGCTCGGCGCCGGCCATGAGCACCATCGTCTCGATGCGGGCGAGGGTGTCGCGGGGGCCGTTGGAGTGCGCGGTGGTGATCGAGCCGTCGTGACCGGTGTTCATCGCCTGGAGCATGTCGAGGGCCGCGGCGTCGCGGACCTCGCCGACGACGATGCGGTCGGGGCGCATGCGCAGCGCGTTGCGGACCAGGTCGCGGATCTTGACCTCGCCCTTGCCCTCGATGTTCGGCGGGCGCGACTCGAGGCGGACCACGTGCTCCTGGTGCAGCTGGAGCTCGGCGGCGTCCTCGATGGTGATGATGCGCTCGTCCTCGGGGATGAACGACGACAGGACGTTGAGGGTGGTGGTCTTCCCGGCGCCCGTGCCGCCCGAGACCATGATGTTGAGCCGGCCGTGGACGCACTGCGACAGGAACTCGGCGACCGTGGTCGTCATCGTGCCGAACGAGATGAGGTCCTCGGTCTCGTACGGGTCGGTGGCGAACTTGCGGATCGTGAGGGTCGGGCCGTCGACCGAGAGCGGCGGGATCACCGCATTGACGCGGCTGCCGTCGGGGAGGCGGGCGTCGACCATGGGGGAGGCCTCGTCGACGCGACGGCCCACCCGGCCCACGATCTTGTCGATCGTGCGGCGCAGGTGCGCGTCGTCGTTGAACCGGCCCTCGGCCGGGAAGATCCGGCCAGCGCGCTCGATATAGATGGTGGTCGCGCCGTTGACCATGACCTCGGTGACGTCGGGGTCGCGCAGGAACGGCTCGAGCGGACCGTAGCCGAGGATGTCGTCGGCGATCTCCTGGGCCAGGCGCGCGCGGTCGGTGACCGTGAGCGGCGTCTCCTCGTGGGCGAGGACGTCCTGGAGCGTGACGCGGACCTTGGCCTCGAGGTCGTCCTCGGTCAGCCGCGAGTCGTAGAGCTGCGGGCCGAGGCTCTCGAGCAGGCTCTGGTGCACCGTGCGCTTGAGGTCGGCGTACGGGTCGGCGGCGGCTCGGCGCGCACGGGGAGCGGCCTCGAACTGCTGCTGCTCGGGCGTGGTGCCGGAGCGGCCGCGGCGGGCCTGGGCGAGTCGGTCGGAGAGGCTCACGGGTTCCTCCTCCACCGGCGGCTGCGCCGGTCGCTGCGCATCGGCGACGGGATGGCGTCGTCGGTGCTGTGGGTGGTGACGTAGGCGTCGATGAAGGCCCGGATGGCGAGGCTCACGGGCGACTTGGGGTCGTCGGACACGATGGCGACGCCGCGGTTGGTCGAGGCGGGCACGTCGCGGCTGGACGGGATCTGCGCGACGATCGGCGCCCGCAGGGTCTTCTCGACCTCGGAGAG
>JAKOVT010000130.1 GCA_029781935.1 Actinomycetes bacterium | reverse complement strand
ACGACGGTGACCGTGCCGGGAGTGATGTCGGCGACGGCCGGCGCGGTCGCCGACTCGACGTCGGCGCGGCCGATGGCGACCACCGCGCCGTCGGCGGTCCGCAGCGGAGTCACGACCCAGAACCCGCGGCCGTGCTCCACCAGCAGCTGGTGGGTGGCGTCGTACGTGCCGGTGACGGTCACGTGCGCGCCGTAGTCGTCGGTGCTCGGCGGCTGGCCCGGCGCGAACACCTCGGCCCACGGCTGCACCGGCCGCACCACCTCGTCGCGCTGCGCGCGCTGCCACTGCCACCACGACAGGACGCCGAAGGCCACGATGAGCAGCAGGCCGCCGAGGGTCAGCGCGACCCACTTGCCGGTGGCCAGCGTCCGCATCACGCATCCACGGTAACCGGCGCGTGCACGGGTACGCCGGGGCGGCATGCTGGACGTGTGCCCGGTGACCTGCGCGTCCGCGGCTCGGTCGTCGTCCCCGAGGCCGAGCTGCAGTGGCGCTTCTCCCGCTCGTCCGGCCCGGGCGGCCAAGGGGTCAACACCAGCGACTCGCGGGTGGAGCTGAGCCTCGATGTGGGGCGGACCTCCGCGCTGCCGCCCTACCTGCGCGAGCGGGCGTTGCAGCGTCTGGCCGACCGCCTGGTCGACGGCGTGCTCACGGTGTCGGCGTCGGAGCAGCGCAGCCAGTGGCAGAACCGCCTCGCGGCCGAGCGCAAGCTCGTCGACGCGCTGTCGGCCGCGATCGCACCACCGCCGCGACCTCGTGTCGCGACCAGGCCGAGCGCGTCGGCACGACGGCGACGGGTCGACGACAAGAAGCGCCGCGGCGAGACCAAGCGGCTGCGGCGGGTCGACCCCGACTGATCGGTGCGACCGTGGGCGAGCGCGCTAGCGATCGGCGGTGGGCTCGTCGACGGCTGCGACGTCCGACGACGGTGCCCCGGCCGCCTCGGCGTCGGCGCGCGGCATCTCCGAGGGCTCCGTGCTGGCGGGCTCCGGGTCGACCGGCACCTCGTCGAACGAGACCCGCTTGAGCTGGCTGTTCATGCTCTTCCAGAGGAAGAACACCGCGATGCACAGGAACAGCAGTCCGAGGAACCCCCACCAGCCGGCGTTGACGGTGTCGGGGTCGGGCGTGCCGGGCGCGGGCGACGGCGACGACGACGCAGCGAGCAGCAGCACGGTGAGCTGGTTCACGGGGATCCTCAGGTGGTGGTGCCGGGGTGGATCCCGGCGAACAGGTCGTCCTCGTACTCGCCGTCGCGCACGTCGGGCACGAGCGAGATCGCGAGCTGGTAGTCCTCGGTGGGCCACACCTCGGCCTGGATCTCGGGCGTGAGGTGGAACCAGCGGCCGTCCGGGTCGATCTGCGTCGCGTGCGCGAGCAGCGCCTGGTCGCGCGTGGCGAAGAAGTCGCCGCACGGCACCCGCGTGGTGAGGCGCGCCTCGTCCTCGGGCTTGTCGACCCAGTTCTCGAGCCACTCGCCGAACGGCGACTCCATGCCGTGGGCGAGGCAGGTCTCGTGCAGCGCCACGATGCGCTTCTTGTGGAAGGTCAGGTGGTAGTAGAGCTTGCTCGGCTGCCACGGCTCGCCGGTGCCGGGGAACTGCTCAGGGTCGCCCGCGGCGAGGAAGGCGCGCATGGAGATCTCGTGCGTGCGGATGTGGTCGGGGTGCGGGTAGCCGCCGTTCTCGTCGTACGTCGTGATGACATGCGGCTTGAAGTCGCGGACCAGTCGGACCAGAGGCTCGGACGCCTCGTCGAGCGGGACGAGCGCGAAGCAGCCCTCGGGCAGCGGCGGGGTGGTGCCGTCCTCGAGCGGCTCGGGGAGGCCGGAGTCGATGAAGCCCAGCCAGGCGTGCTTCACGCCGAGGATGCGCGCGGCCTCGGCCATCTCGCGGCGCCGCACCTCGGTCATGTTGCGCAGCACGTCCTCCGCGCCCGCGAGCCGCGGGTTCAGGACGTCGCCCCGGGCACCGTCGGTGCACGTGACGACGAGGACCTCGACGCCCTCGCTCACGTAGCGCGCCGTCGAGGCCGCACCCTTGCTCGACTCGTCGTCGGGGTGCGCGTGGACGGCCATGAGACGCAGCGGCTCACCGGGAGCCGGCAGGTTCGGCGGCGTCGACGGGGTCACGGTCTGCTCCTGTCGGGGTGTGCGGGACACTGAAGTCTCCCAGACCTTGCCGGGCGCGCGAGCCCCGGCCGACCCGCGAGGCCACGTGACCACCGACCTGAGCCCGGAGATGGCGGCGCGCTACGGCACCGACCGTCGGCGTACCGGTCCGGTCGCGCTCGCCGTGGTCGCGGGGCTGGTCTTCGTCTCGATCATCGGCTACGTCACCTGGCGGCTGGGCTCTCCGGCGGTCCAGGCGAACATCATCCGCTTCAGCGTGGTCTCCGACCAGAAGGTCGACGTCGTGTTCGAGGTGCACCGCACCGGCGAGAGCGCCACCACGTGCGTCCTGCGCGCGCAGGGCATCGACCACGCCGACGTCGGCTACGCGTCGGTCACCATCACGCCGGGCCGCTCCTACGTGCAGCCGACGTACCCGCTCGCGACCTCGTCGCGCGCGACCACCGTCGAGGTGCTCGGCTGCGCCGACGACGGACCGCCCCGGGTCGACGCGCCGCAGTTCGTCCCCGGCACGGTGAACCCCTCGCAGGTGCCGACGATCGACGGGTCCTAGGCCGCGCGCGGGACCGCTCCCGGAAACGCCCCGTTAGGCTTGTCCTCCTGCCGCGCGAGCGGCCACCGCACCCCGTGTCCCCGAACCGAAGGCAGCACCGTGAGCAGCACCCCTGAGATCTGGCTGACGCAGGAGGCCTACGACCGGCTCCAGGAGGAGCTGGCCGACCGGTCCGGTCCGCGCCGCGACCTCATCGTGAAGCGCATCGAGGCCGCGCGCGAGGAGGGCGACCTCAAGGAGAACGGCGGCTACCACGCCGCCAAGGAGGAGCAGGGCAAGAACGAGGCCCGCGTGAAGGTGCTGCGGCACATGCTCGAGAACGCGAAGATCGGCGCGCCGCCGGCCGCCGAGGGCGAGGTCGCGCAGGGCCAGGTCGTCACCGTGCGCCTCGTCGAGTTCGACGAGGAGGAGACCTTCCTGCTCGGCTCCCGCGAGGAGGCCGCCACGGCCTCCACCAACGTCTACTCCCCCACCTCGCCGCTGGGCGCAGCGGTGCTCGGCGCGAAGGTCGGCGACACCGTGTCCTACGACACCCCGGCCGGCAAGACCTTCCACGTGGAGATCCTCAAGGCCGAGCCCTACACCGGCTGATCCGCCCGAACGTACGACGAGGGCCTCCGCGGATCGCGCGGAGGCCCTCGTCGTACCCAGGAGGCGGGTCAGGCGGTGGTGCGGCGGTACTTCCTGACAGCAAGCCTCCGGCGTCCACGGCCCCCCTCAGCCGGTGGTGCGGCGGTACTTCCTGACAGCAAGTACAGAGAAGATCGCGATGACGATCACGCAGCTGATGAGGGTGTAGGCCTCCGGGTGCTGCAGCGACCACGGGGCACCGGGCAGGTCCTGCTGGATGCCGGTCGGGTTGCCGAACAGCTCGCGGCAGGCGAGCACGAGGGTCGAGACCGGGTTCCACTCCGCGATCGTCTTCACCACCGCCGGCATGCCGGCGAGGGGGACGAACGCGTTGGACAGGAAGGTCAGCGGGAACAGCCAGATCAGGCCCGCGGTGCTCGCGGTCTGCGGGTTGGGCATGTGCAGCCCGACCCACGCGCCGACCCACGCCACGGTGTAGGCGAAGAGCAGGAGCAGCAGGTAGGCGAGCACGGCGCTCGCGACGCCGTTGCTGATCCGCCAGCCGACGACGAACCCGGTGATCGACAGCACGACGAGGACGCCGATCTGCTGGATGGCGTCGGCCGCCGTGCGACCGAACAGCACCGCCGAGGCGCTCATCGGCAGCGACCGGAACCGGTCGACGATCCCCTTGTGCAGGTCGTCGGCGAGCCCGACCGTCGAGGCCGCGGCCGCGAACGCGACGGTCTGGCCGAAGATGCCGGGGATGAGGTACTGCCGGTAGGCGTCGGCGGCGTCCTGCCCGGGGATCGGGATCGCGCCACCGAACACGTAGGCGAACATGAGCACGAAGATCACCGGCTGCACGAGCGAGAAGAAGATGCTCTCGGGCACGCGCACCGACTGGATCAGGTTGCGGCGTACGACGACGAAGCCGTCGTGGAACAGCCACGCGAGCTTCGAGCGGCGCAGCGGGGTGGGGGCGACGCCGGTGGCGACCGAAGCCATGTCAGCTCTCCTTCCGGCCGCGTCCGCGACCTCGTCGTCCGGTGTCGGGCTGGGTCTCCTCCTCGGCAGCGTGGCCGGTGAGGGTGAGGAACACGTCGTCGAGGGTGGGCCGGCGCAGCGCGAGGTCGTCGACCTTGACGCCCTGCGCGTCGAGCGCGCGCACGGCGTCGACGAGCACGGTCGAGCCGCCCGAGACCGGCGCGACGAGCCGGCGGGTCGCCTCGTCGGCGGTGGGGTCTCCGTCGCTCACCGTGCGCAGCGCCTTGATGCCGTCGTCGATCGACGAGCCCGCCTGCACGACCACCTCGAGCCGGTCGCCGCCGACCTGGGTCTTGAGCTGGTCGCTCGTGCCCTCCGCGATGATCCGACCCTTGTCGATCACGACGATCTGCTCGGCGAGCTGGTCGGCCTCCTCGAGGTACTGCGTGGTGAGCAGCACGGTCGTGCCGTCGGCGACGAGGTCGGAGATGACCTCCCACATCTGCAGGCGCGACCGAGGGTCGAGGCCCGTGGTGGGCTCGTCGAGGAACAGGATCTTCGGCGATCC
>JAKOVT010000126.1 GCA_029781935.1 Actinomycetes bacterium | reverse complement strand
CTGCGGCGGCCATAACGAGGAACACCACGCTCGTGCCAGTCGCCGTGACCCCGACGTCGGCGAGGGTCAGCGGCGCGAGCGTGTTGATGGCGCCGGTGACGATGCCGCCGAGCGAGAGCAGCCAGATGCCCAGCCGGAGGCGGTGGTCGCGCAGCAGGCCGAGGGCGTGGCGCCAGCCCGGGGACCCGGTCACGAGGGGCGCGTGCAGCCGCGCGGCGACGACGGCCAGCACGACGAACACGGCCCCGAGGCCGACGAACACGGGCGTGGCGCCGGTGAACGACGCGAGCGCTCCGACGACCGGCCCGACGATGGAACCGATCACCGCCATCCCCAGCACCCTCCCCGCGACCTCCCCGCGGCGGTCGACCGGTGCGACGGCCTGCGCCCACGTCATCGCCGAGGCCCAGGCCAGGATCCCACCCACGCCCTGGACGAAGCGGAACCCGATGAGCTGCGGCCCGGTGGAGGCGATCCCGAACAGCGCGCACGACACCGCGACGGTGAGCAGCCCGGCCACCAGCATCGTGCGAGGCCCGCGCCGCGACACGAGGTTGCCCGCGGGGAACGCCGCGAGGACGAAGCCGAGCGGGTACGCCGCGACGAGCAGGCCGACCTCGGGCTCCGAGAGCGAGGCGGACTCCGCGTACCCGGCGAGCAGGGGTGAGAGGACCGAGAAGAACGTCGTGTCCAGCAGCAGGGCGGCGCCGCCGACGCGCACGACCGCGCGGGCGTCGGAGGACAGCGGTGTCCGGCTGGTGGTCGACATGGTGGGACGTCAGGCTATGACGACCGCGTGCTCCGCCTTCCACCCGAGCTCCACCGAGTCGCCGTCGGCCCAGCGGTCCTCGTTGCGGGCGCGCGCGAGGTTCTGCTCGAGGACGGTGATACGGACGCCGGGCGCGACGTCGACGAGGTACTGCGTGGTGGCCCCGTGGTAGACGGTGGCGACCACGGTGCCCGGGATGCGCACCATGCCGTCCTCGAACTCGTCCATCCAGATCTTCTCCGGGCGCACCGCGATCGACGCGCGGCCGCCCTCGGCCAGCTCCGCGTGGCCGGGCACCGGGACGCGCACCCCGGGCGCGATCTCCAGCGCGTGGCCGGCGTAGGTGCCCGTCATGAGGTTGCTGGTGCCGATGAAGCCGGCCGCGAACGCCGTGCGCGGGCGCTCGTAGACGTCCTCGGGCGTGCCCACCTGCTCGATGACGCCCTTGTTCATGATGGCGACCCGGTCGGAGAGGGTGAGCGCCTCGTCCTGGTCGTGCGTGACGAAGACGAAGGTGATGCCGATCTCGCGCTGGATGGTCTTCAGCTCGACCTGCATCTGCTGGCGGAGCTTGAGGTCGAGGGCGGCGAGCGGCTCGTCGAGCAGCAGCACCTCGGGACGGTTCACCAGGGCGCGGGCGAGCGCCACGCGCTGCTTCTGCCCGCCCGAGAGCTCGCGCGGCCGGGCCTTCGCCTTCTCCGAGAGCTGCACCAGGTCGAGCGCCTCGTTCGCCATCCGCGAGATCTCGCTCTTGGGCAGGCCCTTGCGGCGCAGGCCGAAGCCGACGTTGCCGAGGACGTCGAGGTGCTCGAAGAGCGCGTAGCTCTGGAAGACGGTGTTGACGCTGCGCTTGTGCGGCGGGACCGAGGTGACGTCGTTGCCGCCGAGCAGGATCGAGCCCTCGGTCGCGTCGCTGAACCCGGCGATCATGCGGAGCGTGGTGGTCTTGCCGCAGCCAGACGGGCCCAGCAGGGAGAAGAACTCGCCCTTGCGGATGTCGAGGTCGAGGTGGTCGACGACCGTCTGGTCGCCGAAGACCTTCGTGAGCCCGACGAGGCGGATGGCGACGTCGCCGCCACCGACGCGGTCGGCGGTCGTCGCGGGTGCGGTCTCGGTCATCGGGGTCATCCTCCGGCGAGCAGGTCGAGGCTGTTGTCCTTGCGGCCGAACAGTCGGGGGATCAGCAGCGACAGACCGATCACCGCCACCGAGACGAGCATCATGCAGGTGCCGACGGCGTTGATCGCGGGCGAGATGGTCAGGCGGATCTCGGAGTAGATGCGCACGGGGAGCGGCTGCGGGTCGACGCCGGTGACGAAGAAGGCGAGCACGAAGTCGTCGAAGACCAGCGCGAACACGAGCAGGCCCGAGGCGATGAGCGCGGGAAGGATCATCGGCAGCGTCACCAGCCGCAGCGCCTGGAGCGGCGTGCAGCCGAGGTCGCGGGCCGCCTCCTCCACCTCGTCGGACATCGCGGCGAGGCGACCCCGCACGATGACGGCGACGTAGGAGATCGAGAACGTGATCTCCGCGAGGATCACCGTGGTCAGCGAGAGCTTGATGCCCAGACCGGTGAAGAAGAGCAGCGCTGCGACACCGGTGACGATCTCCGGCGTCACGAGGGGGACGAGCGTGACGGTGCCGATGACGCGCGCCCGACGCGAGCGAATCTTCTCGAGCGCGAAGGCGAGCATGGTGCCGAGGATCAGCGAGCCGACCATGGCGACGGTGGAGATGAGGATGCTGGCCCGCAGCGACGAGAGGAGCTGCTCGTCGTGGAAGAACTGGTCGTACCAGCGCAGGCTGAAGGACTCGAACGACGACAACGACTTGCGGCTGTTGAAGCTGAAGACGACCACCACGATGATCGGCAGGTAGAGCAGGGCGAAGAAGAGCGCCGTGAACGCGACGGCGATGCGCGGCTTGCCCTCGACGGAGCGTCGCCGACGCCGGGGCGTCGGCATCACGACCGGCTCGTCGACCTCGCGGGTGACGGTGGGGGCCGCCATCAGGTCTCCCTCCGGGTGCTCTGCGTCGTGCGCAGGTAGAAGATCATGAACAGTGCGAGCGCGGCCATGAGCACGACGGTGAGGGCCGAGCCCAGCGGCTGGTTCTGGCCCTCGAAGAACTGCTGCTGGATCAGGTTGCCGATCATGAATGTGCCCGGACCGCCGAGCAGCTGGGCGCTCACGAAGTCGCCGAGCGCGGGGAGGAACACGAGCAGGACCCCGCCGAGGACACCGGCCCGCGTTGCTGGCAGCGTCACCGCGAAGAAGGTCTGCAGCGGCGAGTGGTAGAGGTCCTTGCCCGCCTCGATGAGCGAGAGGTCCATCCGTTCCAGGGCGGCGTAGACCGGCAGGATCATGAAGATGACGAAGCCGTAGACCAGGCCGGCGATCACGGCGCCCGGCGTGTTGAGGAACTTCACCGCGTGCGGAAGACCGATCTTCAGCAGCAACGAGTTGACGAGGCCCTCGTCGGACAGCAGCGTCGACCACGCGTACATCCGGATCAGGTAGCTGGCGAAGAACGGGATGACCAGCGCGGCGATCAGCGCGTTCTTGTACCGCCCCCCGTGCAGTGCGATCGTGTACGCCACGGGGTAGCCGATGAGCGCGCAGAGCACGACGGTCAGCAGCGCGTAGGTGAGCGACCGGACGAAGACGGTCAGGTAGGTCTCGTTCCAGAGCGCCCGGTAGTTGTCCAGGCTGAACCCGAAGACCGGCCGGCCGCCGACCCCCACGTGGCCGAACGACAGCAGGACGACGATGACGATGCTCGAGACGAAGAAGACGAGCATCCACAGGGCGGGCGGCACGAGCAGCCACCCCCACAACCGGGTGTGCGTCGCGCCGCGACGCCGCCCCCGCCTCCCGGTGCCCGTCTCCTCCGCCGTCGCCATCAGGAGGCCTTGACCTCGGTCCACATCGCGTCGCGGGCCGCCTTGCCCTCGGGCGTCTGGGTCTTGAAGACCTCGGGCTTGTCGAGGTCCGACACCGCGACGCGTGTCTCGGGGTAGTCGGCGGTGATCTTGTCGAAGGTGTCGGCCCCGGTCTTCGTCGGCATCGGGTAGCCGAGATAGGCGATGTTCTTCGCGATGCTCTCCGGACGGAGCAGGTAGTCGATGAAGAGCAGCGCGGTGCCCGGGTGCTGGGCGTTGGCCGGGATGGCGTAGGTGTCGCTGCCGATCGGGGTGCCCTCCTTGGGGGCGATGAACGCGTAGTTCTCCGGGTCGTCGACCGTGTTCACGACGAGGGAGATGAAGTCGCCCGACCACGCGTGGTGGATCCACGCGTTGCCACCCGCGAGGTTGTTGATGTCGTCGGTGGAGTAGCCGCGCAGCAGGGGCTTCTGCGAGAGCAGCGCCTCCTTGATCTTCGCGAGGTCGTCGGGGTTCGCGGTGTTGATGTCGAGCCCGAGCTTGAGCGCCGCCATGCCGATGGCCTCGTCGGCCTCGTCGAGCACGAAGATCTTGCCCTTCGCCTGCTCGTTCCAGAGGTCGTTCCACGACTCGGTCATCGTGGTGACCTTGTCCGTGCGGTAGGCGATCCCCGTCTTGTACATCGTGAACGGCACCGAGAAGTCGGAGTTCTCGTCGTACCACGGGTTGTCGAAGTACTTCGTGACGCCGAAGACCTGGTCGGCGTTCTTCAGCTGCGCCTTGTCGATGCGCTGCAGCTTGCCCGCGGCCTTGAGCTGGGCGACCTCCTTGGAACCCGGGAAGACGATGTCGTACTGGTTGCCCGAGTTGAGCTTGGCCATCATCGCCGGGTAGGAGTCGTAGTTGGACTCGATGATCTTGACGCCGTACTCCTTCTGGAACCCCTTCATGACGTCGGGGTCGAGGTACTCCGCCCAGTTGAAGTAGACGAGGTCGCCGTCGACCTTGGCCTTGGCCGCCGGGGCGAGCGAGGCCGAGGCCGAGGGGCTGGTGCCCGAGTCGCCGCCGGCGAAGCCGCACGCGCTCAGGGTGGCGGCGGCGCCGACGCCGAGTGCGCCGCCGAGGAGGGTTCGTCGGCCGAAGGACGCGCTGCTGTTCTGGGACATGGTGTGCCTCTCAGGTGCGGGAGCGGGACGCGGGACGGGTTCTTCGGGACTGGACGGGCAACGACGGGATGCGTGATCGGGTTCCCAGCGGCAGGGGTTCGTGGAGGGCGAGGAGCGCGGCGCACGTGGCGGCCACGACGCGGCGGGCCTCGGTCAGCGGGATGCGCTGGTCGCCGGCCAGCACGCGCGTGCAGAGGCCGTCGCACAGCGCGATCACCGTGCGCGCCACCAGGTGGGCGTCGTCGGTCGTGAAGCTGCCGTCGGCCAGGCCCTCCTCGATGATCCCGGTGACGCGGTCGACGTCGCCCTGGAAGAAGTCCGACGTGACGGCGGCCATCGACGGGTTGCGGGGCGACATCGCCCCGAACTCCTGCCAGAGCAGCAGGTCGCGGGCGAGCAGGTCGTCGCTGGGCAGGCAGCGGTCGAGGTACGCCGCGAGCCGCTGCGCCGGCGTGAGGCCCTCGCGGCGCAGCGACTCCTGGTCGAGCAGCGTGCTCGAGTCGTAGGAGTACCGGAGCACCTGCTCGAAGAGCTGCTCCTTGGTCTCGAAGTGGTAGTGCAGCAGGGCGGTGGAGACGCCCGCGGCACGGGCGATCCCCGCCATCCGGACCGCGGCCACGCCCTCCTCGGCGATGCAGGTGGCGGTCGCCTCGAGGATCCGCTGCCGGGTGTCCGCGGCGGCGGCCGCGACCGTCACGCGCGGGGTCCCGACGACGCGGCGGAGGAGGCGCCGCGGCAGGTCGGGACGCGCTGCATGGCCGGCCCTCCCGTCCTCGCCATACGGACTGACTGTTCAGTCAGGCGCACGCTAAGGTCACCCTGATCCCGCGTCAAGGGATCCGGGACGACCCGTTACCGCACCGGTGCCGGCCTGACGCGCACGGCCCGCTCGGGAGGAACGCATGAGGCTCGTGGTCGACGCTGACGTGTGCCAGGGCTACGGGCTCTGCCACGACGAGGCCCCGGAGCTGATCGAGCTCGACGACAGCGGCTTCGCGACGGTCCTCGGCGACGGCGAGGTCCCCGAGGCGCTCGTGGTGGTCGCGGAGAAGGCCACGTCGATGTGCCCGGCCCGCGCGCTGACGCTGTCATGAGCACCACCCGCACCGGGCACCGCGACCTCGGCGCGCTGTTCGACCCCCGCTCGGTGGCGGTCGTGGGCGCCAGCGACGACACGGCCAAGTGGGGCTACATGCTGGCCAAGCAGCTGCTCGCCCACGACGACGGCCGCACCGTGCACCTGGTGAACCGCAAGGGCGGCACGGTGCAGGGACGGCCGGCGCTCGCCTCGTTGCGCGACGTCGAGGCCACGGTCGACCTCGTAGCCATCTGCGTGCCGGTCGCGGGCCTGCTCGACGCCGTCGACGACTCCCTCGCCGTCGGGGCCCGCGCCATCGTCGCGATCACGGCGGGACTCTCCGAGGCGTCCGACGAGGGTCGAGCGCTCGAGCAGGAGATCGTCCGGCGCGTGCGCGACGCCGGCTCCGCGCTCGTCGGACCCAACTGCCTCGGCGTCGTCGACACCACGTCGTCGTTGCAGCTGGCCTCCGACACCTTCCACGCCGGCGCGGTCGCGGTGCTGTCGCAGAGCGGCAACGTCGCGCTCGACATCGACTCGCTGCTCCACGCCCGCGGGCTCGGCGTCTCCCGCTTCGTCTCGCTCGGCAACCAGTCCGACGTGTCGCTCGCGGATCTCATGCTCGCCTGCGCCGACCACCAGGGGACCACCGCCGTCGCCGTGTACGCCGAGGACGTGCGCGACGGTCGCGCGTTCGTCGCCGCTGCGCGGGAGCTGCGCGAGGCCGGGAAGCCCGTGGTGCTGCTGGCCCCGGGCCGCAGCGCCGCCGCCGCGCGCGGGGCGGCGTCGCACACCGGGTCGCTCACCAGCCCGACGCGCGTGGTCGACGCAGCCTGCGTCGCCGGCGACATCATCCGCGTCCACTCGCCCGCCGAGCTCGTCGACGTCCTGGTCACTCTGGTGAGCGGCCGTCGCGCGAGCGGTCGTCGCGTCGCCGTGTTCACCGACGGCGGCGGCTACGGCGCCATCGCGTCGGACCTGCTCGAGCACTACGGCCTCGAGGTGCCGCACCTGTCGGAGCCGCTCGGCGTGCGGTTGCGCGCGGCTCTCTGGGAGCAGGCGAGCCCGATCAACCCGGTCGACATCGCGGGTGCGGGGGAGCAGGACCCGGGCTCCTACGCGCGGGGCGTGGCCGAGCTGCTCGCCTCCGACGAGGTCGACTCGGTGCTCTGGATCGGCTACTTCGGCGGCTACGCCACCCTGCCGGGGTCGCTCGGGCCGCGCGAGATTGCCGCCGCCCACGACGCCGTGGCGGCGATCGCCGCCCAGCGCAAGCCGGTGGTCGTGCAGTCGATGTTCCCGCACAGCGACAGCATCGCGGTGCTGCGCGACGCCGGCGTCCCGGTGTTCCGGGGGATCGCCGAGGCGGCCCGGTCGCTCGCGTCCATCAGCCACGAGCCGCACCCGGCGTACGCCGACCCGCTCGCGCTGCCCGACCCTGCGCCCGAGATCGACGACCTCGGGTACGTCGCGACCCGGACGCTGCTCGAGGATGCCGGCGTCCCGTTCCCCGCCATGGTCGTGGTGCGCTCCGAGGACGAGCTGCTCGCGGCGCTCGGGTCCGGCGAGCCGCCGTTCCCGGTGGTGCTCAAGGCGATGGGGTTGCTGCACAAGTCCGACGCGGGCGGGGTGGTCCTCCGCCTGCAGGACGAGGCGGAGGCGCTCGCGGCGTACCGCGACCTCGTCGCGAGGCTCGCCCCACCGGCCGTCACCGTGGAGGCGATGGTCGACCTCGCGGCCGGGGTCGAGGTCATCGTCGGCGTGCAGGAGGACGCGCGGTTCGGCCCGGTCGTGCTCGTCGGGCTGGGCGGCGTGCTCACCGAGGTGCTCGACGACGTCGCCTTCGCGCTCGCCCCGGTCTCGCCCGAGACCGCCGGGCGGCTGCTGCGCTCGCTGCACGCGGCGGCGCTGTTCGACGGTGTGCGCGGCCGACCGGCCGTCGACGTGCACGCGCTCGCCCGGCTCGTGTCTGCCGTCGCCCAGGTGGCGGCGTCGCACCCCGAGATCGCCGAGCTCGAGGTCAACCCGGTGCTCGTGGGACCCGACGGTGTGATCGCGCTCGACGCGCGCGCCGTCGCGCCCTGATCCGACAGGAGGTTCCAGATGGAGTTCGCGTACACGCCCGAGCAGGCCGACCTGCAGCAGCGGGCTGCCGCCTTCACGGCGCGGCTGATGGAGCACGAGGACGCCGTCGAGGCGTCCGGCGGCGAGCTCGACCCGGGCATCCAGGCCGAGCTCGTGCGCGGCGCCATCGACGCCGGGCTGTGGGCGATGAACATGCCCACGGAGTGGGGCGGCCTCGGTCTGTCCGCGGTCGACCAGATCATCGTGCAGGAGCAGATCGGCAAGGCCACGAACTGCTTGTGGGACTTCGTCTGGTACCCCGCCAACGTGCTGGCGCGATGCACCCCCGAGCAGCGCGAGAAGTACCTGCTTCCGGTGATCCGCGGCGAGAAGCGCGATGCCTACGCCACCACCGAGGCCGATGCCGGGTCGGACGCCATCGCGATCTCGACCACCGCCCGCAAGGTCGAGGGCGGCTGGGTGATCGACGGCGAGAAGTGGTTCGTCACCGGCGGCGACGTCAGCGACTTCTGGATCGTGCACGCGCTCGCGGGCGAGGACCGCGCTCCGACCCTGTTCCTCGTCGACCGCGGCACTCCTGGCGTGGAGACGGTGCGCACGCCCGTGTTCATGCACACGCCGGTGCTCGACCACCCGACGATCGCGTTCCGCGAGGTGTACGTCGCCGACGACGCCGTGCTCGGCGAGGTCGGCGAGGGCTACGAGCTCACCAAGGAGTGGTTCGTCGAGGAGCGCCTCGGCATCGCGGCGCGCACGATCGGCGCGGCCGAGCGGGCGCTCGGCCTGGCACGCGACTGGGCGGTGTCGCGCGAGCAGTTCGGCCTGCGGATCGCCGACTTCCAGATGGTGCAGCAGATGATCGCCGACAGCGCGGTAGACATCGCGCTCAACCGGTCCTACTACCACCAGGTCGCGTGGGAGATCGACCACGGCGGCGACCGCAAGACCATGCACGCCAAGGCTTCCATCGCGAAGCTCGCCGCGTCGGAGGCGGCCGGCCGGGTGGCCGACCGGTGCGTCCAGATCTTCGGCGGTCGCGGCTACGACCGGTCCTACGCCGTCGAGCGGATCTACCGCGAGGTGCGGGTCGACCGGATCTGGGAGGGCACCTCGGAGATCCAGCGCCTGATCGTGGCCAACGAGCTCGTCAAGCGCGGTCTCGGCGTCCTCGACATGCCGCGCTAGACCCGCTCGGCCGGCGCCGCGCGGCATCTCGTCAGTCGCGCTGCTCCAGCTTCTCGGTCAGCGCGTGCACCGCCGCACGCAGCGCCGCCACCTCTGCGGCGAGCGCAGCGGTGTCGGCGTGCGCCGCCTGCGTCGCCTCTGCGAGGTCGGAGGCCGTCGCGGCCGCGACCTCCACCGCCTCCTCCTCGACCACGAGGTTGCCCTGGTCGTCGTACTCGGGCTCCTTGCCGTCGGCACCGACTCCGAAGAAGGCGGACAGCGTTCCCGCGAGGGTGCCGAGGAACGCGACGCCGCCGATCATCAGCACGATGGCCACGATCCGGCCGCCGGTGTCGTTCGGGTAGAAGTCGCCGTAGCCCACGGTGGTGAACGTGACGAACCCCCACCAGACGGCGTCGCCCCAGGTCGGGAACTGCGACTCGTTGAGCGCCTTGGCGAGGATCGAGCAGGCCAGGATCATCCCCAGCGCGTAGAGCGCCGCGCTGCCGAGCTGGTTGCCGAGGTGCTTGAGCTTGTTGCTGCGGGTGCTCGCCATGATCACGCGGCCGAGGCGGGCGAGCCGAGCGATCACCACGAACTGCGAGTTGCCGGCGGTGAACAGGAACCACGGCGCGGTGATCACCACGATGGCGAGGTCGAACTTGCCGCGACCCGTGCCGAGGTAGTGCGGCCGAAGGCGCATGTGGACGACGAGGTCGACGAGGAACATCAGCCAGCAGGCGATGTTGATGGCGTCGTTGAGCGGTCCGTCCAGGTTCTTGGCGAACGCCGTCGCGATCGGCAGCAGCGCGGCGACGATGATCGCCGGCGTGGTGCGCTCCTCCCACCGGGCGAGCCGCTGCGCGCGGGCCTCGGCGGCCGGGTCGAGGGCGGGCTCGGTGGCCGGCTCGTCCGCCGGGCTCGGCGCCGCGGTCCCCCCGGTGGTGGTCACACGGGGATGATCCCAGTGCGGGGGCGCGAACCGCGGGAGGCGGCGCGTGTGTCGCGGCCTCCCGCGCGGGGGTCAGGAGGGGGCGCCGAGGGTGCGCGCCGCGGTGCGGACCGACGGCACCCGCGAGGGCTTGGCGAGCAGCGCCCGCAGCACGAACGACGCGGTGAGGTCGGGCTCGTCGTCGTCGACGCGGTTGTCGAGGGCGCCGGTGCGGATGGCCTCGAGGATCACGCCGTCGATGAGGCGCTTGGCGAACTGCGGGTCGATCTCCACGAAGTCGCCCGCCGCCACCCCGCGCTCGACGATCGAGCGCATGAGCGCGTCGTACCGTTTGAGCAGCCGGCGCCCTTCTGCGAACTCCGACTGGTCGAGCAGCGGTCCGAGGTAGAGCGAGCGCAGGTCGAACGGCGTCGCGAGGTCGTGGGCGACCTCCCAGTGCAGGTAGCGGTAGAGCTCCACCGGGGCGCCGCCGCCGTCGGCGGCGACGCGCTCGAGTGCTGCGTTGCCCGCGGTGAGGTCGCGACGCAGCAGCTCCTCGGCGATCGCCTGCTTGGAGGAGAAGTGGCTGTACATCGACGGCTGCTGGATGCCGACCGCCGCCGCGATGTCGCGGGTGGACGTCCCGAGATAGCCGCGGACCGCGAACAGGCGCGACGCCTCGAGGAGGATGAGCTCCTTGGTAGGCCAGCCGCTGGTGTCGACGCGCCGGCGCCGTGGTGCTGCCACGGGGCGAGTCTAGGTGCGGCTCGAGGCCGGAAGCACGCACCCGACGGCTATCGTTCGATAGTCTCAGCGGAACGTCGCGAGCCGTAGCATCGGCTCCGACGTACGTCCTGAGGAGACCCCATGACCGACAGCAGGTTCTCCCACCTGTTCGCGCCCCTGCAGGTCGGGCCCGTCGAGGTCCGCAACCGGATCGTGTCGTCCGGGCACGACACGGTCATGGCGGTCGACGGCGTCCCCTCGGACCAGATGCTCGCCTACCAGGACGCGCGCGCTCGCGGCGGCGTGGGGCTGATCGTCGTGCAGGTGGCGGGCGTGCACCCTTCGGCGCGCTACACCAGCCACGTCCTCATGGCCGACGACGACTCCTGCATCCCGGCGTTCACCCGGCTCGCCGAGACCGTCCACGCCCACGGCGCCCGCATCTTCCAGCAGCTCTTCCACGACGGCCGTGAGCTGATGGAGTCCGAGGACGGCACGCTGCCCGTGGCGCTCGCGCCGTCGGCGGTGCCCAACGAGCGGTTCCACGTCATGCCGCGTGCGATGCCCACCGAGCAGGTCCGCGAGATGGTGCGGTGCTACGCCGACGCCGCCGACCGGATCCGGCGCAGCGGCTACGACGGCGTCGAGGTCGTCGCGTCGCACGGCTACCTCCCCGCGCAGTTCCTCAACCCGCGCACCAACCTGCGCGACGACGAGTACGGCGGGAGCCTCGAGAACCGCGTGCGGTTCCTGCGCGAGACGCTCGTGGGCGTCCGCGAGGCCGTCGGCCCGGACCTCGCGGTGGGTCTGCGCATCTCGGTGGGCGAGGAGTCCGGGGAGGGCCTGACCCGCGACGAGTCGGTCGAGGCCGTCGCCCTCCTGCGCGACCTCGTCGACTACGTGTCGGTCGTCGCCGGTACGTCGGCGACGTTGTCGGGCTCCGACCACATCGTGCCGCCGATGACGCGGGCCAACGGCTACACCGCTGCCTTGGCGCGGCGCGTCAAGGACGTCGTCGACGTGCCGGTGATGGTGGCCGGGCGCATCAACCAGCCGCAGGACGCCGAGCTCATCCTCGCGCGCGGCGACGCCGACGCCACCGTGATGACCCGTGCTCTCATCTGCGATCCCGACATGCCCGCGAAGGCGGACGACGGACGCCTCGACGAGATCCGCGCCTGCATCGGGTGCAACCAGGCGTGCATCGGCCACTTCCACGCCGGTTACCCGATCTCGTGCATCCAGCGCCCGGAGACCGGCCGCGAGCTCGAGTTCGGCACGCGCATCCCGGTCCGCGCGTCGCGGCACGTCGTCGTCGTGGGCGGCGGACCCGGCGGCCTCAAGGCGGCGGCCGTCGCCGCCGAGCGCGGGCACCGCGTCACGCTGGTCGAGGCGGAGCGCCGGCTCGGCGGGCAGGTGCTGCTCGCGCAGGAGGTGCCGGGGCGCGCGGAGTTCGGCGGTGCGATCACCAACCTGGCAGGCGAGGCGGAGCGGGCCGGCGTCAAGATCCTGCTCGGTGCCCCGGCCGATGCTGCTCTGCTCGAGGAGCTCGCCCCCGACGCCGTGGTCGTGGCGACCGGCGCCCTCCCGCGCGTGCCCGACCTCGAGCTGATGGACGATCCGACGGTGCTCACGGCGTGGGACGTCCTGCGCGGCGCCGACCTGCCGCGCGGTCGCGCCGTGGTCGCCGACTGGCGCTGCGACTGGATCGGCCTGGGTACCTCGATCGCCCTGGCGCAGCGCGGGCACCGGGTGACCCTCGGGGTGACGGGCTACCACGCGGGGCAGCGCATCCAGCAGTACGTGCGCGACGACATGATCGCCGAGGCGGTCCGGCTCGGCGTCGTGATCGTCCCGCTCGTCCGCATCGTCGGGGCCGACGGCGACTCGGCGTACTTCCAGCACGTCCTCACCGACGAGCCGGTGATCGTCGACGACGTCGCGTCCCTCGTCCTCGCTCAGGGCCACCACCCGGTCGACGGGTTGCTGCGCGGGCTCGAGGCGCGGACCGATCTCGAGGTGCACGGCGTCGGCGACTGCCTCGCCCCGCGCACCGTCGAGGAGGCCGTCCTGGAGGGCCTCCGCGTAGGAAGCGCCCTCTGACCCCCTTCGGATGTGTGCGAGGCACGTAGAGGTGCCTCTCGCAGATCCCGAGCGGGGCGTCAGACGTAGATGCTGAGGATGGCGCCCATGAGGAGCAGGCCGAGGAGGTCTCCGCCGATCTCGATGAGCCACACCTTGAAGCCCTGGCCGGCGAACATCCGGTGGCCGAACGACGTCATCGCCGCGAACGCCACGCCCATGCCGAGACCGACGAGAGCGCCGGTGAGCAGCGAGATGTCCGTCAGGTCGTAGAGGGTGAGGGTCGCCTGCAGCACCCACGACAGCGTGATCGCCTGCACGAACAGCGCGACGACCATGAGTGCGAAGACGAGCGGCATGTTCTGGCCGTCGCCCGGCTTCTCGTCGGCGGGCTTGCGCATCGCGCGCCACCAGACGGGGAACATGGTCTTGGGGCCGAAGTAGAGGTAGTTGGCGAAGAACGCCACGATCACGGCGAACCAGACACCGAACCAGGGCACGTAGACGGAGACATCCATGCCGCGGACGCTACTCCCGCCGACGCTCCCGCGACGTCTCACCCACCGGCCCACCGCAAACCAGGTCCTCCCGTGCGCGTGGTTCCCCGAACGTGATCATGTTTCGGGAACTACGTGACCGACGACGTTCGGCGGCCGTCAGAAGCGGTCGGGACCCCAGCGCGCTCTCGACGCCGCGCGGCGTTCCTTCACGAAGCCGGCGACGTAGACGAGCGCGAGCAGGAGGGCGAGGGCGAGCGAGGCGAAGAACGCGGCCAGCGTCCAGTGGTACGCCGTCTGCTCGGCGGGGTTCGCCGCGAAGCCGGCCGCAGCGATCGCCGTCCCGATCATCGCGCCCCCGAGCAGCAGCGCCAGCGCGACGGTCTGCACGATCGAGCGCAGCGAGCTCATCTGCGTTCCCACGGACGTGTTGTCGACGTGCACGGTGAGCTTGCCCTGCTTGAGCTGCTCGCCGATCGCGCTGAGGCCCTTGGCGTACGCCGGAGCCTCCTGCAGGGCGCGGCCCGCGAGCCGGATGCCCTCCTTGCGCGCCGCTTCGGCGACGGCCTCCTCGCTCACCGCCTCCATGCCGAGCTCCTGCGTCGCCGCGAGGGCGGCGTCGGCGAAGGGCAGGTCCGGGGGAGCGAGCACGGTGAAGAACGCCGAGGACTGCGTGAGGGACTTGATCGCCAGCGTGAGTTGCGGATCGAGGCGCAGACCGTTGTCGCGCAGGACGCCCATGCCCTGGGAGAACATCACGGTGATGTCGGAGTCGTTGCCCACGAAGCGGGCCATCCGGCGCTGGAAGGCCTTGCGGTAGGCGTCCTCGTCGACCGGGCGGAACGGCACCGAGAGCGCCCGCAGCTCGTCGGCCATCGCTGCGAGGTCGCCGCGGGTGTAGGCCCACAGCACCATCACCATGTGCGCCCGCTGCACCGGCGTGATCTCGCCGACCATGCCGCAGTCGAGGAACGTCACGACGCCGGTCTCGAGGTTCACGATGAGGTTGCCGGGGTGCGGGTCGGCATGGAAGAAGCCGTCGATGAGCAGCATCTTGATCGTGGCGTGCAGGGCGGCGTCGCCGAGCGCTGCCGGGTCGTGGCCCGCCGCGCGGATCGCCTCGACGTCGGAGATCTTGACGCCGCTCACGAACTCCTGGGTCAGCACCTTGTCGGTCGACAGCTCGGTGATCAGGTCGGGGACGTGGACGCCCTCGATGCCGTCGATGTTCGCCGCGAGCCGGGTCATGTTGTAGGCCTCGGCGTAGTAGTCGAGCTCCTCGAGCAGCGTCGTGGAGAACTCGTCGAGCATCGACGCGAGCCCGATGTCGCGCGCGTAGGCGCTGCGGCGCTCGGCGTTGCGGCCGAAGAACCGCGTGATGCCGAGGTCGGCCCGCACCTGCTTCTGGATCTGCGGCCGCTGCACCTTCACCGCGACCTTGCGGCCGTCGTGCAGACGTGCGACGTGCACCTGGCCGAGGGACGCGGCCGCGAGCGGAGCCTCGGAGAACTCGGCGTACAGCTCCTCGGGCGGTGCCCCGAGCTCGTCGATGATCGCCTGCCGGATCTCGCCGTAGGGGACGGGCTGGACCTCGTTCTGCAGCCGGTCGAGCTCGACCTTCCAGTCGTCGGGCAGGACGTTGGCCTGGCTGGACACGATCTGTCCGAGCTTCACGTACGTCGGGCCGAGATGCTCGATGAGGATGCGGGTGCGGACCGGCAGGGGCAGGACCGGTACGTCGGGGACCTGCCAGATCCACTTCTGCATGGCGCGGCGCGGCCGGCCGATCCAGGTGCGGTCCGCGACGCTGTTCTCGCCGAACTCGATGAGGGTCTGGTAGACGTGCTGCAGCCGGGCGTTCTCGCTGGCCCTGGTCAGCGTCGAGCTCATGCCGCCTCCCCCGGACGTGCCTCGGCGTCGCTGAAGCCGTGCGCATGGTCGTCGACGAGGGGCCGAGTCGTACCCAGCATCGTCTCGAGGACCATGGTGACCAGCCCGATGACGGCGCCGCCGAGCAGCAGCGCGAAGACGTTGCGGTACTCCACCCTGCTGCCGAGGGCGATCGTGAGCAGCCACAGCAGGATCGCGTTGATGACGATCACCACGAGGCCGAAGGTCGCCACGAGGTAGCGCAGCGCGAAGAACTGCAGCAGGGGCTTGACCAACGCGTTGAGCAGGCCGAAGACGACGGCCACGACCCAGAACTCGCCCCACCGCCAGGACGTGAAGGTCAGGCCGGGCACCAGCAGGAACGTGATGACCACGGCGAGCCCGGCGACGACGAGCCGCACGAGCCCGAGGCGCCAGTTGGTGATGTCGGCCTTGAGGCGCTTGAGCGTGACGTCGGCACCGGTGACGTGCAGCGGATCCATCGGTCCTCCCGAGCACGATCATGGCAGGAGCGCCTCGGCCCCCTCAGCCGGACCGGTGAGGCTCATCCCGTCCGGTGGAGCCGGTGTGGCCCAGGTCGCGGCACGGGTGCTGGGCGGGCGACGCGCGGGCAGGGCACGATGGAGCGGAGCGCTCCCGACGACGAGAGGTGGTGTCCGGCGTGCCCGACGACGACGACCACGTCCGGCGCCCGCCCGCCGACGAGTACCTCGCCTGGGCGACCCTCGGCGACGGCCTGCGGGTCGCGGCCCGGTTCCAGCACCCGGACGACGCCGGGGCCCTCGTCGCCGGCTTCGACCACCTGTCGGAGTCCTCGCTCGTCCGCCGCTTCCTCACCTCGAAGGACCACCTGACCACGGCCGACCTCGACCAGCTCGTCGGCAGCGTCGATCAGGTCGACCACGTGGCGCTCATGCTGTTCTGGCGGCGTCGCGAGCACGACGTGCTCATCGGCGAGGGCCGGTTCATCCGGCTGCCGAGCGCGCCGCAGGACGCCGAGGTGGCGGTGACGATCGCCGACGAGGCCCAGGGCATGGGTGCGGCGCGCTTCCTGACCCGCCTGCTCGCCGACCTCGCCCTCGAGCGAGGTGTCGTGCGGTTCGTGGCCGACCTGCTGCCCTACAACGAGGCCGCCCGCCGCCTGGTCTGCTCGGTGGGGGAGGTGGAGGAGGACTACATCGAGGACGCCACCCGCCACCTCGCCGTCCGCATCCTCCCCAGCGCCCCCACCGCATGAAGGTGCCC
>JAKOVT010000121.1 GCA_029781935.1 Actinomycetes bacterium | reverse complement strand
CGGACTTCTCCACCGACTTGAAGTCCTGGGTCCCGGCAGAGGTCCCGAAGGTCTGCTTGAGGCCGTAGCCGGTCGGCGAGTGGCAGACCCGCGCACAGGTGTCGACGTTGTTGTTGCCGAACGCCGCCCGGACCATCTTCTGGACGACGTAGACCTCCTCGTTCGTGCACCGCGAGGAGGTGATGCCGCCGATGCTGCGCGACCCGTGAGCAGCCTGGATGGCCTTGAACCGGGAGGCCGCGAACGCGATCGCGTCGTCCCAGGAGACGACGCGCCACTCGTCGGACGTCGACTCGCGGACCATCGGCGTGGTGATGCGGTCCTGGTGCGAGGCGTAGCCCCACGCGAACCGGCCCTTCACGCAGGAGTGGCCCTCGTTGGCGCCGCCCCGCTTCGACGGGACCATCCGCACGACCTGGTCGCCGCGCAGCTCCGCACGGAACGAGCAGCCGACGCCGCAGTAGGCGCACGTCGTCTCGACCGAGCGGGTCGGCGTGCCCAGCTCGATGACGGTCTTCTCCTGCAGGGTCGAGGTGGGGCACGCCTGGACGCACGCCCCGCACGAGACGCACTCGCTGCCCATGAAGGTCGTACCGCCGGGGCTCACACGCGACTCGAAGCCGCGACCGGCGATGGTCAGGGCGAACGTGCCCTGGACCTCCTCGCACGCGCGCACGCACCGGCTGCACGCGATGCACTTGGAGTCGTCGAAGGAGAAGTACGGGTTGCTGTCGTCGGTGAACGAGTCGATGTGGTTCGCGCCGTCGTAGCCGTAGCGCACCTCGCGCAGGCCGACCACGCCCGCCATGTCCTGCAGCTCGCAGTCGCCGTTGGCCGGGCAGGTGAGGCAGTCGAGCGGGTGGTCGGAGATGTAGAGCTCCATCACCCCGCGGCGCAGCTTCTCCAGCCGCGGCGTCTGCGTCCGGACGACCATCCCCTCCTCGCACGGGGTGGTGCACGACGCGGGCGTGCCCTTGCGGCCGTCGATCTCGACCAGGCAGAGGCGGCACGAGCCGAACGGCTCGAGGGAGTCGGTGGCGCAGAGCTTCGGGACCGCGGTCCCCGACTCGCTCGCGGCGCGCATGACGGAGCTGCCGGCGGGGACGCTGACGGGTACGCCGTCGACGGTGACGGTGACGGTCCGCTCCGACGTGCGCGCCGGGGTGCCGTGGTCGGTCTCGGGAGCGAGGCTCATCGGTGGAAGTCCTCTCCGAAGTGGCGCAGGGCGCTGCGGACGGGCAGCGGCGTGAGGCTGCCCATCGCGCACAGCGAGCCGTCGGTCATCAGCTCGCACAGGTCGTCGAGCAGCACCAGATTCGCGTCGCGGTCGACGCCGGCCCGGATCCGGTCGATGACCTCGACTCCGCGGGTGGAGCCCACCCGGCAGGGGGTGCACTTGCCGCACGACTCCTTGGCGCAGAACTCCATCGCGAACCGCGCCTGCTCCGCCATGTCGACGGTGTCGTCGAACACGACGATGCCCCCGTGCCCGACCATGCCGTTGATGGCGATCATCGACTCGTAATCGAGCGCGACGTCCATGGCGTCGGCTGGGATGTACGCACCGAGCGGGCCGCCCACCTGCACGGCTCGCACCGGGCGCCCCGTGCGCGTGCCTCCGCCGTAGCCCTCGACGAGCTCGCGCAGCGACAGCCCGAAGGGCACCTCGACCACCCCGCCGCGGGCCACGTTCCCGGCGAGCTGGAAGATCTGGGTTCCGCGCGAGCGCTCGTAGCCGGCCGCGCCGTACGCCGCACCGCCGTCGACGACGATCATCGGGACGGTCGCGAGCGTCATGGCGTTGTTGACGAGCGTCGGCTTGCCGAACATGCCCTGCAGCGCCGGGATCGGCGGCTTGGGCCGCACCATCCCCCGACCGCCCTGCAGGCTCTCGATCATCGCGGTCTCCTCGCCGCAGATGTAGGCGCCGGCGCCGACACGCAGCGAGAGCTGGAACGGGACGCCCGTGCCGAGGACGTCGTCGCCGATGACGCCGTGCTCCGCCGCGATCTCCAGCGCCCGGCGGAAGGTCTCGTTCGCGGCGGGGTACTCCGAGCGCGAGTAGACGTAGCCGCGGGTGGCACCCACCGCGAGGGCGGCGATGACCATGCCCTCGATGAGGGTGAAGGGATCCCCCTCGAGGAGCATCCGGTCGGCGAACGTGCCGCTGTCGCCCTCGTCGGCGTTGCAGAGCACGAACTTCTGGTCGGCCTCGGCGTCGGCGACGGTGCGCCACTTGATGCCGGCGGGGAACCCCGCGCCACCGCGCCCGCGCAGGCCCGAGGCGACGAGCTCGTCGATCACCTCGACGGCACCGGCGATGAGGGTGCGCTGCAGGCCGGCGAGACCTCCGTGGGCGCGCCAGTCGTCCCAGTCGAGCGGGTCGATGACACCCATGCGGCGGAAGGTGATGCGCGTCTGAGACGCGAGCCAGGGCAGGTCGTCGACCACGCCGAGCGCGAGCGGGTGGGAGGCGGTGTCGCGCGTGCTCTCGGAGAACGCACCCGAGTCGAGCAGGGACGCGACGTCGAGGTCGGACACCGGCCCGTAGCCGACGCGGCCGCGCGACGTGACGACCTCGACGAGGGGCTCGAGCCAGAGCAGTCCGCGCGACCCGTTCCGCACGACGGCGACGTCGAGGCCGCGAGCGGCGGCGCCGTCGACGATCGCGCGCGCGACGTCGTCGCCGCCGATCGACCTGACGGCGCTGTCACTTGGGACGTAGACCGTGGTCGTCACGAGCGGGCCTCCTCGCGGGCGGAGGCGACCGCGGCGTGCAGCCGGTCGACGTCGAGGCGGCCCACGAGCCGGTCGTTCACCAGGGCGGCGGGCCCGTACACGCAGTTGCCGAGGCAGAAGACCTCGACCACGTCGACGTCGCCGTCGAGGGAGCGGCCGCCCACCGGGGCGATCGCCCGCTCGATCTCGGAGCGCAGCCCGCGGGAGCCGAGCGACTGGCAGGCCTCGGCCGAGCACAGGGCGACGAGGACATCGGCGGGCGGGGCCGTGCGCAGATCGTGGTAGAAGGTCAGGACGCCGTGGACCTCGGCCACCGAGACGTTGAGGAACGCGGCGACCAGCGGCACCGCCTCGGCGGCGACGTAGCCGAACTCCTCCTGCAGCGCCTGGAGCGCGGGCAGGATCAGCCGGTCGTGCTCGTGCAGGCCCGAAAGGACCCTGTCCCCCGCGTCCGCGGACCAGGCGGGGTGACGCGACGCCACGGGGTGCTCCTTCGCACGCAACGGTTCGCCGCAGGCGGTCGTGCGGCTCAGCGCGAGTGTAGGCACGCCGCCGCGTGGCGCCGATCGCGTGAGGGAGCAGGGCCCAGAATGTTCCACATCGTGGATCTCAGACCACGATGCGGGACGTCAGCCGATGGACCCCGAGGCCGGAGGCTGCGACGAGGCGGGGCGTGGCCGGCTCGTGCTCTTCGTCGGTGTCGGCGTGGGCTTCGGCTTCGGGGTGGCCGAGGGCTTCGGGGTCGGTGTCGGCGTGGGCTTCGGGGTGGCAGTGGCGGTCGCGATGGGCGTGGGCGACACGGCGGTGCTGCTCAGCGAGACGGTCGACGAGTCGCCCGTGGGACCGATCCAGGTGACGGCCTTCAGCGTGCTGCCCGGCGCCAGGTTGACGATCCAGTCGACCGAGACCTGGTCGGCCGGCTTGACGAGGGCGCTGGTCACGGCGCCCGCCGCAGCCTCGGGTCGGTAGGTGGAGCCGGCGCTGTCGGTGAGGCGGGTGAGCGACGCGTCGATGGTCAGCGGCGCGGCCGTGGCGTTGGAGTAGTGCACCCGGATGGTGCAGGTGGGCCCGGCCGCGGACGGCGACGCGGTGCCCGCCCTGGGCGCGGGCGACGCCGCCACGCAGGACGCAGCATCGGCCGACAGCATGACGCTGCGTCCGGTGGCAGCGGCGGCGGGCAGCGCCGTGTTCGACGCGCTGCCCGCTCCGCAGGCGGCCAGGCTCAGCCCCACCGGCAGCAGGACCAGCGCTCGGTTCACCGGATCACGACCCTCATGAGCGACCCGAGCGTCGCGTAGTAGACGCGGTTGCTCCCCAGCACGACCTGCAGGTAGTAGGTGCCCCGCGGTACGAATCGGAAGCTGAAGGCGATGGTGGTCGACGTCGTGCGGCCGCTGGCGAGCGTGAACCAGCGACCCTTGTACGCGTAGCGCAGGTGGACGACGGTGCCGACGGGCAGGTTGCGCACGCTGCACCTCCCCCGGCCGATGGTGCCCGAGAAGTACGCCGAGGCTGTGGTCGAGCAGCTCATGGGCGCGCGCACCCGCAGGGTGGTGACGGCAGTGCCCCGCACCACCCAGGTGTTGCCGACGAGCGCCGTCGTGCGCGTGTTGCTGTAGACGCGTGTGCGGTAGCTGAACACGCCGCCGACGCCCGTCTTCACGAGTGCGACGCGGCCCTTGCCGATCGCGGGGGCGAAGATCAGCCGCACCCACACCCCGACGAGCGGCGCGCCCGAGGTCGTGGACACGACGCGGCCACGCACGGTGGCCACACCGCCGAACACGGCCGGAGCGATGGCGTAGAACCCCACCCGCGACCCGCTGCGCGTGTAGACCGTGCGGCTCGGGGAGGTCGCCTCGTGCGATCGGTTGGTGGTGACGAGGGCGGCGAGCTTGTGCCCACCAGCGGTCCTGCGGGTGTCCCAGGTGACCGTCCCGGCGCACACCCGGTTCGGCGGGCCGGCGCACGTCACGACGGCGCCGGCGACCGGGCTGCCGTCGACCAGCAGCTGGATGGTCGCCGGGAACTCGTTCTGAGTCTGGTCGGTCGACGCCGCGAGCGAGACCCGGACGAGGCCGGACGTGAGCGCCGTCGCACCCGACCCGACCACAACGGTGCCGGCGGCGGGCGAGGTGATGGCGACGTCGAACGGCGGCGTCGTGACCGTGACGGTCACGTTCGCGCTGTCGGCGGTGCGGCTCGCCGTCGTCGTGACGGTCGTGCGCAGTACGTGGTCGCCGGTGACGCCCGTGGCGTCCCACGACAGGGTGAGCGAGCAGTCGTTCGTCGCGGCGACGCACGGCTGGGTCTCGGTGAGCACGTCGTCGACGTACAGCGACACCGACGCGGGCACTTCGCTGAGCCGGATGTCGGTGCTCGCCGTCGCCGACACCACGACCGTGCCCGACACCGTGCTCCCGCCCGTCGGGTCGGTGATCGAGACGGTCGGCGCCGGGCTCACCACCGTGACGTCGCGCGACGCGGTGTTCGTCGCACCGTTCGTCGTGGTGACGGTCGCCGTGATCGTGTGCGTGCCGCTGAGGGCCGAGGAGTTC
>JAKOVT010000119.1 GCA_029781935.1 Actinomycetes bacterium | reverse complement strand
AGGCATGACGCCGAACAGTCCGGAACCGATCGTGCGGGCGATGCTCGCCGCGGTGCACCGGCGCGACCACGCCCACGCGGCGGGCTTCTGCAGCCCGCACAGCGTGGAGGTCGTGCACCTGGGGAGCGCGTCGATCGCCGTGTGCCACGACTGCGGGTTCGAGTCCGGCTTCCACTCCGTGCGCGACTGCGAGCGCGCGGCTGCCGAGCACCGGCTCGCCTCCGTCTGACCCGACGACCGACGCCACGCCCCGCGCCGCCGCGCGCTAACTTCGTCGTGTGACCGATCCCGACCTGCCCCAGCCCGGCTGGTACCCCGATCCGTCCGGGGCTCCCGCACTGCGCTGGTGGAACGGGGTCACCTGGTCCGACGCCACCCACCCGCTCTCGCCCGACGCCGAGGCGCCGGCGTCCGCGTCCGTGCCACCCACGGCACCGCTGCCCACGACGCAGGTATGGGCTCCGGTCGTCCCGACGCCGGGGCAGGAGGAGCCGCCGGTCGCCGAGGCCGTGAAGCGGCGGTGGTGGATCCCCGTGGTGGCCCTCGTGGCGCTGCTCGGGCTGGCAGGGCTCGCGGTGTCGGCGCTGGTCGGGGCGCTCGGCGGCCCGACCCGCCTCGACACCGGCGCGGTCGAGGAGCGGATCGCCGCCGACCTCACGCGCGAGATCGGTCGACCCATCACGGTGACCTGCCCCGTGAGCGTCGCGCTGCGGGCCGGCAGCTCCTTCACCTGCACGGCGTCCGACGAGGACGGGAACCAGGCCGTGATCCTCGTGCGGCAGACCAACGACCGCGGCGACGTCCGCTGGACGCGTCAGCCGTGAGCGCGGTCGACGCCGAGTGCGTGGCCGTGGTCCACCCGCACAAGAGCGGAGGGCTCGCCGCGGCGACCGAGCAGCTGGCGCGGTGGGCCCACGACCTGGGCCGGCCCGCCCCCCACGTCGTGGCCACCACCGTCGACAGCCCGGGCACCGAGCAGGCGAGGTCCGCGGTCGCGGCGGGGGCCGACCTCGTGCTCGCGTGGGGCGGCGACGGCACGGTGAACGCGGTCGCGGGCGGCCTGGCGGGCAGCGGCGTCCCGCTGGGCATCCTTCCTGCCGGCACGGGCAACCTGCTGGCCCGCAACGTCGGCGTACCGCTGGGTCTGCGCGACGCTGCGACGGTCGCCCTCACCGGCCGCGACCGCGCCGTCGATCTGCTGGAGCTGGGGCTCGGCGGTCGGGTCACCACCTGCTCGGTCATGGCCGGCATCGGCCTCGACGCGGTGCTCATCGATGCGCCGGAGAACCTGAAGAACGTCATCGGGCCGACGGCGTACGTCGTCAACGGCATTCGCGCCTTGGGCCATCGCACCACCCGCTTCGGCGTCGCCGTCGACGGCGGGCCACCGCACTGGTACAGCGCCAAGAGCGTGCTCGTCGTCAACGTCGGCGGACTGGTGGCAGGGCTCGACGTCGCGCCCGAGGCCGAGGTCGCCGACGGCCTGCTGCACGTGATCGTGCTGCCGCTCGGCACGCCGCTGGACCTGGCGCGGACCGCGGGCGACCTCGCGCTGCGCCGAGCGCGCGACGACCGGTCGCGCCGGCACTTCGCCGGGCGGTCGGTGGTGGTCGTGAGCCGCGAGAGCCAGCCCCGCCAGGTGGACGGCGACGTCATCGACGACGGCCGCCGCCTCGAGGCCCGCGTACTGCCCGGCGCGCTGCTGGTCCGCGTGCCGAGTTCCGGCTGAGAGAAACCTCAAGAGAACCTCTCGACTGCCGAAAACCCTCCCAGCGGTCGACGTCGCGTCGGTCCGCCCCCGTG
Source organism: Actinomycetes bacterium (assembly GCA_029781935.1). Taxonomy (GTDB): domain Bacteria; phylum Actinomycetota; class Actinomycetes; order S36-B12; family CAIYMF01; genus Longivirga. The sequence goes on along the minus strand of JAKOVT010000119.1, from coordinate 3,102 downwards.
CGCGGGGACGACGGAAGGGGACGCCGTGCGCCGACGAGCGTCGCTCACCGCCACCTTCGCCGTCGTGAGCCTCGTCGCGATGGCCGCGCTCGGCATCGTCCTCACCCTCGTGGTGAGCGAGCTGCTGCAGCAGCAGGCGCTCGACCAGGCCGTGCGCACCGCGACGGCGTACGCCGACTCCGGAGTCCGCGACCGCGTCACCGAGCGGGAGTGGCAGGCCGAGCAGCTCGACGGCCGGTCGGTCGACCGCCTCGCGGTGAACCTCCACACCGACTCGACGCTGGTCGAGGTGCGGCTGTGGGGCAAGTCGGGCAAGACGATGTACGACAGCGTCGACCTCGCGCATCCCTTCCCCGACCTCGACCGGCTCAACGACGCGCTCGCCGGCCGACCCAGCGCCGCCCTCGTGACCCAGCTCGACCCGAAGGCCGGCACCGGCACGGGCGTGGACCCCGCGATGATGGCGGGGCTCGAGAAGGTCCTCGACGTCTACGTGCCCGTCTACCCGATCCCCGACGTCCCGATCGCCTACGGCGTGGCCGAGGTCGCGCTCGACTACTCCGCCACCGAGGCGGCCACGGCCAGCGCGGTCCGCACGGTGGCCGTCGTCATCGGCGTCGGCCTCATGGTCGTGTGGCTGCTGCTGTTCCGCACGGTGCACGGTGCGAGCCGGCGGCTGCGGACCACCTCCGACGAGAACGCCCGGCTCGCGCTGCTCGACCCGCTCACCGGCCTGCCCAACCGGCGCCTGCTGGCCGAGCGGCTCGAGCTCGCGGCCGCGGAGGCGCAGCTGCACGGCTCGCACGTCGGACTGCTGCTGCTCGACGTCGACCGGTTCAAGGAGATCAACGACTCGCTCGGCCACGACCGCGGCGACCAGCTGCTGGTGCAGGTGGCCGAGCGGCTGCGCGCGATCACGCGCGACACCGACACGGTGGCGCGTCTCGGTGGCGACGAGTTCGCCATCCTGCTCAAGACGGTCCGCGGCGTCGACGACGCCACGGCGTTCGCCGACCGGGTGCTCGGCGTCTTCGCGGAGCCCTACGACGTCGACGGGCTGGTCCTGCACGTCGAGACGTCGCTCGGTCTCGCGCTGCTGCCGGACCACGCCGGCGACGTGCAGACGCTCATGAAGCGCGCCGACGTGGCGATGTACGTCGCCAAGGCCGGGCGGCGCGGCATGAGCGTCTACGAGGCGGACGGGGACGCCAACTCCCCCGCGCGGCTCATCCTGCTCGGCGACCTGCGTCGCGCGCTCGACGACCGCGACCAGCTCACCGTGCACTACCAGCCCAAGCTCGACCTGCGCACGGGCGAGATCGTCGGGCTCGAGGCGCTCCTGCGCTGGACCCACCCCGTGCGCGGCAGCGTGCCGCCAGGCGAGTTCATCCCGCTCGCCGAGCAGACCGGGCTGGTCCACCTCCTCACCCGACGCGTGCTCGAGATGGTGCTCGAGCAGATCCGCGCGTGGCGGGTGGACGGCTGGGAGATCCAGGTCGCGGTGAACCTGAGCGCGCTGAACCTGGCCGAGCCCGACCTCGACAAGCGCATCGCCGAGCTGCTCGCGCACTACGACGTACCCGCGCGGCTGCTCGAGTTCGAGATCACCGAGTCGGCGATCGTGGCCGATCCGGAGCGGGCCGCGGCGACGCTCTCCCGCATCGCGGCGATGGGGTCGACCATCGCGCTGGACGACTTCGGCATCGGGAACACCTCGATCAGCCAGCTGCGCGACCTGCCGATCGACACCCTCAAGATCGACCGGTCCTTCATCCTGGACATGAGCAACGGCAACGAGGTCCTCGTCAAGGTCGTCACCGAGCTCGCGCACGAGTTCGAGATGGTGGCGGTGGCCGAGGGCGTCGAGGAGCACGACGTGGCCGAGCGGCTGCGCGCGCTGGGCTGCGACCTCGCGCAGGGCTTCCTCTACGCGCGTCCGGTTCCGGCGAGCGATCTCCCCGCGATCCTCGCGACGTACGGCACCGACCCCCGCGACGTGCGCGCCGGCGTCTGACCGACCCGCCTGCGACGAAGGGCTAGAACGCGCCCTTGAGAGCCGAGTGGGCCAGCCAGAGCGACCACGGCATGTTGTACGGCGCGCCGGTGCCGTTCCAGTACTCCATCGAGCGACCCGTGCCGGTCGTGACGACGAGGTCCCCCGGGATCGTGGCGTAGTAGAACCACTTCGCGTCGTTGGTGAGCAGGTTGGTGCAGCCGTGCGACCCGTTCCACTTGCCGATGCGCCCGGCCGCCCACGGGGCGCCGTGCACGAACTCACCGCTCGGGGTGATGCGCGTGGAGTACGGCGCCCAGAGGTCGTAGGTCTCGTTGGTGAGACCGAGCTCCTGGCTGGTCATGTTCCGCGTGAGGTACTTGTCCATCACGGCCTTGATGCCCGACCGCGTCTCGAAGCCGGCCTTGCCCAGCGAGACCCCGAAGTTCCTCACCGCGACGCCGTCGACGTAGACCATCATCCGGTGCGTGGTGGCGCTGACCTTCGCGATGAGCACGCGCGAGGTGCGGACGAGGTGGTTGCGCGTGGTCGCAGACCCGCCGACGAACGAGTACGACGACGATCGCGCCAGCTCGATGCCCGCCAGCGTGAGCCGCACCTGGATGCGCGCGCGGCCCGGCCAGAAGTTCTGGGTGCGGAAGACCGCCGTCTTCGCGTCCTTCCAGTACCAGGCGCCGCCCGAGGCGAACCGGCCGTTCACGTAGACGTGCATGTGACGCTCGGCGTCGGCACGGTGCGCCGCGGCGACCGGGACGTTGAACTTCGCGGTGATCGGGTAGGCGATCCCGACGATGGCGCCGTTGGCCGGCGTGACCGAGACCGATACCGCGCGGCGCGGCAGGGCCGGAGCCGCTGGGGCAGGACGGGTGCCCGGCACGGCGACCGGGGTGGGCTCCGACGTCGTGGCACCCGACGGCGCGGCGAGGAGCACGGACAGCAGGCCGGCGACCGCGGCAGCGGTGAGCCCGGTGCGCAGGAACGGCCGGCGGAGCTGCGGCTGTCGTGCCATGACGTCCCTCTCGGCGTGCGGCTGCTGCGCGCCGGACGGCCGCGGAGCCTCAGTGCAGGACGACGACCGTGTCGCCCAC
>JAKOVT010000117.1 GCA_029781935.1 Actinomycetes bacterium | reverse complement strand
GCGACGTACGCCGCGAGCTGCTCGGACGTGCAGTCGACGAGGGTGTACTCCCAGGGGAGCCCGAGCCCCGCCCACGCGGCGCGGTGCAGCACGGGCGAGAGCGAGTGCGACACGGGGTGGCCGAGCACCGCGGCGCGGCGCACCGGCTCAGCCGGCATTGGCCTGGTACTTCTTCTTCAGCGCGAGGAAGTCGGAGTAGCTGGTGGCGAACTCGGTCGTGCGCGAGTCCGGGTCGGTGGCGACCCAGTACAGCCAGGTGCCGTCGTCGGGGTTGAGCGCCGCCTCGAGCGCCGCCTCGCCGGGCGACCCGATCGGCCCGGGGGGCAGCCCCTTGACCTTGTAGGTGTTGTAGGGCGAGTCGACCGCGAGGTCGGCGGCCGAGAGCTTGAGGTCGCTCTTGCCCAGCGCGTAGTTGACCGTGGAGTCCAGCTGCAGGCGCATCCCCTTGTCGAGGCGGTTGTAGATCGCGCGCGCCGCCTTGGCGTAGTCGGCCGGAGCCACCTCGCCCTCGAGCAGGCTCGCGACGGTGACGACGTCGAGCGGGTCGAGCCCGCGCTGCGCAGCGGCAGCCTCGAGGTCGAGGTCGCTGGCGGCCTGGTCGAACCGCTCGAGCATCGTCTTCACGACCTCGTCGGCGGTGGCCGACGGCTGGAACTCGTAGGTCGCCGGGAACAGGAAGCCCTCGGGGTTGCCGTCGGCGTACTCCGGCAGGCCGAGCGAGGCCGCCTTGGCCGCCGACGCCGTGAGGTCGTCGAGCGGGATCCCGGTGGCCTTCGCCGCGAGGGCGAGGGCCTTGTCGAGCCGCAGTCCCTCGGGGATGACGACCTTGGCCACCTTGCGCGACGCCGGGTCGAGCATGAGCGAGACCGCCGCGGCACCGCTCATGCCGCTGCGCAGCTCGTACGTGCCCGGCGAGATTCCCTGGGCCCGGGGGTCGCCGCTGGCCGCGTCGACGAAGGCCCCCTCGTCGGCCACCACCCCGGCGGCGGCCAGCGTGCGCCCGATCGCGCTGAGGCTGTCGCCCTTCTTCACCACCACGGTGACCGAGCCGGTGCCCTCGCCCTGGAAGTCCGAGGACGACCCGGTGAGCGACTTCAGCCCCAGGACGGCCGCCAGCCCGACCACCACGAGCGCGATCACCGCGACGAGCACGGCGAGCGGGCCGCGGGAGCGACGGCGACGCGCGGGGGCGTCGTCGGGCGCCATGCCCAGGCCGAGCTGGCTCATGCGTGGTCCTTCCGGGTGTCGTCCGAGCTGTCTGGCACGGGGTCGGTCAGGGGGTCGGTCACGGGGTCGGTCACGGGGTCGGTCACGGGGTCCAGCACCGTCCCGGGAGGGATCCCGGTGGAGCGCTCGGCGTCGAGGGCGTGCTGCACGATGATGACAGCAGCCGCCTGATCGACGACGGACCGCCCGTCCCGCGAGTTCCGCCCGGCCGCCGCGAGGCCGCGGGAGGCCTGCGCGGTCGTGAGGCGCTCGTCCAGCATCCGGATCGGCACCTCGGCGCCGCGTTCGCGCAGGGCTGCCGCGAGGTCCTCGGCGTAGGTGCGGGCGGCCGCCGCGGCGGCGCCCTCGGTGCCGTCCAGGCCGAGCGGGAGCCCGACCACCACCTCGAGCGCCTCGTACTCCGTGACGAGGCTCACCAGCTCGGCGAGATCGGTCCTCGCGGCGCTCCCGCGCGGCCGGGCCAGCGTGACGACCGGCACCGCGAGCACGCCCTCGAGATCGCTGCGGGCGACGCCGACGCGGACCGAGCCCACGTCGACCCCGAGGCGTACGCCGCGGCGCACGGAGTCCGTCACGAGTCCGTCACGAGTCCGTCACGCGTCCGTCACGCGCCGACCGAGACCCGCACCGACTCGATCGCCGCGGCGAACGCGGCCTCGACGCCCGCGGGGTCGGTGCCCCCGCCCTGGGCCATGTCGTCCTTGCCCCCGCCGCGCCCGGAGACCGCCGGGAGCGCCGCCTGCAGCACCGTCCGCGCCGAGGCGCCCTCGCGCCGGCCGGCCTCGTTGGTGGCGGCGACCAGGCTGACCTTGCCGTCGGCCAGGGCCGCGCCGAGCACCACCGAGGGGATCTCCCGGCGCGCGTTGTCGCGTCCGCGCGTGACCATCTCGCGCAGACCGTTGGCGTCGGTGCCCTCCGGCGCGGTGAACGTCCAGAACCGCACCGGCCCGACCTCCTGGCCGGTGCCCATGATCCCGTCGAGGTTCACCAGCATCTGGGCCGAGCGCATCCTGGCGATCTCGCGCTCGGCGTCCTTGAGCCGGTTCAGCATGCCGTCGACGCGCTCGGGCAGCTCCTCGGGACGCGCCTTCACGATCTCCGCGAGCTGCGAGAGCAGCACGTGCTCGCGCGCCAGGAAGCGGTAGGCGTCGGCGCCCACCAGGGCCTCGACGCGGCGCACGCCGGCACCGATCGAGCCCTCCGAGAGGAACTTCACCAGGCCGACCTGGCCCGAGCGCTGCGCGTGCGTGCCACCGCAGAGCTCGCGGGCCCAGTCGCCCACCGACACGACGCGCACGCGGTCGCCGTACTTCTCGCCGAACAGGGCCATCGCGCCCGAGGCGCGGGCGGCGTCCTGGGTCATGTACTCGGCGTGGACCGCGAGGTCCTCCTCCAGGACGGCGTTGACCCGGGCCTCGACGTCGGCCATCACCGACGCCGGCACGGCGCTCGCCCACGGAAAGTCGAAGCGGAACCGGCCGGGCGAGTTCTCCGAGCCCATCTGCGTGGCGGTCTCGCCGAGCGTCTCACGGAACGCCTTGTGCACGAGGTGCGTGGCGGTGTGGGCGCGCGAGATCGCGCGGCGGCGCTCGAGGTCGACCGCGCCGACCACGTCGCTGCCCACGACCGCCTCGCCGGACTCGACCCGGCCGCGGTGGACGTACAGGCCGGGGACGGGCTGCTGGACGTCGTCGATCCGGAGCACCGTGCCGTCGCCGAGACGGATGACGCCGGCGTCGGCGAGCTGACCGCCGCCCTCGGCGTAGAACGGCGTGCGGTCGAGCACGACCTCGACGCTCTCGCCCTCGCGCGCGCTGGCGACCGTCTCGCCGTCGACCAGCAGGCCGCGCAGCGTCGCCTCGGAGACGACCTCGTCGTAGCCGGTGAAGGTCGTGACGCCGGAGGCGTCCATGATCTCGCGGTACGCCGTCTGGTTGGTGAGCCCGGCCTTGCGAGCGCGCTCGGCCTGCTTGGCGCGGTCGCGCTGCTCGGTCATGAGCCGGCGGAAGCCGTCCTCGTCGACCTGCAGGCCCTTCTCGGCGGCCATCTCCAAGGTGAGGTCGATGGGGAAGCCGTAGGTGTCGTGCAGCGCGAACGCCTGGTCGCCGGGCAGCACCGTGGCGCCGCTCTTCCGCACGTCGGCCACCGCGGTGTCGAAGATCGTGGTGCCAGTGCGCAGGGTCTGCGCGAACGCAGCCTCCTCGCCCTCGCACACGCTGCGCAGGCGGCCGGCGTCGGTGACGAGCTCGGGGTACTGCGGGCCCATCGCGGCGACGGTGGAGTCGATGAGCTCGCCCATGACCGGGTCGCCCGCACCGAGCAGCCGCATGTTGCGGATGACGCGGCGCATGATCCGGCGCAGCACGTAGCCGCGCCCCTCGTTGCCCGGCAGCACGCCGTCCTGTACCAGGAAGGCGCAGGTGCGGGCGTGGTCGGCGACGACGCGCAGCCGCACGTCGTCGGTGTGGTCGGCGCCGTACCGCGCGCCCGACAGCTCGGCGGCGCGGTCGAGGATGTGGCGGGTGGTGTCGATCTCGTAGATGTTCTCGACGCCCTGCAGCAGCGCGGCCATCCGCTCGAGGCCCATGCCGGTGTCGATGTTCTTCGCCGGCAGCGATCCCTTGACGTCGAAGTCGGTCTTGGAGCGGACCGCCGACAGCTCGTCCTGCATGAACACGAGGTTCCAGACCTCGAGGTAGCGGTCCTCGTCGGCGACCGGGCCACCCTCGAGCCCGTGCTCCGG
>JAKOVT010000114.1 GCA_029781935.1 Actinomycetes bacterium | reverse complement strand
GATCGCCACCGCGGTGTCGAACCCGACCGAGCGGTCGGTGCCCCACACGTCGTTGTCGATCGTCTTGGGCGCGCAGACCATCGTGACGCCGGCCTCGGCCAGCTTGCCCGCGGCGTGCAGCGTGCCGTCGCCGCCGACGCAGATGAGCGCGCCGATGTGCTCGTGCTTGAGCGTCTCGAGGACGGCGTCGATCCCGCCGTTCGCCTCGTGCGGGTGGAACCGGGTCGTGCCGAGCATCGTGCCGCCGAGCGGCAGCACGCCGCGGACGTGGTCGCGGGTCAGCGGGAAGGCGTCGCCGTCGACGACCCCGCGCCAGCCGTGCCGGAAGCCCACCAGCGTGTCGCCGTTGAGGGCGCTCTGCTTGGCCACCGCACGGATGAGGGCGTTGAGCCCCGGGCAGTCGCCGCCACCTGTGAGCAGACCGATGCGCATGCCTCGACCCTACGCAGGCGTGCGAGCCGGAGGCGGGCCGAGCGGATCACTGTGCGCTACGCCGCAGGGCGTGCGGTCCGGCCCTCAGCCGATCTCGGGCCAGGGGCCGGGCTCGCGGCCGGTGTCGCGCGCGCCGAGGTCGGAGTCGGCGTCGCCGCTGTGCCGGATCGCCCAGCGCTGCGCGGTGAGCGGTCGGTAGCGGTGCTCGCCGCCGCGCACCACCATCACCACGCCCTCCTGGAGAAGGGCGGCCACCGGGCCGGCGGGCGTCCAGAACTCCACGAGCCCCGTGCCCGAGCGCACGGTGTGCGCCTCGGTCTCGGCGTTCACGTGCCAGGCGGCCATGCCGGAGCGGAGGTCGTCAGGCGGCTCGAGCTCGACCTCCACGCGCACCGCGCGCTCGCCCTCGGCCAGCACGCGGGCGACCACGGCGTCCTCGTCCTCGTCGCCGTCCGGCGGCACCAGCTCGGTGCCGATCGTGGCGAGCCGGCGACGCGCCTCGTCGGCGTCGATCCCGACGTACTGCACCACTGGACAACCTCCTCGAGGACCGCTCGGCCCACAGTCTGGCCTCCCGGCCGGATCCCTGCACCCGGGCTCCCGCGGGACGGTCGGCTCGGGCAGGCTGGTCGCATGCCCGGGGTGACCACGTCGACGCTGCGCCGCTGGCTGGCGCAGCTGCCCGAGTTCGAGGAGCGCGAGACGTGGGGCCACCCGACCTTCCGGGTGCGCGACCGCATGTTCGGGACGCTCGACGAGGAGTCGCGGTCGGCGACCTTCAAGGCCGCGCCCGGCGAGCAGGCGGCGCTGCTCGAGCAGGACCCCACCACGTTCACCGTGCCCGCCTACGTCGG
>JAKOVT010000106.1 GCA_029781935.1 Actinomycetes bacterium | reverse complement strand
CTGGGCGACGGCGAGTACTCGATGCAGCTGCACACGCTCGACCTCGCGAACGGTGCCGACGTCGCGCTTCCGGGCACGCGGAAGTTCTCGACCTCGGGCTCCACCACGGTCTCCCCGGACGGCGCGAAGGTCGCCGTCGTCTCGGAGAACCCGATGGACTTCGGCGACTCGCTGGACGTCTACGACCTCGCGACGCACACGTGGACTGGGCTCGCGCACGCGACCGACGCCGGGATCGGCGGCCCGTCGTGGCTGCCCGACTCCGCGCACCTCGTGGCACAGCTGCCCGACAGCCCCGACTACGCGACGTCGGCGCTGTGGGTCTACGGGGTCGACGGCAGCCGCGCCCTGATCCCGGGCACCCGGCTGCCCAACCTCACCGGCATCACCTCGTTCGCCGTCGCGCCGAGCGGGCTGCAGATCGCCTTCTCGAAGCGGGTGTCCGGCGTCGACACGGTGTTCATGATGAACATCGACGGCACCTCGGTGACGGCGCTCGGCGCCACCGGCCGCGTCCGGGGATGGCTGCACGACGGGTCGCGGCTGCTGCTCTCCGACTCGCTCGTGGGCTCCGCCGGCAAGCCCGCGGGCGCTGTCCTGCGCACGATCACGCCGCGCGGCGGCAGCCCGACGACGCTGCCCCTCACCTACACGACGACCTCGCAGTACGACGCCTCGCTCTCGCCCGACGACGCGTGGCTGGCGATCGAGTCGCAGACCGTGCAGAACGTGATGAACGCGACCGTGCAGGTCGTGCCCTTCGCGGGCGGCGCTGCGCCGAGGACGGTGCTGTCCTCGACCACGACCGTGTTCGGCCCGTCCTACCTCGGCGCCTGGACCGCCGACGACTCCACCGCGCCGACCATGACCGCGGTGACCGCGACCCTCGGCGCGACGGGCGTCGTGCTGTCGTGGCCGACGATCGCGGCGGTCGACGCCGTCGGCGTCCAGGTCGCGCTCTCGCCCGGTCTGACGGCGCCGGCGTCCTACACGGCGGGCGCGAGGCGGACCACGGTCCTCGGCGCCACGCGGTCCGCGTCGTTCACGGGGCTCACCCCCGGTGCGACGTACTCGTACTCGGCGTGGGCGCTCGACGGCAAGGGCAACGCCTCGACCCCGGTCACCGGCCACCTGCGGCTGATCCCGGCCGCGACGGTCACTGCGCCCGCGTTCGCCTCCTCCGTGTCCAGCGTCGGGGTCCCCGTGCGCTACTCGTCCGCGGGCGGCGGCACGGCGGGGGTGAAGATCGGCGCGAGCCCGACCATCACCGGGGGCCCCGGCAGCTTCGGGCCGGGCTTCGACGTCCCGGGCACCTCCGGGACGTTCACGTTCACCAAGTCCGTCTACCTCGCGGACGGCTCGGTCACGCGCTTCCGCGCAGGTGCGGTCGATGCGTACGGCAACGTGCGCTGGTCCCCGGCGAGCGCCTCGACGGTGGTGCCGTACGACGACCGCAACCCGTACGTCGGTCTGGTCGGCACCTGGTCCACGCCCAGCACCACCGGTGCATGGCTCGGGACGACGTCGGTCACCGGCACCGGTGGCTCGGTGACGCTGCGCGTGCCGGCGGGCCCGAAGGGCTCCACCCGCAGGTTCACCGTGGTGGCCACGGTCTCGCCCACCGGCGGTCGGGTGAAGGCGTACATCGACGGCCGCTACGTCACCACCTTCAGCACCCGCGGCACCACCGCGTTGCGGCGCAGCGTGTGGTCGTCGTCGCTGCTGAGCAACGGCGTCCACCGGCTCACCCTGATCCAGGTCAGCGGATCGGGATGGTTCCGCTTCGACGGCATCGGCGTCTGGCTGGGCTGAGAGCCGGGCCCTCGTGCGCTGTCCCTTCCGGGGTTAGCCTGCGGGGCATGAGGCTCCGTCAGGTGGCGCAGCGGGCCGCGGACCTCGGTCGCGCGGTCGCCTTCTACACCGACCTGCTCGGCGCCGACCCGGTCGCCGTCTTCGACCCGCCCGGGCTGGCCTTCTTCGATCTCGACGGCACGCGGCTGCTGCTCGACACGGGAGCGCCGTCGGCGCTGCTCTACCTGCAGGTCGACGACGTGCGCCAGGCCGTGGAGCGGCTGCGCGTGAGCGGCGTGCAGGTGAGCGCCGAGCCGCACGTGGTCTTCCCCGACGACGGCGGCACCTTCGACGTCCCGGGCGACGAGTGGCTCGCGTTCGTCACCGACTCCGAGGGCAACCAGGTCGGCCTCATGTCGCGAGTGCCGAGGTAGCGGGATGGAGCACCACGAGACGGCGCTGGACCGGGCGATCCGCGAGGCGGCGGAGCGGGGCGAGTTCGACAACCTGCCGGGCAGCGGGAAGCCACTGCCGATCCGGCACTCGGGCGATCCCGACTGGTGGCTCAAGCAGCTCGTCGAGCGCGAGCAGATCTCGCCCGACCTCACCGTGTCGCTGCGCCGCGAGGCCGACGGCTTCCCCGAGTCGCTGCTCGACCTCCCGACCGAGGACGCGGTCCGCGCGGTGCTCGAGGACTTCAACGAGCGCGTGAAAGCCGACTGGATGCGGCCGCGCACCGGTCCGTCGAGCCCGATCGTGGCGCGCAAGGTCGACGTCGACGCGCTCCTCGAGCGCTGGCACGAGCTCCGCCGCGCGGGCCGCTCCTGATCGTGCGGACTCCGATCGCCGCCTGGGCGTAGCGTCGGTGCCGGAGGCGATCATCATGGGCAGCACGTCCGGGACCGTCAGCAGGGCAGGGTCGGGAGGTGCCGGAGCCGTCTACGGACTGGGCTTCTTCGGTGCACTGGTCTGGTACTGGCAGAACGCCGATGGCTTCTGGCTGCACCTCTGGGCGATCGTCGAGGCGTTCCTGTGGCCCGCGTTCGTCGTCTACGACCTGCTCCAGCACATGTCCTGACACGTCGACGGCCCGCCCCGGGCGGGACGGGCCGTCGACGTGCAGCGATCAGGCGGGAACGGTCGGCAGCGTCGCGAGGCCGGCGGCGAAGCGCGCCTCGCTCGTCTCCTCGTCGATCATCCGGCCGGTGAGGTAGTCGTCGTACGCCGCGAGGTCGAAGTGGCCGTGGCCCGACAGCGCGATGAGGATGACGGGCTCCGTGCCGCTCTCCTTCGCCTCGTTCGCGAGCCGGACCGCCGACGCGATGGCGTGCGACGACTCGGGTGCCGGGACGATGCCCTCGGTGCGGGCGAACTGCACGGCGGCTGCGAAGCACTCGGTCTGCGGAACGGCCTCGGCCTCGATCAGGCCCAGCTCCTTCACGTGCGACACCAGCGGCGCCATGCCGTGGTAGCGCAGGCCGCCCGCGTGGATCGGGTCGGGGATGAACTGGTGCCCGAGGGTGTGCATCTTCATGAGCGGCGTCATCCCGGCGGTGTCGCCGAAGTCGTAGGCGTAGACGCCGTGGGTGAGGGTCGGGCACGAGGCGGGCTCGACCGCGATGATGCGCGGTCCGCTGCCGCTGGCCATCTTCTCGCGCAGGAACGGGAAGGTGAGGCCCGCGAAG
>JAKOVT010000097.1 GCA_029781935.1 Actinomycetes bacterium | reverse complement strand
CACCCACTCGGTCGTCAACGGATGCCAAGATGCTCGCGTGGCTCCACGGTTCCTCACGCTCGCCGACGTCGCGGAGACCCTCAACATCTCCGCGTCGCAGACCTACGCGCTGGTCCGCAACGGCGACCTCCCGGCGATCAAGATCGGCGGGCGGGGCCAGTGGCGGGTCGAGGCCAGCGAGCTCGAGGCCTACATCGCCCGCCTCTACACCGAGACCGCCGACTTCGTCCGCACGCACCCGTTCACCAAGGACGAGGCCGCTCCGATCGACTGAACGGTCGTCAGCGGCTGACGGCCGAGATGGCGCCGTAGGGCACGGCCACGGTCGCGCCGCCGCCGGTGGAGATCTCGAGATGGTCGGCGTACGCCGCCGAGGCGAGACCCGCCACGACCTCGCCCTCGGTCAGGAGCACGGACACGTGCGACCGGTCGCGGCACCAGGTGCGCAGCAGCGAGCCGAGCGGGCGCTCGGGCAGCCGACCCTCGTCGCGGACGAGGGGTCGCCCGAGCCCGCGGACCGCGACGGCACATGCGAGCACGACGAGGTGCTCGGCCGTGGCCGTGCGCGCACCCGCCGGCACATGCGCGAGCACGACCCAGCCGTCGCCGACCTCGACCACCGCGCCCGCGTGCCGTCCGCCGCCGCGCGTCGCCACCTCCACGGGCGAGCGGGCACCGCGCAGCCGGTCGGCCAGCGTGAGGACCGAGCGCTCGATGCGGGTGCGCTCCGCGACCTCGGCGTCGCGCTCGAGGTCGGCCTCGGCGGCAGCGAGGTCGCGCAGCTCGTCCTCGAGCGCGCGCACCCGGTCCTCGTCCACGGCCACCTCCCGCAGCCACGGTAGGACCGGCGGTGCGCACGACGCGCGCCGCCGCGCACAACGCGGGTGACGGCGCCAGGCGGCTCGCCTAGCCTCGGGAGGCCATGTCCCGAGTCGTCGACGCGATCGCGCCCCCGCGGATGGGCCGGAGCTTCCGCTGGCTGCTCGGGTCGTCGTGGGTGAGCAACATCGGCGACGGCATCGCGCTGGCCGCGGGTCCGCTGCTCGTGGCGTCGCAGACGAGCAACGCCGTCCTCGTCGCCCTGGCCGCCGTCCTGCAGCGCGTCCCGTGGCTCCTGCTCGGCCTGTACGCCGGCGCGATCGCCGACCGCGTCGACCGCCGCCGGCTGGTCATGGCTTCCGACGCGGCACGAGCGGTCGTCGTCGGGATCCTGTGCGTCGCGCTCGCCACCGGGCGCGTGAGCATCGCGCTGGTGCTCGTGGCCATGCTGCTGCTCGGCGTCGCGGAGGTGTTCGCGGACACGACCACGTCGACCCTGCTGCCCATGCTGGTGCGGCCCGACGACCTCGGGGTCGGGAACGCGCGCCTGCAGGGCAGCTTCCTGCTCGCGAACCAGATCGTCGGCCCTCCGCTCGGCGCCTTCCTGTTCGCCGTCGGGTCGGTATGGCCGTTCGCGTCTCAGGCCGTCCTGGTCGCGCTGTCGGTGCTTCTCGTGGCACGCATCGCGACGCCGAAGGGCCCGGTGCGCGACGTCGAGGGCACGCACGTGCTGCGCGACATCGCCGAGGGCGTGCGCTGGCTCGTGCACCACGACGCCGTACGCACGCTGGCCATCGTGATCGTGGCGTTCAACATCACCTGGGGCGCGGCGTGGGCCGTGCTCGTGCTCTACGCGCTCGACCACCTGCACCTCGACGCCGTCGGCTACGGCCTCCTCACGACGGCCGCGGCGCTCGGCGGTCTCGCCAGCACGTTCGGCTACGGCTGGATCGAGCGCCACGTCGACCTGGCCACCGTGATGCGCGTCTGCCTGCTGCTCGAGGTCCTCTCGCACGCCGCCTTCGCCCTGACCACCAGCGGCGCGGTGGCGATGGGCATCATGGTCGTCTTCGGCGCCTACGCCTTCGTGTGGGGCGCGGTCTCCACGAGCGTCCGGCAGCGCGCGACCCCGATGGCGCTGCAGGGTCGCGTGGGCAGCGTCTACATGGTCTGCGTCTTCGGCGGCGTCGTGATCGGCCAGGCGCTCGGCGGCTGGATCGCCGAGACGTGGGGGCTCACCGCCCCGTTCTGGTTCGCCTTCGTCGGTGCCGGCCTCACCCTCGCCGTGGTGTGGCGGCAGCTGTCGTACGTCGCCCACGCCCAGGCCGACCCGGCCGAGGACCCCGGAGTCCCCGTGCGCGACGACGACGGCCCGTGGCCGGGCGTCGCCGACGCCACCCCCTGACCGGCCTCAGCGCATCGCGCGGCGCTCGAACAGGCTGCGGGACCAGAGGAAGGAACCGACGGCGATGACGAGGCTCCAGGCCACGGCGAGCAGCAGGTAGCGGGTCTGCAGACCCCCGAGCAGCAGCCCCCGCACCGACTCGATCACCGGGGTGAACGGCTCGTACTCGGCGAACCAGCGCAGCGCGGTCGGCAACGACTCGGTGGGGACGAACCCGCTCGAGAGGAACGGCAGCAGGATCAGCACCATCGGGATGTTGCTCGCGCTCTCCACCGTCTTGGCCCACAGCCCGACCGCGACCGAGAACCAGGTGAGGGCGAGGGTGAACAGAGCCAGGACGCCGAGGCCGCCCGCCCAGCCGGCGACGCTCGCCGACGGGCGGAAGCCGATGAGGACAGCCACGAGCAGGACGAGCAGCAGGCTGCCGAACGTCTGCACGAAGCTGCTCACCGCATGCCCGGTGAGCACGGCGGAGCGGGTCACCGGCATCGTGCGGAACCGCGCGATCAGCCCCGACGCCATGTCCATCGCGACCGAGATCGCGGTGCCCTGGGCCGCCGCGGCGATGGTGATCACCAGGACGCCGGGCGTGATGTAGCCGGCGTACGCGGACCGCCCGGCGTCGCCGAAGCCGAGACCGGCGCCGAGGGTCTGTCCGAAGACGAACACGAAGAGCAGCAGGAAGACGACGGGCATGCCCACGAGCAGGACGGTCATGCTCGGGTAGCGGGCGATCCGGCGGATGCTGCGACGGGTCATGGTCGCCGAGTGGGAGAACGCGATGGCGGCGGTGGACATGCTCAGCTCCTTGCGCTGCGGTCGGTGAGGACGAGGAAGACGTCGTCGAGGTCGGGCAGGTGCACCGACAGCTCGTCGGGCTCGATCGCGAGCCGGTCGAGCTCGTCGAGCACCGAGCGCAGCGACTCGACGCCGCCGTCGCTCGGGACCGCCACGCTCAGGTCGTCGAGGTCTGCGACCGACCGGGGGAAGCTTCGGGCCACGGTGTCGACGTCCCCGGCGTCCGCGAGCTGCAGGCGCACGTGGCCACCCGGTACGAGCCGCTTGAGCTCGCTCGGTGTGCCCTCGGCGACGATGCGGCCCTCGTCGAGCAGCGCGATGCGGTCGGCGAGGCGGTCGGCCTCCTCGAGGTACTGCGTCGTGAGCAGGATGGTGATGCCGTCGTCGGACAGGTCGCGCACGATGTCCCACACCGCACGGCGCGACCTCGGGTCGAGGCCCGTCGTGGGCTCGTCGAGGAAGAGCACGACCGGCTCGCCGAGCAGCGTCATCGCGATGTCGAGCTTGCGGCGCATGCCGCCGGAGTACGTCGATGCCGGGCGGTCGGCGTCGTCGGCGAGGTCGAACCGGTCGAGCAGCGCCTGGACCCGCGCCGCCGCCCGTTCGCGCGGCAGGAGAGCGAGGTCGGCCATCAGCTGCAGGTTCTCGCGGCCGGTGAGGAGGTCGTCGACGGCGACCGACTGGCCGGTGACGCCGATGAGCCGGCGCACGGCGTCGGGCTCGAGGGCGACGTCGTGGCCGCCGACGCGCGCCGTGCCGCCGTCGTGCGGCAGCAGGGTCGAGAGGATCGACACCAGCGTCGTCTTCCCCGCGCCGTTGGGACCGAGCAGCGCCAGCACCGAGCCGCCCTCGACGGAGAGGTCCAGCGCGTCGAGCACGGCGCGGTCGGCGTAGGACTTGCGGAGACCGACGACCTCGATCGCCGCTGACGCCGCGTTCACGGGAGGTCCGAGGCGCGGACGACGTCGATGTCGCCGGCGCTCGTCTGGGCGTCGACCTCGACGGTGCGGTCGCCGTCGACGGGGCCGTCGGCCGCGTCGAGCCCGTTGCGCACGGCGCCGAACGACGTGCGCAGGCCCAGCTTCGCGGCCGTACCGTGCGGGATCCCGAGCTCGATGCGACCCAACGACGTGCGCAGCATCACCTGGCCGCTCTCGACCCGGCCGATGCGGAGGTCGCCGTTGGCGGTCGTGGCCATGAGGTCGCCGCGAGCGCGGTCGACGGTGATGGTGCCGTTGGCAGCCTTGACCCGGGTCGAGGGCCCGGCGTCGCCGATCCACGTGTCGCCGTTGGAGTTCTTGACCATGGCGTTGCCGCCGACGCTCTCGATGCGGATGGCCCCGCTGCTCGTCGAGCACCGTGCGTCGCCGCTGACGCGTCCGGCGGTGACCGCGCCGAGACCCGACTTCAGGTCGACCGCGCCGGCCTCCTGGACACGGACGTCGCCGGCGGAGCTCGTCGCGCCCACCTCCTGGAAGCGGCCGTCGGCGGTGATGACGCCGAGCGAGGTGCGGGCTTCGAGCGCAGACCCCTCGGGGACGTGCACGGTGACCTGCACGGAGCCGGACTTCTTCGTCGGGCCGATCAGCACGGAGTGCTTGGGCCCCATCACATCGAGGCGGCCGTCGCTGCACGTGACGCGCGTCTGCTCCGCGGTGCGCCGATCCTTCTCGCTGCTCGGATCGGTGGGCACGACGTCGACGACGGACTCGCCGTTCGCGTCGGCGACGACGCGGATGTCGCCCATCTCGAGCTCGATGCGGGCGCGGAGGGGAGAAGGGGTGGGGAAGGTGGTCATCTCGGATGCCTCTCTGGGGTTCGGGGTCGGGGAGGTCAGCGGACCCAGCCGCTGTACCGGGTGCCGCCGGGGGCGCTGGGCCCGCGGCCGGTGGACGTGGCGCCGCCGCGCGCGAGTCCGGCGGAGGCCGAGCGGACGAGCCAGGTGTTGACCGAGACGCCGGCGCCGCGGGCGGCCTCCTCGACGCGGTCCTTGAGGTCCTGCGGGAGGCGCAGGTTGATCCGGGCGAGCGGGCCCTCGTCGACGGGCAGCGGCTCGTCGTCCGCGGCCGGCTCGGCGACCGGGGGCGGCGACACGACCACGAGCTCGGGCTCGCGACCGCGCAGCCGGACCTCGACCGACGTCGGGGCGATCTCCGCGGTGATCTCCGCGGTCGCCGCCGACAGCGCCTCGAGGAGCGCCAGCCGGGTGGCCGACTCCAGGCTCGCCGAGAGCCGCTCGGCCAGCGCCCGGCTCTCGGCACCCCCGGCCTCGGCGGCCAGGAGCAGCTGCTCGCGCACCTGCGCGACGTACGGGG
>JAKOVT010000095.1 GCA_029781935.1 Actinomycetes bacterium | reverse complement strand
TCGACGTCCTTGGACAGCATCGACTTCTGGATCTTCGGGATCAGGCCCTCGTAGGTGAGGTTGATGCCGTCGACCTTGATCTTCGTCGGCTCCTTGTAGAGCAGCGCGTCGAGCTCCTTCTTGGTGAACGTCGCGATCGGCTTGTCGGGCGGGAAGAATCCGCAGCCCTGGTAGATCCGGCCGTACCAGCCGTCCATCGTGTAGCCCGGGATGAGGATCGCGCCCTCGGCGAGCGACTTCGTCCCGTCGTAGATCGCCGTGAGGTCGATGTCGTTGATCGCGCCACGGCCCTCGCACCGCGGGCACATGCCGCCGACGATGCTGAAGGACCGGCGCTCCTTCGTGGTACGACCGCCCTTCTGCACGGTCACCGCGCCAGCGCCGCTGATCGACGCGACGTTGAAGGAGAACGCCTGCGGCGGTCCGATGTGCGGCTTCCCGAGCCGGCTGAACAGGATCCGGAGCATCGCGTTCGTGTCGGTGGCGGTGCCGACGGTCGACCGAGGGTCGGCGCCCATCCGCTCCTGGTCGACGATGATCGCCGTCGTCAGCCCGTCGAGGACGTCGACGTCAGGGCGCGCCATCGTCTGCATGAACCCCTGCAGGAACGCGCTGTAGGTCTCGTTGATCAGCCGCTGCGACTCGGCCGCGATGGTCCCGAACACGAGCGAGCTCTTGCCCGATCCGGACACGCCGGTGAACACGGTCAGCCGCCGTTTGGGCAGCTCGACGGTGACGCCGCGCAGGTTGTTGACCCGCGCGTTCACGACGCGGATCCGGTCGTGGCTGTCGGCTGCGTGCGCCACGGCGTCGCTCCTCGGGCTCGGTACGGCGGGAGGTGCGAGCCTAGGCGTCGGGCTCGCCGACGGCGAGGACGCCGAGGTCGGCAGCCGACCTCGGCGGCGCCGGTGCCGGACCGCGTCACGGCAGCGGCTGTGCCAAGGTGGGTGCATGGCGACCGTCGTCGGGAACCTCGGCCCGCGGGTGCGCTGGGCCTTCTCCGGCCGGTCGCTCGCGCCGGTGGTCGCGGCGGTCGAGCGGCAGGGCCGCCAGCTCTCGGGCGAGCCTGTGGCCGGCACCGTCGACGCTCCCGAGGGCGCCAGCGCCGCGCCCTACGACCGCGCCAACCTCGCCGACCACGTCGGAGACGATCCGGCCCACGTGACCGCGAACCGGGGCCTGCTCGCGGGCGCGGTCGGACTCGACGTCGCGCACGTCGTCTCCATGGCTCCCGTCCACGGCAACGACGTCGGCTCGGTGGCGGCGGGCGCGACGAGCCCGGTGCCCGAGGTCGACGCCCTGGTCACCACCGTGCCCGGCCTCGCCCTGCTCGTCCTGGCCGCGGACTGCGTCCCGGTCGTCCTCGGCGACGGTGCCGCGGGCGTCGTGGCGGTGGTGCACGCAGGCTGGCGCGGCGTGCTGTCCGACGTCGTCGGCACCACGCTGGCGGCGATGGTCGACCACGGCGCGCGCCTCGACCGCACGCGGGCCGTGGTCGGACCCGCGATCTGCGGCTCCTGCTACGACGTGCCCCGGGAGCGGTTCGACGCCGTCGTCGCAGCCGCGCCCGGCACCGCCGCTGTCGCGGCCGACGGCCGACCCGGGCTCGACCTCAGGGCCGGCGTCGTCGACCGGCTCCGCGGAGCCGGGGTCACCACCTCCCTGCACGGCGGCTGCACGGTCGAGTCGGCCGATCTGTTCTCGTTCCGCCGCGACGGCGTCACCGGTCGCCACGGCGGTGTGGTGACGCTGCTCCCCGAGCCCGATGCCGGGGCCCGGCCATGACCGACGGTCGGCGCGAGGAGCTCTCGGCGAACCTCGCCGAGGTGCGCGCCCGCATCGCCGCCGCCGCGAAGGCCGTCGGGCGCGACCCCGACGAGGTCGCGCTCGTGGTGGTGACGAAGACCTGGCCGGCGTCCGACGTCGAGCTGCTCGCGGGGCTCGGCGTCACCGACGTCGCGGAGAACCGCGACCAGGAGGCCCGCCCGAAGCACGACGCCTGCGCCCTGCTGGGCCTGCGGTGGCACTTCGTCGGCCAGCTCCAGCGCAACAAGGCGCGCTCGGTCGCGGCGTACGCCGACGTCGTCGAGTCGGTCGACCGGGCCGAGCTCGTGGCCGCGCTGGACCGCGCCGCGCAGGACCGCGGGCGGACGCTCGACGTCCTCCTGCAGGTCGACCTGCAGCAGCCGCCCGACCCGCACCGCGGCGGCTGCGCTCCTGCCGCCCTCGCCGAGCTCGGCTCGCTGGTGGCGGGAGCTGCGGCGCTGCGGCTGCGCGGCCTGATGGCCGTGGCGCCGCTGGGGGAGGACCCCGCCGCTGCCTTCGCCCGCCTGGCCGATGCCGCCGCCAGCCTTCGGGCCGACCACCCGGACGCCACCGTCCTGTCCGCGGGCATGTCCCACGACCTCGAGCAGGCGGTGGAGGCGGGCGCGACACACGTACGCATCGGTACGGCGGTGCTCGGCGGCCGCGCCGCCCTCGGGTAGCGTTTCGCCGAGGACCGGACCGATCCGGGCGCACGAGCGTCCGAGGCCACGAGGAGCAGGTATGGGCGCGATGCGCAAGATGGCGGTCTACCTCGGCCTCGTCGAGGACGACGCCCTCGAGTACGTCGACGAGCACGACGACTACGACGACCCGCGCACCACGAGCCGGCACGAGCCCCAGGGCTACAGCTCCGTGCGCGAGGTCCCGCAGCCCACCCGTACCTCGTCGCGCCCGGTGAGCAGCGCTCCGGCGACCCGCGGCAACCTGGCGACCGACACGGCCGTGCACGCCGACGTGCGCCACGAGGTGCGCCCGGCGGATCCTGTCTCCGTGAGCGACCTCTACCGGATCACCACGCTGCACCCGCGCAGCTACAACGACGCGCGCCGCATCGGCGAGGAGTTCCGCGACGGCGTCCCCGTCATCATGAACCTGTCCGACATGGACGACGCCGAGGCCAAGCGCCTCGTCGACTTCGCCGCGGGCCTCATCTTCGGATGCCGCGGCAGCATCGAGCGCATCACCAACAAGGTGTTCCTGCTCTCGCCGCAGAACGTCGACGTCGCCGCCGAGGCCCACCGCCTCGCGCAGGACGGCTTCTTCAACCAGAGCTGACGCCCGCCACGCGCGCGCAGCAGTGCGCCGCGGCGGGCCCGGTTCGCTGCTGGCACACTGGTGAGGACATCCACCACGCCGGTGCGCCGCACCGCACGACGATCGGAGTAGACGACGTGACCGTCGCGGGCGTCGTCATCGTGGTCCTGCAGCTGTTCATCCTGCTGCTGATCGCGAACCTGGTGATCTCGTGGGTGATGGTCTTCGCCCGCGACTGGCAGCCCCGCGGCATCGTGCTGCTCATCGTCGAGGGCGTCTTCGCCGTCACCGAGCCACCGCTGAAGCTGCTCCGGCGGTTCATCCCGCCGTTGCGGATCGGTCAGGTCTCCCTCGACATCGCGTTCATCGTGCTGTTCTTCATCGTCCAGATCCTGATCCTGGCTGCGGCACGCCTGCCCTTCTAGAACCCACTACGATCCGCTACGTACGCCGATCCTCCCGCCCAAAGGTGACTCTCATGGCCCTGACCCCCGAGGACGTCCGCAACAAGCAGTTCTCGACAGCCAAGCGCAAGGGCTACGAGATGGACGAGGTCGACGCCTTCCTCGACCAGATCGAGATCGAGCTCGGCACGCTGCAGCGCGAGAACGCCGAGCTCAAGGGCCGCCTCGCCGCGGCCGAGCAGGCGGCCTCGGCCGCTGCCGCTGCTCCGGCACCGGCCGCCCCGGCTCCCGTCGCCGCACCCGAGCCGGTCGCCGCGCCCGACGCCAACGCCCAGGCCGTCGCGATGCTGGCGCTGGCCCAGAAGACCGCCGACGAGCACACGGCTCGCGCCCGCGCGGAGGCCGACCAGCTCGTCGCCGAGGCCCGCGTGAAGGCCGCCGAGCTCGAGCGCGCCAGCAACGCCGAGCGCGAGGTGCTCGAGCGCCGTGTCGAGGGACTGCGCGCCTTCGAGCGCGAGTACCGCCAGCGCCTGCGCCAGTACCACGAATCGGCGCTGCAGGAGCTCGACGCCAAGGGCGGCGACTCCGCCCCCGCCGGAGCGCCCTCCGGTGCTCCGGCCGGTGCTGCCGGCAGCGCGGCCCCGGCCGCTCCCGCCGCTCCCGTGCCGCCGGCGTCGGCCCCGACCCCCACGCTGGCCCCGCCGCCGGCCGCGCCCCCCTCGGCCCCGGCTCCGGCCTCGCCCCCGGCAGCCCCGCCGACCACAGCTCCGGCTCCGGCCTCTCCGCCCGCTCCGCCCGCGGCAGCGCCGGCCGCGCCCCCGGTGGCTCCGCCGCCGGCCGCCCCGCAGCAGCCGCAGTCGCCGTTCGCGGTCCCGCGCGACGACGCACCGCCCTCGCAGGCCTGACTCGACGACGGCCCCGCCGGTTCTCCGGCGGGGCCGTCGTCGTTCCGCGGGTCAGGCGCGGGTCAGGCGGTAGCGCAGCCCGAGGTCCTCGTCGTGCGACCAGCCCTCGGCCGACACCGCCTCGTCGAACGACGTCGCGAGCACCTCGCCGGCCACCGCGCCGCCGTGGGCGCGCAGCGCGGCCGCCAGCTCGTCGTCGTCGGCCGCCCAGGCGACCGCGATGCGGTCGCTGACCGCCAGCCCCGCCGACTTGCGGGCCTCCTGCAGCGTGCGCACGGTCTCGCGGGCCAGACCCGCCAGCCGCAGCTCGGGGGTCAGCTCGAGGTCGAGCGCGAGCGTCTCGCCGCCGTCGCTGGCCACGGCCCATCCCGCCTTGGGCGTCTCGGTCACCACGACCTCGTCCTCGGTGAGGGCCACGGGCTCGCCGCCCACCACGACCTCCGCGGTGCCGTGCTGGCGCAGCGCCGCCACGAGCTCGGCGCCGTCGGCCGCGGCGATCGCCTCGGCCACCGGGGGAGTGCCCTTGCCGAACCGCTTGCCCAGAGCGCGGAAGTTCGCCTTCACCGACACGTCGACCAGGTGCGCCTCCGCGACGTCGCCGAGGGCGAGCAGCTCGCCGCAGTTGAGTTCCTCGGCCACCTCGGCGCGCAGCGCGTCGGGCAGGTCGTCCCACCCGGCCGCGGCCACCAGGGCGCGGCCGAGGGGCTGGCGGGTGCGGACGCTCGACGACGCGCGCGCCGCACGGCCGAGCTCCACGAGCCGGCGGACCAGGCCCATCTGCTCGGCCAGCCGGTCGTCG
This sequence comes from Actinomycetes bacterium, assembly GCA_029781935.1. Classification (GTDB taxonomy): domain Bacteria; phylum Actinomycetota; class Actinomycetes; order S36-B12; family CAIYMF01; genus Longivirga. Next base: position 247 of record JAKOVT010000095.1, on the reverse strand, counting down.
ACGCGCGAGTCGTCGACCACGGGCCACGCGGCGAGGTGCACGGAGTCGGGCAGCTCGTCGCTCGTCGAGGCGAACAGGTCCTGCCAGACCCGCTCGGTGACGAACGGCGTGAACGGCGCCATGAGGAGGGTGACGACGTACAGGCACTCGTGCAGGGTCGCGAGCGCCGACGGGTCGCCCGACCAGAACCGCCGCCGGGAGCGGCGCACGTACCAGTTCGACAGGTCGTCGACGTAGGCCGACAACA
>JAKOVT010000093.1 GCA_029781935.1 Actinomycetes bacterium | reverse complement strand
TCGACGTCGACGGGGTTCTGCGTGGAGAGCACCACGCCGAGGCCGAAGGCGCGCGCCTGCTTGAGCAGCAGCATGATCGGCTTCTTCGTCGGCGGGTTCGCCGTAGGCGGCAGGTAGCCCGCGACCTCGTCCATGTAGAGCAGCGCGCGCAGGTCGCTGGTGCCGCTCTGGCGTCGCATCCACGTGACGAGCTTCGCGAGCACCAGCGACGTGACCGACTGCCGCTGCGTGTCGTCGAGGTGGGCCGTCGTGATGACGGCGCAGCGCGGGCGGCCGTCGGCCGTGCGCAGCATCGCGTCGATGTCGATCGGGTCGCCGGTGAGCCAGGTCGCGAACGATGGCGACGCCAGCAGCCCGTTGAGCTTCATGGCGAAGGCGGTCCGGTCGGTCGGCGGGAAGAAGGCGTCGAGCTCGAGCACGCCGAGCTTGCGGATCGGCGGCGACTGCACCTGGCCGATGAGAGTGGCGATGTCGAGGTCGCGCCCCTGCACCCAGGCGTTCTGGACCAGGTTCGCGAGCAGGATGTGCTCACGGGAGGAGAGCGGGTCGGCATCGATCCCGACCATGCCGAGCAGGCTGGTGACGTAGGAGTCGATCTCGTCGGCCACCACCTCGGTGTCGGTGCCGGCCTTGGGCGCCGCGAGCGAGCCCACGATGTTCAGCGGCCGTCCGGACGACGAGCCCGGGGTGTAGATGGTGAAGTCGACCTTGGCGCGCAGCTCCGCGAGGCGCTCCGGCGTGATCTCCCAGCCGGCCAGGCCGTCGCGCCACGAGGTCGCCTGCTGCTCCGCGAAGGCGTCCATGTCGAGGCCGGCCTTCTGCGCGTCGCCCTCGTTCACCCACGGCCGGAAGTCGCTGCCGCGCAGCTCGGGGAAGATGAGCAGCAGGTTGGTCAGGTCGCCCTTCGGGTCGATGAGGATCGTCGGCACCCCGGCTGCGAGGCACTCCTCGATGAGGACGACGCCGAGCCCGGTCTTGCCCGACCCGGTCATGCCGACGATGACGCCGTGCGTGGTGAGGTCGGCGGATGCGACGGTCGCTCGATCGGCGGTGCGGTCGCCGGTGGCGGGGTCGATGCGACCCCCGAGGAGCAGTTCAGCCATGGGTCCGACCCTAGGGCGGCCACGGCACCGGCGGCGGATGAACCGGGTCGACCGGGAGGCGCGACCGAGGCCGGGCCACGGGCTCTCGACTGCACCTGTCGTCCGCGCGGTGAGGTCCCGCCGCGGAGTGGTCGCCCTGCACCTCATCGACGTCGACGACCATCGCGCGCCCGCTCGCGCGCCGGGGCGATTTTCGAACGGGGCCGACGACCTTGTACCCTCCTCGACGGTGGCGTGTCCGAGCGGCCGAAGGAGCACGCCTCGAAAGCGTGTGAGGGTTTGCGCCCTCCGTGGGTTCAAATCCCACCGCCACCGCCAGCCCACCGACGGGGGCGCCTCGCGCAGCGAGGCGCCCCCGTCGCCGTCCTGGCGGTGGCGCGCGCATGCAGGGAGGAACCCCCGGGCCGCGCTCGCCCCCGCACGACCACCTGCGCCGAAGGCGCCGCACGTCGTCGGACGCGACCGACGCCCCCCGCGTGATGGATCCCACCGCCGCCGACACGGCGGCGCGAGGTCCGGTACGCCGACCCGCTCGGACGCGGCGCGCCTCGGCTTGTGGACCCGGTCGAGCGTTCACCGCGCCGTGCAACCTGGCGCCGCCGCATTCTCGTGAGGACAGTGGACCGGACGGACAGGAGGACGGCGACGTGGGCAAGAAGGCGGAGGCGGATTCCGCGGCTGGGTGTCGACCAGCCGCGATGGTCTGCGCCGCACCGCCTTCCTGCTCTGCGGTGACTGGTTCCTGGCCGACGACCTGGTCCAGGACGCGCTGTCGCGCGTGTTCGCGCGCTGGGACAAGGTCGCCGCGGGTGGCGACCCCACCCCCTACGCGCGCCGGGTGGTCGTCAACCTGTACCTCGACCACCGACGCAGGCCGTCACGACGCGAGGCCCCGACCGAGGACCTGCCGGACGTCGCCGTCGTCGACTCGCCCTCCGTCGACGGCGACCGCGACCGCCTCGTCGCTGCGCTGCGGGCAGTGCCGCCCGGTCAGCGCGCGGTGCTCGTGCTGCGCTACTGGGACGACCTGTCGATCGAGCAGACCGCGCGGCTGCTCGGCACCACAGCGGGCAACGTCAAGAGCCAGAGCAGCCGCGGGCTCGATGCGCTGCGCGTCGCGCTGGCCGACGACCCCGTGCCCGAGGAGAGCTCATGAACGAGACCGAGGTACGCGACCTGCTCGCGCGCGCCGCGGCCAGCCCGGCGCCGGACCGCATCGACGTCGACTCCGCCATCGCGTCGGGCGTACGACGCCGTCGTCAGCGAGTGGCTGCCGCCCTCGGCTCGGTCGTGGTCGCGCTCGCCGTCGTGGTTGGGGTCCTCCTGGTCGGCCTGCCCCGCTTCGGCGCGTCGCCGAGCCCCGTCGCCTCGTCGTCGACACCGCCGCTCGCGGGCACTCGCTGGGTGCTCACGTCGTACGCCGACAGCAGCGGAGCTCAGGTGGAGCCGCAGCCGACGGATCTGCCCCGAGCGAGCCTGTGGTTCCTCAGCGACTCCCAGCTCACCGGGTCGACCGGCTGCAACGGGTTCGGCGGCGACTACGTCGTGCAGGGGTCGAGCCTCACGATCCCCGAACCGGGGCACACCCAGATGTACTGCAGCGAGACGGCGGCGCAGGAGGAGTCCGTCCTCCACGATCTGGGCCGGGTGGCGTCGTACGCCGTCGTCTCCGGCTCGCTGCACCTGCTCGACGCCTCCGGTTCGGTCGTCCTCGCCTATGCGCCGCAGGATCTCGAGCTCGCCGGCACCTCGTGGCGCGTCTCAGGCATCAGCGGCGACCGGGGCGACGGCACCTCGGTCAGCGCATCCGCCACGTCGCGCATGACCCTCGACTTCCGCGCCGATGGCACGTTCACCGGCAGCGACAGCTGCAACCAGTTCGGGGGGACGTGGGAGTCCACCCGTCCTGGACGCGTCTACCTCACCGGCTTCGGCGGCACCGAGGTGGGCTGCACCGACATGGCCTCGCCTGCCCGGTACCTCGCGCTGCTGGCCCGGGTGACGACGTACACGATCGACTGGGACCGGTTGACGCTGTCGCAGGAGGGCCGCATGGGGACGATCACGCTCCAGCGCGTCGCCGCGTCGGCTCCCGGTCCCGGCGCCTCCTGAGCGGCCTCAGGCGGTGGGGTCGGCGAGCCACTCGCGCAGCGCGGTGACCTCGAAGCCGGGCACCGACTCGGCGAGGTCCTTGAGCGCGGTCGAGAGCGGGACGTCGGCCGGGATCTCGAACCGGGCGCGCAGCGAGGCCTCCGTGACACCCGGGAAGCCACCGCGCACCACCTGGTCGAGCGTCATCCAGCCCTTCACGTCCTCGATCGCGGTCGGGGCCGTCGAGGTGTCCTTCTCCTCCGTCGTCGACGTACCGGTCGCGGAGACCTGACGTCCGCTGGTGGACCAGAAGCCGGTCGCCTGAGCCCCGACGACCGCGCCCGCCGCCAGGAGCAGGGCCAGGACGAGCGGCAGCACGATCGGGACGCGGCGCGTCGCGGTGCGGGTGCGGGTCGGGATCGCGCGCGACGTGCGCGGGAGGCGCAGCGTGGTCGGGGTCGTGCTCATCGGGCACCGTCCTGGGACTCGGAGGCGGACACGGTGACGAGCTCGCGAGGAGCCGCGGGCCAGGGCAGGGCGACCGCGACGCCGAGCGCCTGCTGGCTCGGGCAGGCCGCCACGCACTCGAGGCACCCGATGCACTGGCTGCTCGTGACGCGGCTGGCCTCGTGCACCTGCAGCGCCATCGGGCAGGCCTGGGTGCAGAGGTCGCAACCCAGGCACGCCGACGCGTCGCGCTCGACCGCGACGGGCGAGACCTTCCCGATCAGGCCGAGCGTCGCCCCGAGCGGGCAGGCGTAGCGGCAGAACGGCCGCGGGACGACGAGACCGAGCAGCAGCACGGCCACCAGGACGGCGAACGCGAGGCTCAGCTCGAACTCCACGATCCCGAGCACGGCGTGCCAGGGGTCGACGTCGCGGAACACGAGGGTGCCCGTGACGGCGGCGCCGCCGACGGCGAACACGAGGACGGCGTACCGCCCGTAGCGCAGGACCGAGTCGACGCGACGCCACACCGGGCCGGCCGGACGCCGCTGCCAGCGACCGAGAGGCGGGACCCACGAGCCGACCGTGCGCGACACGGCGTACACGCCCTCCTGGATCGAGCCGAACGGGCAGGCCCAGCCGCAGAAGCTGCCGCGGGCCGCGATCGCCATCAGCGCCACCGCGGCGGCGAGCACGAGGTTGCCGGAGTGCAGGTGCGAGACGGTGCGGCCGGTCGTGAGCCAGGTCCAGGCGGTCTCGAACCCGCCGAAGGGGCAGAACACCTCGCCGGCCGATCCGCCGAGCCAGGCCTGCGCGAGGATCCAGGCGACCACACCGACCACGGCGAGCTGCACGGCGTGCCGCGCGAACCGGACCCGACGGCCCCAGCCCGCGCTGCGACGGGGAACCTCCCGCCTCTGCTGCACCGAGCCCGGTGTCTGCGTCTGGGTGGCCATTCCGTCCTCCTCGTGCGCTGTGCGACACGGGGATCGTCGACCGGCCGGCTGGAGGACCGGTGCACACGATGTGGAGACGGCGTGGAGAAGGAGCGCCGCGCGGTCAGTGCTCGGTACGCCGCGAGGCGAAGAACTCCGACAGCAGCGCGGAGCACTCGTCGGCGAGGACGCCCGCCACGACCTCGGGCCGATGGTTGAGGCGGCGGTCGCGGAGCACGTCCCAGAGCGACCCGGCCGCGCCGTACTCCTCGTTCCACGCGCCGAACACGACGCGATCGACGCGGGAGAGCCAGGCCGCGCCCGCGCACATGGGGCAGGGCTCGAGGGTGACGGCCAGCGTGCAGCCGTCCAGCCGCCACGAGCCGACCCGGGCCGCGGCCGCGCGGATCGCGACCACCTCGGCGTGGGCCGTGGGGTCCTGGGTGGTCTCGCGCTCGTTCCGACCGGTGCCGATCACGGTGCCGTCGGCCGCGACGACCACGGCGCCGATCGGCACCTCGCCGGCCGCGGCGGCCGCACGCGCCTCCTCGAGGGCCCGGCGTACCGCCTCGACGTCCCCGGGGCGCACCTGCACGACCCGATCATCCCCCACGAGCGCCCCCCCCGCCCCGGTCCCGCTACCGCCCGTCCGGGATGAATGTGCCCCTCGGTGCGCTAGAAGCACCGAGAACGCCCCAAGGGTCCGTCCCTTACGGATCGCGGCGACGACGTGCCCTGCGGCTCCGGCGGCTCCACCACCAGCGGTTCGCGAGGGCTTGGGGCGATTCCGGTGCTTCTAGCGCACCGAGGGGCACATTGATGCGGAGGGTGGGGGTCAGGGGGCGTCGATGGACTCGAGGAGGGTGTCGAACTGGTCGCCGAAGCCGAGGCGGGAGGCGATGCCGGCGAGCTGCTCGTCGGGGTAGAGCTCGGGGTCGTCGAGGAGCAGCTCGAGCTCCTCGATGCCGAGGCCGAAGTCCTCCACGATGCGCAGGTCGCCGCCAGGCTCGGGGTCGTCGCCGTCGTCGTCGTCGGGCATCGGGGTGCCGAGCCGCTCGAGGGCGGCCAGACCGATCGGCCACTCCTCGGCGGCGTACACGTCGGACACGAGCACGCGGACGTCCTCGCCGAGCACGCGCACGAGGACGAAGAACTCCTCCTCGACCGACACCATGCCCAGCACACCGCCCTCACCGGGCTGGGCGCGGCAGGCGCTCACGAGGCTGTCGAACTGGGCGCCGATGCGCGCCGGCAGCTGCTCGAGCCGCCAGAGTCCCTCCTCGCGCCACGCGGCGAAGGCGAAGTCGACGTCGACCTCTACGTCGGACATCTCGACCTCCTCGTCGCCGCCGGGGGCGCCCGAGGGCGCCACCGCCTCAGACTGGCAGAACGCGCGCAGGGTCGCTCACCGTTCGCGCACTCTCGACCACGCTCCAGGGTGACCCTCGCCACGGGCGCGCTCCCGGCGCGACCGGTCCCCACCGTCGGCGCCTCGGGCACTGCCGACGTCGTTGCGCTGCCGAGCTCCTCGGCGACCTCGTCTCTGCGACGCGGAGGCCGTCCGGCGGCGCGGCCCTCGCCCGGACGCCTCCGGACCGTACGACGGGAGCGCCCGGCGACCGGGTCGTGGTCCGGGGCGCGGACGCCCTACCCTGCGGCCATGTCCCAGAGCCTGCGCATCCACGTCGCCGACCACCCGCTCGTCGCCCACAAGCTCACGACGCTGCGCGACGCGCGCACGGACTCGCCGACCTTCCGCCGGCTCGCCGACGAGCTGGTCACTCTCCTCGCCTACGAGGCCACGCGCGACATCCGCGTCGAGCGCGTCGCCGTCACGACGCCGGTGGCGCCGGCGATGGGCGTGAAGCTGGCGATCCCGCGGCCCCTCGTCGTACCGATCCTGCGCGCCGGCCTGGGCATGCTCGACGGCATGATGCGCCTGCTGCCGACCGCCGAGGTGGGCTTCCTGGGCATGATCCGCGACGAGGAGACGCTCATCGTCTCGACGTACGCCGACCGCGTGCCGCACGACCTCTCGGGACGCCAGGTCTACGTCCTCGACCCGATGCTGGCCACCGGCGGCACCCTCGTGGACGCGATCGACCTGCTCCTCTCGCGCGGAGCCACCGACGTCACCGCGATCTGCCTGCTCGCCGCTCCCGAGGGCCTGCAGAAGCTGCGTGAGGCCTACGACGACCGCGAGGTGTCGGTGCAGGTGGTCACCGCCGGCTGCGACGAGCGGCTCAACGAGAAGGGCTACATCGTCCCCGGCCTCGGCGACGCGGGCGACCGGCTCTACGGCGTCGTCGGCTGATCGACGACCCCCGAGCACGACGACGGCGCCGTCCCGAGCGGGACGGCGCCGTCGGCAGGACGTGCACGGGTCAGACGGTGAAGACCTTCACACCGGCGGCCCACGAGGTGTCGGCGATCGTGACGATGCGGTAGGTGCCCTTCACCAGGGCGCGCTTCCCGAAGGTGAACACGCCGCTCGACGACATCGTCGTGGTGGCCACCGAGCGCCAGCCGACCGACGTCGCGCGCTGCAGCGAGGCGGTGCCCAGCTTGCGCGTCGCGTAGCCGTAGACCGTGGTGTAGGCGCCGCTCACCGACTTCTTCACGGTGATGATCGGCACGACCTTCACACCGCGGACGACGGCGGTCGAGGCCTCGGTGAAGTAGTCGCCGGGGAAGGTCCAGCGGAAGGCGGTGTTGCGCGCCAGCACCGGCGAGTAGCCGTTGTACCACTTGGTCCCGATGGCGAAGACGTTCTTGCCCGACGTCGAGCCGAGCGAGATCCACGAGGCGCCGTTGTTGGTCGACCACTCGAGCGTGCCCTTGTCGACCTCGGCCGCCGACGCCGCGGCGTACGCGCCGCCGAGCGGGTCCTGCACGTAGAGGTTGAAGCTCTGGTAGGGCACCTTGGAGCGGTAGACAGCCACCGTCTTCGACAGCGCGAAGGTCGGGTGCGCGGCGGCCTTGTTGATCGCGGGCTGCAGGTCGGGCAGCGTCGAGGTGACCGGGATGTAGCGGTACGTCGAGTCGCCGTTGTCGCGCTTGCGCGCGGTGTCGGGCGCATCGACGGTCCAGGTGCCCGGGGCACCGGCGACGGTGGCGGTGGCCCACTGCGTCTCCACGAAGGTGGAGCCGCTGTAGACGTCGCGCCAGGTGTAGAAGGTGCCGTTGTGCTCGCGCAGGTCGTAGGTGTCGTTCAGCGCGGGGGCGAGCAGGGCCGCGATGGTGACACCGGCGGGCGTGCCCGCGGCGGGGGTGTCGGCCGCGATGGCGACGATGGTCTTCGGCGACGTGGTCTGCTTGATGTTGACCACGTCGTAGACGAACGTGTTGTCGTCGACGTAGGCGAACGAGTACGGCTTCGGCACGTAGACCGTGGCGGCCGTCGACGTCGAGGAGTAGGACTTCTCGAAGACTCCGGGCTTGGTGGCCGAGGTGGTCATCGCGGCCGAGCGCACGCGGCTGACCGTCCCGGTCGTGAGCATCACGGCGGCGCTGGCACCGTCGGGCGAGACGGCGAGGGCCTGGAGGTCCTCGGTGGGGTCGCCGGCCGAGTCGGTCTTCTTCACGAACTGACCGGTGGAGACCGCGCTCGGGGTGCCCGAGATCGTGCCGCCCGAGTAGGTCGCGGCGTACTTGTAGATCGTGTCGTCGGCGTACCAGTAGACGGTGGAGCCGTCGGCGGACACGACGGGGTTCGCCTCGCAGAACGTGCTCAGCACGCGCGTGGACACCGTGGTGCCGTCGTCGTGGGTGAGCACCAGGGCGTAGGTGCGGTCGTAGGCGTCGGCGCTCGCGGCACCGGCCGACATGCACGCGGCCCAGGTCTTGCCGTCGGCAGACGCGTCGTAGCCGAAGGTCTGGTAGCCGGCGGGCGTCGCCTGCGTGCCCGTGCCGCCCGAGGCGGCCGCCGTCGAGAGGGCGGCGTCGCCGGCGATGGCCGACAGGTAGGCGAACTTGGGCGGCACGACCGCCGCCTGGGCCGACTGCACGGCCGGGACGAGCGTGATCGCGAGCGCGCCCGCGGTCGCGAGGACGGCGACGCGCGAGACGCGCGCCCTGGTGGTGGAGCTCATGCGTTCCCCGTTCCCCCCGGGTCACGGGGACGGTCAGGTGTCCGACGCGGTGCGGCGCCGCCGCAGCAGTCTGCCACGGAGAAAGGGACGAATCGGAATCGCGGAGCGATCCGCGGCCCGCCTCGAGGCGGACCGTCACCCGGCGTACCCGCAGGTCAGCGGCTCACACCGGCAGGGAGCGTGGCATCGGTCACGCTGGGCGACCGAGCCCCGCACGGGCTGGGCGGCGGTTACCGTCGCCGCATGGGCATCCGCGGCGTCCTGCACCCCGAGGCCTTCCACGGGCACGGCGTCACGTCGTCGTACTTCGAGGGCTGGTACGTCAAGCTGGTGAGCGCCGACCGCAGCGCCCGGTGGGCCGTGATCCCCGGCGTCTTCCTCGGCACCGACGGCGGCGACGAGGCGTTCGTGCAGGTGCTCGACGGCATGACCGGGCGCTCCTGGTACCACCGCTACGACGTCGCCGACTTCGGCGCCGAGCCCGACCGCTTCGACGTCCGGGTCGGCCCGAACCGGTTCAGCGACCGCGGCGTCGTGCTCGACCTGCCCAGCCTGCGCGGCGAGGTGCGCTTCACCACCCCGCTCGATCCGTGGCCGGTCACGCTGCTCTCCCCCGGCGTCATGGGCTGGTACGCGTGGGTACCGCGCATGGAGTGCAAGCACGGTGTGGTGTCCTTCGGCCACGACCTCGCCGGCCGGCTCGAGCACGAGGGTGCGACCGCCTCCTTCGACGGGGGCCGGGGCTACCTCGAGAAGGACTGGGGTGCCGCGTTCCCCGCGGGCTACGTGTGGACCCAGACGAACCACTTCACCGACCCCTCGACCTGCCTCTCGGCGTCGATCGCCCTGATCCCCTGGCTGCGCTCGGAGTTCCGCGGTCACATCGTGGGGCTCCAGCACCAGGGCGTGCTGCATCGGTTCGCGACCTACACCGGCGCCCGCACCACCCGGCTCGAGATCACCGACGACGAGGTGCGCTGGACCCTGCGGGCCAAGAGGGGCAGCACCCTCGACATCACGGCCGACCGACCGCGCGGCGCCCTGCTGCACGCACCCGTGCGCACGGAGATGCACAAGCGGGTCGAGGAGACCCTCGACGCCACGGTGTCGGTGCGCCTCACCGACGACGCGGGCCGGGTGCTGCTCGACGACACCGGCCACTGCGCGGGCCTCGAGGTGCACGGCGATCTCGACCGCCTCCTCGCCGCCGACTGACCCAGGCGGTGCCGCGCGTCCGGGGCACCGGCGGCGGGACCGGTCACGGGCCTCGTGCGACCGGTCCCGCTGCGGGCGCCCCGGCTCAGGGCCTCGACGGGTACGGCGACGGCAGCACGGCATCGCTGCGCACGAGGTCGAGCGCGCCGTAGACCGTCGTCTTCGTCGGGCCGTAGAGGAACAGCGTCATCGGTTCGAGCGACCGCGGCGGCGTCTCGGGCAGGTAGCCCTCGGCCGTGGTCACCAGGTCCAGCCGCGCGACCAGGCCGGCCACCACATCGGACGCGCCGTCGGGAGCGGTGAGGTCGAGCGACACCTGGGCCCTCAGGTCCGGCGTGAGCCCGGCCGAGCTGGTCGCCTCGGTGGTCACGAGGTAGCTGCCGGGCACGGTCACCGTCGGCGCGCCGGGCAGCATCACGTCGAGGATCAGCACGCCGTCGGGCGCGAAGGTGAGGAGCGCACGCGGTCGGCTGCCCTTCTCGTCGGGGTAGGCCTGAGTCGTCGTGATCCCGAGCAGCTGCAGGTCGGGGATCCACCGGGTGCCCTCGATCGCACGGACCGGCTGCAGCGACGGCACGGGGGTCGACGGGGCCGTCGGCCGGCCCACGGCCACGTCGTGGCGCCCGCTCGCGTCGAGCACCCGCACCCCGGCGACGCTGGCGAGACCCATCGCCGCGACCGCGACCACCGCCCCAGCGGCGTACCCGCGACGACGACGACGGTCGCCCAGCCGCCGCACCTCGGCCGCGGCCAGCGGTGCGCGCTGCTGAGCCGGCGCGGCCGACTCGAGGAGCTCACGAACCGAGGACATCGCGCACCTCCGGGACGGCGTACGTGGTCGGTTGGGCCGGGATCGCCGTGCGGCGCAGGGGTTCCGGATCCTCGGGGTCGTCGCGCAGCAGCTCGGCGAGCGCCGCGCGGCCGCGGGCCAGGCGCGACTTCACCGTGCCGCGCGGGACCCGCAGCGTCGCCGCGATCTCCTCGATCGAGAGGTCGCACAGCTCGTGCAGCACGAGCACGGCGCGCTGGTCGGGGCCGAGGTCGGCGAGGGCACGGCGTACGGAGACCACCTCGGCCGACGCGACCGGACTCACCGAGTCGGCCTGCGCGAGGCGCGGTGCCGCTCGTCGCGCGGTGACCATCCGCCGCCAGTGGGAGACGCAGTGGCGGTAGGCGACCGTGCGCACCCAGCCCTCCGGGTCCTCGTACGCCGAGATCCTGTCCCACCGCTGCCAGGCGCGCACGAACGCCTCCTGCAGAGCGTCCTGCGCCTGGTCGCCGTCCAGGGTGACGAGCGTGAGCTGGCGCAGCAGCCGCGGGAAGGTCGACACGTAGAAGGCGTCGAACTGCTCGTGCACCCGGGCCACCTCCCCCCTCGGTCCGCCGCCCGGCGACCCGGGCTCTGGACGAGACACGCGCTCGAGCTGCCCGGGGTTCCCTCCGACTCGCAGTGTGCTCGCGCCACCGGTGGCGCGACAGGGCTCGGCGTACGACGGTGGAGCCCGGACCCGACGCACCAGGAGGACCCATGACCGTCCGCGACGCCTCGACCCGATGGACCGGCGACCTGCAGACCGGCAGCGGCCTGACGACGCTCGACTCCAGCGGCACGGCGCAGTTCGCCGTCACGTTCCCGCAGCGCATCGGCGAGCCCGAGGGCACGACCAG
>JAKOVT010000082.1 GCA_029781935.1 Actinomycetes bacterium | reverse complement strand
TCCGGTTGACGGCGTTGACGCCGCCGCCGCCGATGCCGACGACCTTGATCACCGCGAGGTAGTTCTGGGGAGCCGCCATGGCCCTGACCCTTCTCTCGACCGTCGCGGAGGCCCTTCCCCAGGCGCCGCGACAACTCTCACCCTCATGTAGAGGCTGATAGTTATGTCATCCTGTACCTGAGGGGTGAACCTACGGCGGGTCCCGGGGGCGGCGCAAGGCGCTCGGCCCCTGCTCTCGCGCCGCCGACCCCTCGGATACCGCGATCACCTTCAGCCGCAAGGGATTCCGCCGTTGGAGCCGTGGGCTCACCAGGCTTCGCCCGCTGCCGGCCGCCTCCCCCGGGTCTGACCAGGGGCGTCCGGACGGTCGCAGCCCGTGGTCGACGCGACCGTCGCGCGCGGGTCGACCGCTGGGCCACGACCCGCGGCCCGGCGGCCCGGGCTCAGCGGGGAGAGGGCGCGGTGCCGCGCGAGGTCGGCAGGTCCGGGGCGCTCACGTCGTACGACGCCGCCTTCACGCGCAGCAGGGCGGCGAGCACCTCGGCCTTGCGATCGCTCTGCTCGGCGCTCCCCCACCGCACCCGCACGCCGTCGGCGAGGGTCAGCACGACGTCGTCGCGCGTCTTCGCGGTGACGGTCGCGGTGGTGTCGCGCAACGCCTTCGGCAGCGCCCCCACCACATCGAGCGCGGCCTGCGTGGAGAGCTGGTCCGAGCTGACGACGAGCGGCATGCCGCGCGGCGCGACGGTGAGCGAGCCGAACCGCGCACCGGTCTCGTCGAGGTACGCGAGCGACGTGCCCGCCCTCGTGACCGCGAGCGGCACGCGCTCGGTGACGACGAGGACGAGGACGTCGGGCCAGCCGCGCCGGACCTCCACCGACTTCACGCGCGGGATGGCGTCGATGCGCTCGGTGATGCCGGCGACGTCGACGCGCGCGAGCGGCACGTCGGACGGTACGTCGGCCGCGGTGCGCACCTGCTCGGCGCTGACGTTGACGGTGCCCAGCACGCGCACCTCGCGAACGGTGAGCAGCGACGAGAACCACACCGCCCACACCGCGAGGCCAAGGAGGGCGATCACGACGGCCAGGGCGATCCAGCGGTGGATGCGACGCCTGCGCGTCGCGGCACCGAAGCGCTGCGCTGACTCGAGGACGGTCATCGGGCCTCGCGGGCGCGCAGCAGGTCGAGCACCTCGGTGCCGATCATCGCGATGTCGCCCGCGCCGAGCGTCATGACGACGTCTCCCGGACGGGCCCGCGCCACGAGCTGGCCGGCGACCTTGCTCCACGAGGGCTCGAACACGACCTGGTCGGCCGGCAGCGGCACGTGCGACGCCATGGCCACGCCGGACGCACCCGGGATCGGGTCCTCGCCGGGCGCGAAGACCTCGAGGACCACGACCTCGTCGGCGAGGCCGAGCGCCTCGCCGAACTCCTGGGTGAACATCGCGGTGCGGTAGTAGTGGTGCGCCTGGAACGCCACGACGAGCCGACCCTCGCCGACGACGTCGCGCATGGCGGAGAGGGTCGCAGCGATCTCGGTCGGGTGGTGCGCATAGTCGTCGTAGACGCGTACGCCGTCGGCCGTGCCCTTGAAGTCGAAGCGGCGCCGCGTGCCGGAGAACGTCTCCAGCCCCGCGCGCAGGTCGCTGGCGGGGTACCCGAGACCGATGCCGGTCACGAGCGCGGCGGTGGCGTTGAGGACGTTGTGCTTGCCGGGGACGCCGAGCTCGGTGACGCCGAGGCGCACGCCGTGCTCGAGGACGTCGAAGCGCCAGCCGTGGTCGCCGACGCCGAGCAGCTCGACCCGGAAGTCGGCGCCGTCGGCGGTGCCGTAGGTACGGATGTCGACGCCCTCCGCGCGCGCGTTCTCCGCCAGCCGCGCGCCGCCGGCGTCGTCGACGCAGACGGTGACGAAGCCGCCACGGTCGCGGATCGCGGTGCAGAACTCGAGGAAGGCGGCCTCGATGGCCTCGAAGGTGCCCCAGTGGTCGAGGTGGTCGGGTTCGACGTTGGTGACGATGCCGGCGTACGCCGGGAGCGCCAGGAACGCGCCGTCGCTCTCGTCGGCCTCGGCGACGAACTCCTCGCCCGTCCCGAGGTGCGCGTTGCTGCCGCTCTCGTTGAGCTCGCTGCCGATCGCGAACGACGGGTCGGCGCCGCAGTGCTGCAGCGCCACCGTGAGCATCGAGGTCGTGGTGGTCTTGCCGTGGGTGCCGGCGACGGCGACGCCGCGGTAGCCCGCCATGAGGGTCGCCAGCGCCTCGGCGCGGCCCATCACCCGCAACCCCGCGGCGCGGGCCGCCACCAGCTCGGGGTTCTCCTGCTTGATCGCGGTCGAGGCGATGATGGTGTCGGCGCCCGCGATCTGCTCGGCCGCGTGCCCGACGTGGGCCTCGACGCCGAGGGCGCGCAGTGCCGCGAGACGGCGCGAGTCCTTGGCGTCGCTGCCGCTCACGGTGATGCCGCGCGCCACGAGGATCCGTGCGATGCCCGACATGCCGGCGCCGCCGATGCCCACGACGTGGACGTGCCCGAGTCCGGACAGGTCGGCGGGCTGGGCGGTCATCGGGAGCCTCCTCGTGCGGTGGTGTCGCCGGTGCTCGCGACGGCGTCGAGGACCAGCCTCCTCAGTCTCTCGTCCGCGTCGCGCTGACCGTGGGAGGCGGCGGCCGTCTCCATCTCGCGTCGCTGCTCGGCGTCGAGGAGCAGGGGCGCCAGCTGGTGCACGACGAGGGCGCCATCGAGCGAGGCGTCGTCGACCAGGAGCCCTCCCCCGGCGTCGACGACCGGCAGCGCGTTGAGGCGCTGCTCGCCGTTCCCGATCGGCAGCGGAACGTAGAGCGCGGGCAGCCCGACGGCCGCGAGCTCGGCGCAGGTCATGGCCCCGGCGCGGCAGAGCGCGACATCGGCAGCGGCGTAGGCGAGGTCCATCCGGTCGATGTAGGGCAGCGCGACGTACGGCGCGGGGCCCAGGGCACCGGTGGGGCGCTGGTCGTCGTTGCGCAGGCCCGCCGCGTGCAGCACCTGGATGCCCTGCGCGGTGAGGTCGTGCGCGGCTGCGACGGTCGCGTCGTTGAGGCGTCGAGCGCCCTGCGAGCCGCCGAACACGAGCAGGGTCGGCCGGTCCGGGTCGAGGCCGAAGTGGGCGCGCGCCTCGGCGCGCACGGCCGCCCGGTCGAGGTTCGCGATCGCGGGCCGCAGCGGCATGCCGATGTGCTGGGCGCCGGCGATCGCGCCCGGCACGGCGCAGCCGACGTACGACGTGAACCGGGCGCCGACGCGGTTGGCCAGACCGGGCCGCGCGTTCGCCTCGTGGATCGCGATGGGCACGGTGCCGCGGGCGCCGAGGTAGCCGGGCAGCGCGACGTAGCCGCCGAAGCCCACGAGGACGTCGGCGCCGGTGTCGGCGAGGACCTCGCGCACCTCGGCCACCGAGCGGCGCACGCGCGTGGGCAGCCGGGCGAGGTCCATCGTGGGCCGCCGCGGCATGGGCGTGGCAGTGACGAGCCGCAGGTCGTAGCCGCGCTCGGGGACGAGCTTGGTCTCGAGGCCGCGTTCGGTGCCCAGCGCTGTGATGCCGATCCCGGGGTCGTGACGGCGCAGGCAGTCGGCGAGGTTGAGGGCGGGCTCGACGTGACCGGCCGTGCCCCCGCCCGCGAGGACGACGTGCACGGGTCTCACCGACCCCGGGCGGGACGGCGGGTGCGCGTCGCCTTCACGGGGCGACCGGCCTCGGCGCGTGCGAACGACATGAGCATGCCGCAGGCCACGAGCGTGGGCACGAGCGACGACCCGCCGTAGGAGACCAGCGGCAGCGGGATGCCGGTGATCGGCACGAGCTGCAGCACGGCGCCGATGTTGAGCAGCGCCTGGGTCAGCAGCCACGCGACCGTGGCCGCGGACGCCGTGCGCACGAAGGGATCGGTGGTGATGCGCGCCAACCGCAGGCCTGCGACGCCGATCGCCGCGAAGAGGACGAGCACGAGCAGCGACCCGACGATCCCCAGCTCCTCGCCTACCACCGCGTAGATGAAGTCGGTGTGCGCCTCGGGCAGCCAGTCCCACTTCTCGCGGCTGGCGCCGAGTCCGACACCGAACCAGCCGCCGCCGCCGAGCGCGCTCTTGCCGTGCAGCACCTGCCACCCGGTGTTGAGGGCGTCGGCGCTGGGGTCGAGCCACGCGGTGAACCGGCCGAGGCGGTAGGTGTGCCCGACGGTGAGCAGCGCGACGCCGCCGAGGACCGCGGCGGCGCCGAGGACGAACAGCCGCAGCGGGGCGCCGTTGACGTAGAGCACCGCCGCGACCATCGGCACCATGACGAGCGCGGTGCCGACGTCGCCCTCGAGCAGGACCAGCCCGATGACCATGAGCGAGACCGGGACGAGCGGTACGAGCAGGTGCTTCCACTGGTGGATGCTGCCCTGCTTGCGGGCCATCAGGTCGGCCGACCACAGCACCAGCGCGAGCTTGGCGAACTCGCTGGGCTGGAAGCGGAACGGGCCGCCGAGCTCGATCCAGTTGCGCTGACCCGCCACCGAGTGGCCGATGACCAGGACAGCGACGAGCGAGACCAGCGCGAAGATCAGCAGCGGGTAGGCCAGTCGGCGGTAGAACGACACCGGCATGCGCGACGCGAGCACCATCGCGACGAGGCCGACCACCGCGAACATCACCTGGCGGAACCACAGGGTGTACGCCGAGCCGAAGACCTGGTAGCTCAGGACCGTCGACGCCGAGAGGACCATCGCGATACCGAGCAGGAGCAGCAACAGGGTCGCGCCCAGCAGGACGTGGTACGTCGCGAGCGGATGCTCGACGCGGGGCCGGTCGCTCGAGGTGGCGCGTCGTACGGTGTCGCTGCTCACGCGTCCGCCAGGCGTCGCACGGCCTCGGCGAACACGTCCCCGCGCTGGGCGTAGTCGCGATACATGTCCCACGACGCGCAGCCCGGAGCGAGCAGGACGGTGTCGCCCGGGCGCGCGAGCCCGGCGGCGGCGTTCACGACGTCGTCCATGGCTCCAGTGTCCGTGCGGGAGACCTCGATCACGGGGACATCGGGCGCGTGTCGCGCGAGCGCCTCGCGGATGCGGTCGCGGTCGACGCCGAGCAGGACGGCGCCGCGCAGCCGGTCGCGCGTCCGCTGGACGAGGTCGTCGAACTCCTGGCCCTTGGCCATGCCGCCGGCGATCCAGACCACCGGGCCGTACGCCATCAGCGACGTCTCGGCCGCGTGGCAGTTGGTGGCCTTCGAGTCGTCGACGTACCGCACGCCGGCTACCTCGCCCACCTCGGCGATGCGGTGCCCGGCGGGCTCGAAGGAGCGCAGCCCCTCGCGCACCGCCGCCGCCGGCACGCCGAACGCGCGCGCGAGCGCCGCGGCGGCGAGCGCGTTCGTGACGTTGTGCGGCGCGAACGGGCGCACGTCGTGCACCGACGCGAGCTCCTGCGCCGACTCCTGGCGGTTCTCGACGAACGCGCGGTCGACGAGCAGGTCGTCGACGACGCCCAGCATCGACAGCCCGGGGATGCCGCGCGTGATGCCGATCGCGCGGCAGCCCTCCACGACGTCGGCCTCCTCGACCATGCGCCGGGTCTCGGGCTCCGCCTCGTCGTAGACCGCGGCGACCTGGGTGTGGGTGTAGATGCGGGCCTTCGCGGCCGTGTAGGCCTCGAACGAGCCGAACAGGTCGATGTGGTCCTCGGCGACGTTGAGGCACACCGACGCGAGCGGGCTGGCCGTCGACAGGAACGGCAGCTGCGGCGCGCCGACCTCGACGGCGAGGACGTCGTACCCCTCGGGGTCCATCACGGCGTCGACGAGCGAGACGCCGATGTTGCCGACGGAGGCGGTGCGGTGACCCGCGGCGCGCAGGATCGACTCGAGCATCAGCGTCGTCGTGGTCTTCCCGTTCGTCCCGGTGACGACCAGCCACGGCGCGGGGTCGGGACCGCGCAAGCGCCAGGCGAGCTCGAGCTCGCCCCACACCGGCACGCCCTGCTCCTGCGCAGCGAGGATCACCGGCGCGCGCGGAGGGAGGCCGGGCGATACGACGAGCACGTCGGCGCCGTCGGGGAGCGAGTCGCCGTCGCCGAGGCGCACGGTGGCGCCGACGACCTCGAGGACGTCGGCGCGCTCGCGCTGCTTCGGGCCGTCGGCGGCGTCGATG
>JAKOVT010000075.1 GCA_029781935.1 Actinomycetes bacterium | reverse complement strand
CGCTGGACTCGAACGGCTGCTTGCCGCGCTCGCGGACCACGGCGTCGGCGATGCGCCTGGCGAACTTCTCCTCGCCGTACTCCCGCAGGACCCGGGCGAGCTCCGTCGCGGCGTAGGTGTTGAGGACGTCGGCCGCGGTCTTGCCGTGCGTCGGGTCCATCCGCATGTCGAGCGGGGCGTCCTGCGCGTAGGCGAAGCCGCGCTCGGCCTCGTCGAGCTGCATCGAGGAAACGCCGAGGTCGAAGAGCACGCCGTCGACGCGCGGGTGCTCCACCTCGTCGAGGACGCGCGGCAGCTCGTCGTAGACCGCGTGCACCAGCACCGTGCGGCGCTCGAAGGGGGCGAGCCGGCGGGCGGAGAGGGCCAGCGCGTCGGGATCGCGGTCGACGCCGACGAGCCGGACGTCGGGGAACCGGCGCAGCAGCGCCTCGCTGTGGCCGCCGAGGCCCAGCGTGGCGTCGACGACGACCGCACCGGGGCGCTCGAGCGCCGGTGCGAGCAGCGAGAGGCAGCGCTCGAGGAGCACCGGGACGTGCGACGGCGCCGGACGGGAGGTCCCGTCGCGGCGGCCGTCGTCGTCCATGGCGGGAGTCCTCAGCCCAGACGGGACGCGAGGTCGGAGACCGCGACGAGGAACGCGCCCGCGAGGGCGCAGGAGGCGAGCAGGACAGCGGCGGGGGTGTGCAGGGCGCGGCGGGCGCGCTGCGCCCGCAGGGCGATCGGGTGGGCTGTCGACCCGGCCCGCGGGCCGGAGTGCAGCGTGCTCAACGCCATGGCGACGGTGTCCTCCTCGCCCGAGGGCGCTCGCGGTGGGGGCTCGTCCTGGTCGTGCCGGAACGGTCGTGCGGGTGGTGCGGTGTCGGGTCGGGCCGAGGTGAGGTGCGCTGTCGTGGGACCAGGTCCCCCGTCCGTCACGCGGGGTGGGTCTGCCTGGCACCGGGGAAGGTGCGCCAGGTAGCCGGTGACGGACCGGAGACCTCGTGCCACGAGCTCACGCCTTGGGCACCACCTCGCTGTCGAGCTCGGCGAAGGAGTCCTCGTTGCCGGCCAGGTAGGAGTCCCAGGCCTCGGCGTCCCAGATCTCGATGCGGGTGTCGGCACCCACCACGACGCAGTCCTTGGTGAGACCGGCGTACTGGCGCAGCGGCGCCGGGATGACGATGCGGCCCTGGCGGTCCGGGGCGTCGTCGTAGGCGCTGGCGAACAGGACGCGGGTGTAGGCGCGGACCTTCTCGTTGGTCTGCGAGCCCTGGCGCAGCTCGGCGGCGTACGTCGCGAACGCCGCCTTGGTCCAGACCACGAGGCAGCGGTCCTGGCCCTTGGTCATGACCAGACCGTCGGCGAGGGCGTCGCGGAACTTCGCGGGCAGGATCACCCGGTTCTTCTCGTCGAGGCGAGGGCGGTGCGTCCCGAGGAACACCTTCCGCTCACCTCCCGTCCGCTCGATTGCGCGCCAACATACTCCACTTTGCCCCACCGTCAACCACCACGGCTCCCCCGAACGGCTACCTGTCGCTCGCGAGGGGCGGTACGGCGTCGCGGAACAGCGCGTCATCCCAGGTCAGGGGCAGTGGAGGGCAGTGGAGCACCAACCGCCACTCCTGCCTTACCGGTCGCAGCCCCGAGCCCGGCAGGTCGCGGACGCGACCGTCCCGGGCGTGTCGCGCTACGGGCGGACGGCGCTCGTGAGCGTGCGCCGGCCCGGCTGCGACCGGGTGGAGGCCCCGGGGTGGGGGGAAGTGGGGGGCGGGGCGCAGCGGGTCGGGACGGCCGCTCCGGTCACGCGGCGGGGCGGGGCTCCCGACCGGCCACGGGTCCGAGACGGTGCACGGGTGGCCGGTCAGGTCGGAACGGGCCGGTGAGGTCGGAGCGGGCCGGTCAGGTCGGAGCGGCCGGTCAGGTCGGAGCGGCCGGGCAGGTCAGAGCGCGGAGCGCCGCTCCACGTCGGTGAGGCCGTCGACCCGAGGCGGCACCGGCCAGTGGTGGATCACCGACGTGCGCAGCACGATGTCCTGCACCGAGCGGTTCTCCCGGCTCACCGCGCACCAGAACAGGCCCACCGGGAACACGGTGCAGAAGACCGCGCGCAGGAACGCGCCGGTCCACCTCATCCGGCGACCCTTGCGCCCGACGACGCGCAGCCCCATGACGCGGTCCCCCACGGTTCGACCGGTGGTCGCGAACGCAGCCCACAGGTACAGCACCATGAGCGCGAACCCGTAGATGAGGACGACCCCCAGCGGCACGGTCGGCAGGTCGCCCGCGCTGCGCGGGTCGACCAGGAACCGTACGACGACGATCGCGACGTACGTGCCCACCACCACCGCGGCGACGATCGCGTAGTCGATGCCTCCGGCGATCGTGCGCGACACCACTCCCGCGCGCAGCCCCTGCAACGGGCGCGCGGCGGGCGGGATCGGGTCGATCCGCTTGACGACGTGCCGGTCAGCCACCGGTGCCCCCCTCCTCCGGCCGCTCCTCGGCGGCGTCGCCGCGACGGGCCTCGAAGAACGTCGGGTCGTCGTCCAGGGCGCCCTCGGGCGCCGCCGTACGACGCGCCTTGCGGCGCAGCAGGATCCTGTCGACCAGCTTGTTCACGAGCTCGTCGCCCTCGACCGCGCGCAGGCGGGTCCCGTCGACGACCGCTCCGGCCACACCGGTCGTGGAGTCGCGGATGATCTCGGGCAGGTCGACGTCGTCGATGACCTCCTCGGCGATGCCGGCGAGGTCGACGCGCGTGCGCACCAGCTCGTTGAGGTCGATCTGGTCGAGCGCGCCGTCGACGACACGGCCGAGCTCGACGCGCTCGAGCACCACCTCGGTGAGGTCCATCCGGTCGAGCACGGCACCCACGATGCGTTCGAGGTCCACCCGCTGCAGGACGAGCTCGGTGAGGTCGAGTCGGCCGAGCACCTGGTCGAGCACGGTAGGCACCACGACGTCGAGCGCCGCTCCCCCGGCGACCTCGAGGTCCTCGGTGCCCGCGACGCGCACCGTGCGTCCCCGCGCCGCGAGGCTCTCCCACCACGCGGCCGGCGTCAGGTGCTCGGGCACCAGCGGCGGGCGGGCGACCAGCGCGACGGTGTCGCGGGCCAGCGGGGCGAACGCACGGACGAGCGACACGGTGGCGCCGACGACGGGCCGGGCCACCACCACGCCGGCGCCGATCGCGACGTCGAGCGAACCCTGCACCACCGGCGGAAGCGCCGGCCGCGCACCGGGCACCACCGGCACGATCGCCGCGCTGGCGCCCTCGGTCGGCTCCGTGGTCATCGCGCCATCCTGGTGGATGGACCTGGCCCGCCGCAGCACGGTGCGGCAGGTCGTCCGCCGGCAGGTCGCGGGTGCCGTTCCCGCCGCGGCCGGCCGAGGGCGGGTCGACCGCCGACAGGCGCGGCCGTCGCAGCGCGTGCCCCGCTGACCCCTGGTGTCGTTCGCGCCCGAATGGAGCAGGGGGTGACGCAGAGCCCGGTGTTCTGCACGCTCCGTCGATCATTCATGACGAACGGGTCGACAGTTCCCGACATGACCCAGGAACTGCTCACGTTTCCTGGCGCGGCGCGCTCATGCCCCGTTACCGTTCGGCTCGGTGTCGGGCCTGGCTGCGCCTTCACGGAGCGCGTCGGTCCTCACCTGGTCGGGGGGTCGGCGTCGTCGGCGTCATCGGGGATCACAGGGAGCGCAGCTCATGAGCACCTCAGCACTGTCACTGCCCAAGCGGCTGACCATCGGCACCGCCGCCTTCGCGCTCCTCGCCGCCGGGGTCGCCTCCACGCTGGCCGGTCCGGCGTCCGCCCACGGCAGCGGCAGCAGCGGCAGCGGCGGCGGTCCTACCGCGACCGCCACCGTGGTGTCGCCCACGGGGACCGGGTCGTCGACCAAGACCTTCACGGGGGCCAGCACGACCCTCTCGATCAAGATCAGCAACACCAAGACGGCGATCAAGTCCTTCTCGATCTCGGCACCGTCGAGCGTCACCGACTTCGCGCAGGTGGCCGGCAGCCCCACCGGCTGGAACCAGAGCCAGGGCACCTGCTCCGAGGGTCAGCAGTGCCTGAAGTACACGGCCACGGCCAACAAGTACTGGGTCGGCAACGGCGCCAACGGATCGGTCACGTTCACCATCACGTTCACCGCACCGAGCACCGTGGGCCCCTTCAGCCTCAAGGTGCAGTACTACTCCGACTCCGACTGGCACTACGGCATCGGCTCCTCCAGCCTCGGCCTCGCCACGACCGGCTATCCCTCGACCGTCGACGGCTGGTGCATCACCACCCCGAGCGGCGTCTCCGCGGGTGCCCAGACGACCTTCAGCGCCCAGGCCAGGGTCCAGGGCGCGAGCACCTCGACCGACCCCTGCGCATGGACGAACAACTCGGCGTTCGCCGGCGGAGCAGCCGCGTTCGACCTCGCGGTCGCCGATGCGAGCGCCGTCACGTCCATCTCCCCGACGACCCTCCCTCAGTCGGCGAGCGGCTCGTACTCCTTCACCGCCACCTTCACGAAGGCCACCGCGGCCCAGGCCATCACCATCACGGCGGGTGGCGCGACGACGACCTCTGCGGCGTTCGGTGTGTCCGCCCAGGCGAGCACGACGACCCTGTCGCTCTCGGAGCTCAGCAACGGCACGGTGACCGGTACGACGTTCACCTCGGGCGACACGGTGTCGGGGACCGTGTCGGCGTCCGACGGTCTCGGCAACGCCGTGGCCCTCGACCCCACCCAGGTCACCGTGACCCGACTGACCGGCGACGCAGCGGCGTTCTCGAGCAGCGTGGCCGCAGGCTCCACCGCGGGCACCGCGACCGTGTCGGTCAGGTATACCGGCACCGGCACCACCAGCTTCTCGGTCAGCTACCCGGGGATCACGTCGGTCGGCTCCGGCACGCTGACGTTCGCCGTCGGCGCCCCGGCATCACTGTCGATCACGTCGTTCCAGGACTCGGACGGCAACACCCTCTTCTCGGGCGACATCGTCAACATCGGCTTCCAGGTCGAGGACGCCAACGGCAACCCGATCGACGTCAGCGGGAACGACGTCGCCATCACGTCGG